>JAPLGT010000167.1:0-64180 GCA_026390035.1 Chloroflexota bacterium
GAGGGCCATAAATATTTAATCTGTGCTGCCAGTGGCTTGTGGGTAACGGGCGCAGTAATTGCAGGGGCTGCTGATGGTGGTTTTATCACGAATAAGTGCCGAATGGACGAATGGCACGAAAAAGAGCTGTTAAAAAAATAGCGTGTAGGTGTAAGGTTGATGCCTCAGAATAGCGCTGGTTGATTGTCACGCACTGACTTGATGAGGGCCATAAATATTTAATCTGTGCTGCCAGTGGCTTGTGGGTAACGGGCGCAGTAATTGCGGGGGCTGCTGTGGGTGGTTTTATCACGAATAAGTGCCGAATGGACGAATGGCACGAAGTTTCTTCTAAAAACTCACGTGCAGGCGTAAGGTTGAGCGCTCAGAATAGTGCTGGTTGATTGTCATGCACTTATTTGATGAGAGCCATAATTATTTAATCTGTGCTGCCGGTGGCTTGTGGGTAACAGGCGCAGTAATTTCGGGGGTTACTGTGGGTGGTTTTATCACGAATAAGTGCCGAATGGACGAATGGCACGAAAAAGAGCTGTTGTTCCCGCCAGCATCCGCTTTATTCAGCGCATAGCGGGCGATTTGCCCTTATTGCCCGGCGAGCAGGATTTTAGATTGCCTTGTTTATCGACGACATAAGTGAAGCTGGAATGCGTCTCGCCGCCATCCTGAACTGCCACGGAGTAATCCTGCCAGCTTTTGGCCAGCTGATCAGGTGTGCCGAGCAGCCCAAGAAATGAGGGATTGAAGCGGCCCATGAATTCTTTCATCGCCTGCGGGGTATCATTGCCAGGGTCCGTGCTGACCATTACCACTTCCACATCTTGGGCTGTCAGGCCGTCTGTCTGAAGTGCCTGGCGGATGATTGCCATTGTCCCGGGACATTCAGTCTGGCAAGATGAAAAGCCAAAAAAGACCAGCACAACTTTTCCCCGGAAACTGCTTAGCTTAAAGGGTTGCCCGTTATGATCGGTCAAATTTATTTCTGCGGCCAGGGCGGTGGATGAATAAACGTTGCCTTTAAGGGGAGAGGTAAGAGCGCAGGCGCTTGCGATAATGCTGATGAGCAGAGCAAGCGATAAGCGTGTAAATGAAAGGGTTTTGCGATTCAAAGCGTGCTCCGGGGGAAACAAGGTTGAAAAATCCAGCCCAATAGTTAGGTATTCATGTTGTTTCGAGATGAAAAGAATTTCTTCTACTTTCGAAACCTTCAAGGATTAATATGAGAAAAATGGTAATTCCCAGGTTAATCAGGGCCAGATTGGCCCCATCCTGGATTAAGATATGAAACCGAAAGGCTTGAGTAACCGGGAGCAGCCAGTTCAGAATACTGAGCAGAGGGTTGCCATTCGGGTAAAGCCTGCCGCAAATATTTGCCAAAAAATTAAATTCACTTCCAATCCCGGTTTGAAAAACTCGATTGGCTTCAATCACGATGGTGGCTAAAGAAGTCAGCGCTCCAAGGATGGCTGCTGCCAGTATCGACTGTGTCGATAGAGACAATCGCTGTCCAAAACGATCAATCATCCATTGCACCAGCCCCATACCAATCCAAACTGCCAGCATGACAGGCACCAGAACGATCAGGGCATCGCGCAACCAGTTTGAAACAGGCGGAAATTGAATTGCGCTGCGGGAGTAAAAAAATTCGTGTAAGCGGTTGAGCCACACGATACCGCCGAAAGCAATCAGGGCTGCAAGCGCGAGTTTCTTGGGGAAAGTATTGAGTATCATGGTTTAGCCTCTGGGAGTCTGGTAATGATTGACGGGTGGCACTGAACATGCCACCCGTCAATCACTTTTAAGGGGTACTTATTATTTTGTAACGGATTGCAGCGCAGTCTTCGGGCTGATGCCACCCAGACTGGAATTAACTTGCAAGCCTGCATTTCCAGAAGTTCCAGCAGCGGGTTGTGGCACGCCAGTTAAGGTGAGGCTCCACCCGCCTTTTCTAGATTTCGTGAAGGTATTGCCCAGCAGCGCTGGATTAAATATGACGGCGGATGTGGTCAGGTATCCGGCGAGTTTTAAGACTGCACTGGCGCTGCTGGATGTGGCAGTTATGGTCAAAGTCTTCTTTGATATTTTGTAGACGGACGAAGTGATCGTGACAGTGTCGGCAATTACCAGCGGGTTCACCGTAATTGTGGCGCTTGCATTCCCTGACCCTGCCGCGTTGGTAGCCGTGAGCGAAAGGTTAACGATTGTGCTGGCTGCCACGACAGGCGCAGTGTAGAGCGGGGTCAGGCTGGTAGGATCAGAGAAGGTTCCGGCGCTGGCACTCCAAAGATAGGTGATGGGGGTGGTGCCGGTGGCGCTGCCGGTCAAGGTTATTTTTCCAGCAGAAGAGACCGAGTAAGGACCGCCCGCGTTGGCGACTGGCGCCACATCAGGAGCAGGGATGATCTCCCAGCCGAACATCATGGCGTGATCTTCATGTGCCAGGTTGTGACAATGCGCCACATAGGGCCCGACGAAGTCTCTGAACTGCCGCCAAACAAATACCGATTCGCTTGGGTCGAGATTGATCAAATCCTCTCGCGAGTTGTCATCCGGGTGGGCTGAATCGGCTGGAGGGACGACTTTCCCGTTGCGCATGATGACGCGGTGTTCTTCCATATGCAAGTGGAACGGATGGACCCAGCCGCCGCCGCCATTGCGGATCTCCCAGACGTTGGAGCTGCCCTTGATTTGTTGGGCAAGTGGTGTATTGCCCGCGGGGTTCTTCAGGCTGGTGGCCGGGAAGGTTGGGTCGAAGGGAACCCCGTTGATCAGCCATTCGACCTCGCCTCCGAAACTGCCGCGTTGGACTTCGAAGATACTTCGGTTGTCCAGCATGGCCTGTGTGATGACCGGCATGGGCGGAAGTTCGCGCAGGACGGTGGTGGGGCTGGGCATCAGGCTGTTATCGGGAGCATCGTCGCCAATCACGATCCGTAGGACGGGGATCTTGTAGTTTGGGTCGGGTGAGAAGCGGGATGAGTTGGACCACATGCGTCCATCGGGCATTCTCATCACGTTGGTCAGGTAGATCACATCGCCTTTTTGGGTCGGGGTTCCATCTGCGTATTTCGTAAAGTCAACAATGAACTCGCGGCGCTTGGCGGGCCACAGCTCGAACGAATCACGGACGATCGTGTTGGGCAGTAAGCCGCCGTCAGAGGCGATCTGGGTGAACTGCATGCACTGCACGCCATCTGGAATGCGGTATTGTCCCTGAAGGTCGTCACCGATGTAGCCGAGATCTTTGGCTGCCACCGGTCCGCCCGGGGAGCGCATCAGCTTGAATTCATAGATGCGGGCAATCGAGGCATCCAGGAAGCGCAGGCGATACTTGCGGCGGTTGACCGTGAGCGTGGGGTAGGCCTTGCCGTTGACGGTGAAGATATCACCGACGAAACCGTGGTTGGGGAAATGCTTGAAGAAGGTCTTGCCCCACCATTCTGGATGAGTGCGGGGATTTCCGGCAGCCGGGAAATCGGCATCGTGAATGTCGTTATGCAGGGTGATGCCATCATCCATGCGGCAGTCGTAGAAAGCCAGCGGGATATCGTAGTCGACATCGAAGGAGCCATCCGGGTTGTTGGTGCGCACACCGGGCAGGCGCAGGCCCTTGGTCTCATCGCCCATATCCTTGTTATTCTCGGGATCGTAGATTGGGTAAAGCCCAACCATACCCTTGTAGACATTTGAACCGGTCTGATCCATGCGGTGATCATGGAACCAGAAGAAGGTCTGTTTCTCGCGCGAGTCGCCGCCAGCAGGCCAGTTAAGATACAGGTTATCGCACCAGGTGCCTGGTTTGTAGCCCCTGTCCTTTGGTCCATAATTCATGGTGTAATTCGGGTTGCCATCGCTCTCAGGCGCCGTATGGGCGTTGTGCAGGTGGGTCAGGAACGAGTAGTCTGGAGCGCCAAAGTCCTGGCGGTCGAGGTTGAGCGGATTCTCATCCAGGTGGTTCTCGAAGCGCACCAAGGATGGTTTGCCATACTCGTTATTGATACGCGGGCCCGGGAAGGTGCCGTTGAAGCCGTAGATGGTGCTGGATGGCAATGAACGAACTGTTCCTGCTGGATAAGTGTTGCCTGCCTCGTCGAATGAGCTGGTTGGCTGTCCCAAATTGTCGATAGGCAGTACCTGGGATGAGGTAAAGTCATGGGTATTGACCTGCAATTTGATCTGGTAGACGATCGGGTCGGGTAACCCGAGTGAACTTGGCCAAATCTGATGGTGCTCATTGCCGAAGGAGTTCTGCTTGCCAACGCCAGGGCCGGGAACGCTTGCCCAGGTGTTGTAGACCGACGATGGAACTGGAGCAAGTGCCTTTGGGATCGGGAGTGCATCAACAAATGGGGCAAGGATCAATGGGCTGGTCGGATAGACTTCTGTATAGGGTCCACCTGCTTTTGCATTGGAAACAGCGTTGAACAATTGGGAGCTGGATAGGGTAATGGCTCCGGCTCCCAATAGGCTCAGTTTCAAAAAATCTCTACGGGAAAATTGGACAACATCATTTTTTTTCTTTGACACGAGATTGCTCCTTAGTAAATTATCAGCAAGGTGAAAAAGGTCATCACAAGCAGTGGTTCATTTGGGTATGAAAAACCCCGGTGCTGTTCTATCATGATGATAGGATAGCACCGGGGCGGGGTGAGTTTCCATGCCCCAAATCCAGTTTATGGAGTGATAAAAAGTATGATTTATTGATAAAAAATAGTGATCGAAGTATTGGTGACGAATGATCCGGCCCGCAAGAGCTACAAACTGATGGGATCAGGCCCCTGGGTGGGACCATTTTGCGGCAATCTCCGATTTGGGGGACGCTTCAACATCCTGTCCGGTCTCGCAAGGTATAGGCGATAACTTATACCCCCGGCCCACTTCCCCAAAAAGCGGGAAGGGGGTGAATGAGTCTTTTTGTGGCTGGGCTTTTGCTGGGGATCAGGGTCCGACTAATTCATACGCCCCAATATCGAAGCCTCTGCCCTGTGGCCTGTTAATTCCATCTATATCCGTATTAATATCCTGGTCGGCGCCGGCATCAATGGCAGGGCTGGTCATGTTAAGATGGAAATCGTCTTCAGCGGGGTTGATGAATTGCGGATCAGCCAGAATGGAGTGTTCGCCTTTTCCGGTGGTTTTGTTATAATCTGCCAATGATAAGGATCCCTGGCAATTGATTCCGAGGCCATAGACTGTATCGGAATTGTTTCGGTATAAAAGGTTATGATTATCCTGAATGAATGAGTCGTAGCTTAGCGCGCAGATTGCCGGGCCATTACCATTATATAGAATATTATTTTGAATGATTGTTTGGTTGGATTCTGCAGCCGGCGATTGGAAATTGATGGCCGCATTTCCGGCCGAGTTAGCAGCATAGATCGTGTTGTTGATGATTTTTAAACCGCCCGCTCCCCAGTTTACCAAGCCACCATAACCCCAACCCCAGGCAGCTTCTGTAACAATAATATTTTGCTGGATGATGTTATTGGTGATTTCGCCGGTACAATCACTATTGCCGTCCGTATCACCGTACTGGTTATTTTCGCCACCGACCCCGCAGCCGGTAATAGGCGAGTAGTTAATCACGACGATGCCGGCTTTGCTCCCCTTTTTTGCGTTGATCAGGTTTTTTTCGACCTGGCTATCGAAGACATTTTCAAGCTGGATGCCCGTATAGCCGCAATTGGCAAGCGTGTTTTTACTGACAACTTGTCGCCATTGAACCAACCCGGTTTCGCCGGCATCCAGATTAATACATTGCCCCAATCCCGAATTCCAAATATTTTCTATCCGGTTGTATTCGATTAAGATATCGTGGGTTCTACCCTGGCTCCAAATTCCGCGAGCGTTGGAATTAGAAAAATCATGGATGTAGTTCTCACGATAGATATTATGATGGGTGGCATTGTCACCCAGGCCACCGTTAGAATCATTAATACCTCCATAGCCATCGGCATAAGAATATCCGCTGCCGTCAATCTCATTATTTTCAAATAATTGATTGTTTCCAATCGTAAAAATGGCCCCATTAATAAAATTATTCCTGATGGCGATGAAACTTGTGGCTGCTTCTAAAAACCAACCAAACCTGATGGTATGTTTATTGGTGCTGGTAAATTTCAGGCTTTCGATGTTCCAGTAACTGACTGGCCCCAGGCTGTAAAGCGCAATTTTGTCACTTCCATCGATGGTGACTAATTCATCCTGGTAGCTGGTTAAGGTAATTGGATGAGCAGCCGAACCGCTTTTGGTGATCTTGATGCTTTCAAGGTAAACGCCTTTGCGCACAATAATCTTATCCCCCGGCTTGACTATGTTTACCGCTTTCTGAATGGTTTTCCAGGGAGTGTCTTGATTGCCTGGGTTGGCATCGCTGCCATCGATTGAGACGAAATAAGTGCTGGAAGGCGTGAGCGTAGGCGAAATACGAGTGGGTGTTGGGGTGACTGATGGGATAACTGTTTGGGGGATAATTGTTGACGTGGATTTGATTTCTGGCGTGACGGGTAGGCTGGGTGGTGTAATTTTCTGGCTGCCGCAGGCAGATATTAAAAATACACTTATCAGTATGATGGTCCACAGGCGCACATTCATGTGATTACCCTTTTCAGCATCCCATGCAGGGAGTGGGAGTTTTGATGTTAATAGTCAAGAATGTTACCAGAAATTTCCATAAAAAGCATGATCTGGCCAGGTCCTTTTCAGGGCCAGAATACATTATTAAAATAGTGAAACCGACCTGTTGTGGCCGGTTTCACTATTGGCTATCCAGAGAAAACACCTCTTTTATGGGTTATTACAAAGAGGGCTTGGCAATCATTTCATCCCTGGGTCATCGCCTCCATCAAAAAAAATATGCAATTTATTCTATACTTCTAAAGTTTACAGCCCTGTCAAAAATCTTCAAACAATAAAGAATTATTACGTTTACTTCATACTTCTAAAGTTGGCAGCCCTGTCAAAAGCCCTGTCAAATATCATCACAAATAAAGAATTAGGCCAGTTTTTACTAATAAAGACAAACTTCTGGCATATACCCGGATTAACAAATAAAAACGAAACCGCCTCGCCTTGTGGCCGGTTTCGCTATTAGCTCTCCAGGATCACGTCTCTATATTATTAGAGAACGTAGCGACCAAAAAAACTCCTGGGTCATCGCTTCCATTTCCGTGCAATATTCAGTTGTTACCCCAACGCCATAAAGTAAATATGAACTGATACTGATATAAGTCCATATTATCACGTTATTACCACAAACACAAGTATCAAATTCTATTGTAAATTAGAATTTGATACTAGTTTTGAAATTCGCCATGAAAATTCTGGTCCCAAGGTTAGCCAGGGTGCAGAGTGATAGGTCGATTTATTTTTCAGCTGTACGTCGCTGATTGTCAATTGCTTTCCCCGGGGAGTTTTTTGCCAGGTGCAAGTCAGCCCATCCGGATCGTCGTGAGGTCGCCCCGCCGGTCTGACTTGCAGTCTGGTATCTAGTGGTTGTGTAACTATTGCTTGGTTGTAACTTTCCAATACAGGCGGCTATCAACCAGCCAGGTGTGAGCATTTTGACCAGAGAAGCGCTTAAAGTTAGGCGCTTTGCAGGTGCTGTGCTTGAGGTCGTCATCGCTAGAGTGCATGTGATCGGCGACTTTGTTTCCTGGTTAGCCTGCAAGCATCAGGCTTGACTACCAAGATGTTTTCAGAAAAATACGTCCCTGCGAAGCAGACGGTTATTTGGGCGAGCCGGGCCGGGAAATATGAAAGGGCAGTGGTCTTTTTTGCGTATTGAGCGAAAAAAAACTCTTTTCATAGGTTATCAGGTTTCAGGAGTATATTTATCCGCTAAGTGTTGATTTCTTCCTCAACATTTGTTGATCTTTTGGCGAAAAAGGCCCTGTCCATGGGTGTCTGCTGGCAAAGATAATCCCCCAGTGTTGGTCCTGGGGGATTATCTTTGCCGGATTTCCTACCTGGTTGGGCAAGTTTTCAACTTAGTGCAAGTCAACCCCGCCGGATCGTCGTGAGGTCGCCCCGTAGGGCTGACTTGTAGCCAAGCGTTTGGCCTGGTTGTTTCTAATTATTTGGTGGGCACTTTGAAGTAGAAGGTGCTATCAACCAACCAGATGTGGGCGTTCTGACCAGAGAAGCGGTTAAAGTTGGCTACTTTGCAGGTGACATGTTTGAGATCGTCATACACGCACTTCATTTGGTAAGGGTTCTGATCAACTGTGATTGAGGTAACCATGTTTTGTTTCTTGTCCATCCCAAAGGCATCAAATTTTACAATCAGCGTGTTTCTAGAAAAATATACGCCTGCGAGTCGGATGGCCCTTTGAGCGGTCGGGGGGACGGCTTTTGCTGCCATGGTAAATGACATGGCGAGGATGGAGATTACTACTAACAGGATAACCAATTTTTTTGTCATTTCATATTTCCCTTTGCGTTCTTTGAATGGCAGCGGGCCCAAAAGCCCGACTGTGAGTGTGAGCCAGACCTGGGAACCAAAAGACCAACATTGTGTTTCCGGGCGTCCTGGCAATAACTGGCCGCTTTGCAGTGCTTGCTGAGCGGGTCTTCTTTGTCCCCTAAGGCATCGGAGGTATTTCTGGCTTTTCTGTGGGCGGCTTTCGCCAGGTGCGATCTTTTGCATCCGGGCCGCTTGCAGGGGAAACCAGATGGTGATCAAAAGCTTTGTTTGTATTTCTAACAAAATAATATCAAAAGAATTGTCAGACCGTATTAGCAGAACGCTTATTTATCACTAATCAATTGTTTAAATAAGTTTAGAAAATCAGGTATCTGTACAGCCGTTTTTTGATGTAAATTTTCCGCGAAACCCTGGCGCATGGCAGATGCAGAGGCGTCAGGTTGCTGTGCTACAGGGCTGGATGTCTGGATGAATGGAATCAAGAAAAACGAAATCCCCCAGGGTTGCCTGGGGGATTTCGTTTTGAAGTGTTTTAGCGGCGCCGGAGTTATTTCGGCAGCTTGAGGTACGAGACGTTATCAGCGAACCAGATGTGGGCGTTCAGACCTTTAAAACGATTAAATGCGATTGCAACACAGGAGACATGCTTGGATCCGTCAAATTTACAAGATAAAGGATAGACGATTTGGTTGACAGTGATGGAGGCTGCCATGCTGTCTTTCTTGGTAAAACCGAATACATCGAACTTAACAATCAGATTATTTTTGGAAAAATAAGCCCCTGCTAATCTTGAAGCCTTTTTTGGGGCTGGGGTAGCTGCCAGGGCGAAGGCCATGGCGAATATGGAGAGAGCTACCAGTACTAAAACCAATTTTTTTGACATACTTCATCTCCTGATTGACTTACCTGAATGATCGGCATGTGGGTAAATTAAAACCCGGCCGAAAAGATAGGAGCCGGGCCGGGAAACACAAAAATTGTCTTTGTGCTCTTGAACGGTCTGGCAATCATGGCCGCACACCTATTTGTGAAGGTGATTTTGCGGCGGCAGATCCAAAACTTTGCGTATCTGGCTTTCGCCAGAGTTGCCTTTTATCGAGCATACTATGCAGTCCCGCGAATTCTTGGGACGTTGATTATTCGGTGTTATTTGAGGTGTTTGCAACACCATACCCTATATTAATTATAGCACAATAATTGAATTTACGCATCGGTGAAACGCAGATTTATCTCTCCGCATTTGTTGAACATTGCCTCGGCATTTGTTGAGAAACGCTTATGTGCTCGCTTAGCAATCTGTAAGCAATTGTGTACCCTGCTTACGGATTAGCTTATAGTTGTTTAAGCGATGATGTAAGCAGGCAGCAAAAAATCACCGCCCTTGTGATGGGCGGTGACGGTGTCGCAGCGGGGGTTATATGTGTTGAGTGGGTTGGTGCAGCCAGCCAGGATTTTTCCTTGCAGATTTCGAAGGGCGCGTGCGGCTTTTTGGGTGGTTGGTCAGGCTATGTTTTTGGATAATCAGGTTGATTTCTTATCCTTGCGGGGCAGTTTCCAGGTTGATGACCGAGTTGTGACTGCCGAATTCATTAGGGCGATACGTGCCAGCTTGCGGGTCGTTTTCCCAGTGCTCATCACCCAGGTAATAGCGATATTCGTATTGGCGTCCGGTTTGGAGTGTGAGTGTGATTTTGAAGCTGCCATCTTTTTGCTTTTTCATGGGGTGGCTGCTTTTGTTCCAGTCGTTAAAATCTCCGCATAGGGCGATATTCTCGATGGATCCGTCAGCAGGAAAACTAAACGTGACTTTGACCGAGGCTGGCAGCGAATTAGGATCGCTGGCACTTACGGATGTTTTGACAGGTTTTTTGGGCATGGCAATGATCCTTTAATATGAAGTGGGGATGGGAATTCGGGGGAGAAGTGATGTTTGGCGGTTTTTATTGTGACATTTGGAACTAGCGCGAATACCCTTATTTTGGTACTTGAATTATAACATTAATTATGATATATTGACGCTAAATAATCTAATAAATGATAAACCATCGTCGTTCATGAGCATCAAGGAGGTATTTAATGGGTAAGAAGGTTTTGGTTTGTTTGTCCGAGTGGGGCTATTGGGGCGAAGAGTTAGTTGGTCCTTATGATGTTCTGATCCAGCGCGGCTATACCCTCGACTTTATGACGCCCTTCGGTCGCAAACCACCAGCGTTGCCACCCAGCATGGAACCTGGCTTTATGGATCCGCCGCTTCACAAGATTGTGACTGACGAGCACTATGCTACTCGCACCCGCCAGATCCACGAGTCTAGCTTGCTAGAGACCCCAATCAATCTTTCTGAGTGGTTCCCGCAGATGCCGTACTTCAATGGACCGGATTTTGGCAAGGAGCTTGAAGCTTACAACACCAAGCGCGCTGCTTGCTGGAAGGAACTGGAGAAGTACGATGCGCTTTTGCTGCCTGGTGGTAGTGGTCCCATGGCCGATATGGTCAATAATGAACGTCTGCACGATGTGGTCCTTGGCTTTCTGGCCCAGGGTAAGCTGATTGCCGCCGAGTGCTATTGCGTGACGACCCTGGCTTTTGCCCGCGATTGGACCGAGCGCAAGAGCATCATCTGGGGCAAGCATGTCACCGGCCACGCTCGTGAATATGATTGGAAGGATGGCACCGGTTTTGCCCAGATGTATGGCTATGATGGCCAGCCGATGAACACCAGCGCCAACTTCCGCACACCGTTCTACCCCCTGGAATATATCCTGCGTGACGCAGTGGGTCCTGATGGCCAGTACCATGGTGGCGTTGGACACACCCTATCCACTATTCTCGATTACCCCTTCCTGACCGGCCGCTCAACCCAGGATTCTCAACTGGTGGGTGAACTGATCGTTGAAGTACTCGAGAATGGTCTCAAGCGCTACGGTTGGTAGTTTAGGATCGATTTTGACGGTTTTTCGATCAGTCATCAGTTTGTTTAAATAATAAAAATTCATTGCGGGAG
Organism: Chloroflexota bacterium; assembly: GCA_026390035.1. GTDB lineage: Bacteria > Chloroflexota > Anaerolineae > Anaerolineales > Villigracilaceae > UBA5195. The sequence goes on from JAPLGT010000167.1 coordinate 11,425, forward strand.
TAGGTTGCATACCGATTGATATTTTTGAATTGCCAGAATATCTTTGGTGAGCACGATTCCTGCAATATTTATGTGTATCAAGAATAACTTGTAATTTGTTTTTGATTTCCGGCTTCTAATATTTTGCTTAGCGTTTTAAGGATTGGAATTTCATGACTGATAAGACTGGCCGTTCAGCCATACTTGAACAGTTTTTAGCTGATGGCATGAATCACATGTTCGGGAATCCGGGCACTGTGGAGCAGGGGTTTCTGGACGATCTTTCCAAATACCCTGAAATGAAGTACATCCTGACTCTGCAGGAGACCATCGCGGTCATGGCAGGGGATGGATATGCGCGCGCGACACAAAAACCTACGATTGTACAATTACACTCATCCCCCGGAATTGGAAACGCGGTTGGTGCAATTTACCAGGCCAAGCGTGGGCATTCGCCGCTGGTAATTATTGGCGGCGACTCGGGCGTTAAGTATATGAACATGGATGCCCAGATGGCTGGCGACCTGGTTGGGATGATGGAACCGGTCACCAAGTATGCGACCATGGTTCTGCATCCGGCCTCGCTTTTGCGGACCTTGCGGCGGGCCATCAAGATTGCTGCCACCCCACCCATGGGGCCGGTGTATGTTTGTTTGCCAGCCGATATCCTGGATGCGGTATCCGTGGAAGATGTTTTCCCAACCCTGATTCCTTCAACCCGTGTTGTTCCTGAAGCCTCGGTTATCCGGCAGATGGCTGAAGGCCTGGCCAAGGCCAAAGCCCCGATTATTTTTGTGGGTGATGGCGTGGCCTATTCTGGCGCATCGGCTGAGCTGGTGCGGGTGGCAGAATTGATCGGTGCCGAGGTCTGGGAAGCGGACTCAGGCGAACTGAACATGTCTTACACACATCCCCAGTATCAGGGTATGACCGGGCACATGTTCGGTAAAAACAGCCTGCCTTTGCTGCAAAAGGGTGATGCCAACCTGGTGGTTGGCACCTACATCGTACCGGAAGTATTCCCTGAATTGGGCAGCGTTTTTGCTAAGGATGCCCCGGTTTATCATATTGATTTGAATTCATACGAAATTGCGAAAAACCACCGCGTAGATATTGGTGTGGCTGCAGATCCGAAGCTGACGCTGGCGCTGCTGGCTCAGGCCTTGGACGAGATCATGACCAATGCGCAAAAGAGCTCAGCCCGTGCGCGTGGCAGCGAGCTTGGGCAAGCCAAGGCAGCGCGTCAGGCAGCCGCTTTTGAGGCTGACCGGGCTGTGCGCGAATCTGTGCCGTTAAAAATGACGCGTTTCATGGAAGAGCTGGCCCCGCATTTGGACCAGGATACCATCATCTTTGATGAAGCTTTAACCAGTTCACCGGCGGTTGTGCGGTATTTCCCGCCCACCAGCACCGGGCAGTATTTCTTGACTCGCGGTGGTTCGCTGGGTGTGGGCATCCCTGGCGCGATTGGGGCCAAGTTGGCCAACCCAGATAAGACCGTGATCGGGTTCAGCGGTGATGGCGGCAGCATGTATACCATCCAGGCTTTATGGACGGCAGCCCGCCATAACGTGGATGCCAAGTTCGTAATTTGTAACAATTCATCTTACCGTCTGCTGCAGCTAAACATCACGGAATATTGGAAGGAACAGAATATTCCGAAGCATGACTTCCCGTTGAGTTTTGATCTTTCGTATCCTCAGCTTCATTTTGTTAACCTGGCCCAGGGTATGGGCGTTCCTGGCGTTCGTGTAGAGAAGCCCGAGGAGATTGGTGCGGCTGTGCAGCAGATGATGTCTACGCCGGGGCCATTCCTGCTTGACCTGGTGCTAGAGTCAGACACTCACCCAGAGCGGGTGGGTAATACCTGTGGACAATAAGGAGATATTTAATGGTATCTGATCAGAATAAAACATTTGGCAAGGCTTTTTATGAGCGCCAGGTGGCTTTTCTTGAGGCTGGTGATGTGGCAGGGCTGGTAGGATCGCAATACCTGCCGGATGCGGAGCTGGTTGGTTACGGCTTACACGTTGAAGGCAGCCAGGCACTGCTCAAACATTTTAGCGGCTACCTGGCCGGGTTGGGTGGCTTGAAGTTGGTCACCACCGATAAGTTCATGGAAACCGAGCACGGCATCATGTTTGAAGCCAGTGTGCGGGTGGCGGCCGGTGTGGCGCATGTTTATGACATTTTTGTTTTCAAAGATGGCAAGGCAGCTTATCATTTTACGGGCATGCTCGGTTTTACGCCCAATTCATAAGAATGCTTGGGCGCAGGAGAATTCCGGCCCAGCAGACCCCAAACACAAAAGGAAAAAATAATATGAGCACGATTACAGATCAGCAAATCCAAAATTTTGTCGCCGCCTGGTATCAGGCGCTGGACTTTCATATTCCGATCGAGCAGGTTTATCCCATGTTGGCCAAGGAAGGGCTGGTGATGTCTTTCCCGGATGGCGATATTAAGGATAAGGCTTCGTTCAAGGTTTGGTACGACCGTGTCACCACCATCTTCTTCGATGAAAACCACTTTGTCAATGAAGTCAAAATTACCCCCAGCGGCAGCGAGTTTGTCCTGGATATTCTCGTTGGCTGGCAGGCTTCTTGGTGGATTGCCCCGCAGCCCAAGAGCAAGCGGGTTTCGATGGATGCAACCCAACGCTGGGTTGTGCGGGCTAGCAGCCAGAATGCATTTGGATTGGAAATTGTTTCCTACAATGCCACGGTTGAGCCATTCAAGTATTCTCCAGGTTTTGCCAGGCTGTAACTCAGCTTGTTTCAACGTAACTTCACTTCGAAAATTCACATTTCTATACAAGGAGATAAGCATGGATAATACACAATTAGTTTTCAAGATGTACGATTATTTTGGGAAAGGGGACATGGAAAGCATCAAGCGTGAAATTTTCCATCCCAACATGAGCTGGACGATGCCCGGGCATCACCCGCTTTCCGCACGGATTGAAGGCGTGGACGAAGTGATTGCATTCTTCGGCGCGCTCTTCAAGGCTGGCATCCAGGTTGATAATGTTCACTTCGGCGTGTTGGATGATGGCACCGTGATTGAGAAGCACATGGGCCACGGCAAGATCGGTAACGAAGAATTTAATTTTCCCACCTGCACTTCCTACGGCATGAAGGATGGCAAGATTTTTGATGTGCACGTACATACCGGCGACCAGCACAATGTAGACCGTTATTTTTGGTCAGTCTTCAAACTGAAAGATATCCCCGCCCGCCTGGCCGAATAAGCCAGCGAGCAAAGGTGGAATGAGTATGGCTACCGTTAAAGCAGGTATAACCCCGGAGCACGTCAAGGAAGCATACGGCGCCCTGGCCTCCGGCGATATGGAACGCATCAAGCAGTTTTGGGCCGAGGAAATGGTCTGGCAAGTGCCAGGTCATAACCGGCTTTCCGGCTGGTATTTTGGGCGGGATGAGTTCCTGGCATTTATGGGCACCGTTGGGCAGCTTTCGGGCAGCAGTTTTCACATGGATAACATCGCTGGGCAAGTGATCGTAACCGGCGAATATTCAGCGGATATTACACGTAACCGTGGTAACCGTGCCAACCAGGCCGAAAAGACGATGGACATTGAAGTTGTGCATGTCTTGCGCTGGCAGGATGGCAAGGTAATCGCTGGTAAGGGCGCTATTTTTGGTGACGGCGCCACCGAGTATGACCAGTTCTGGTCCAGCTCACCGGCTGTAACTCCTCCCACCCATTAATCATCAACCAATTGAAGGAATACATGTCTGTCGAAGATAACAAGGCTGTACTGGGCCGTCATTTTAATCAAGTTTTGAATCAAGGCCAACTGGATGTTATAGACGAAATATACACCAGCGATTATGTATTGGATGCGCCTGTGCAGTCTGATGGCAGTTCTCAGGCGCGCGGGCTGACCCAGGGACGCGAACAGTTGAAGCAAAGGGTGACTTTGTTTCGGACTGCTTTTCCCGATATTCATTTTTCCCAGGATGAAGTTGTGGGCGAAAATGATACCGTGGTAGTGCGCTATACCTATCGCGGCACCCATCGAGGCGTATTTGCCGGGGTGCAACCCAGCGGTCGTTCAATCTCCATCGTCGGTATCCTGATTGCTCACTTGGTAGACGGAAAAATTCGGGAAGCTGTGAGTGCCTTTGACAGCGCAGAGTTGATGAAGCAGCTTGGTCATTAAGTGATCCGGCGCGAGCAGACCTAAAAAAAACCTAAGTAGTTTGAACTATTTTTGAAGCCAGGTTAGTTGCACATCGATCCGTTAAAGGAGAAAAAATGCCAATTATCACGATCCAGGTTATTCAAGGGGTGGTCCTCAACTCCCCCGAGCAGAAACGCGACTTGCTCAAAAAAATGACGGACACATTTATCAGCGTGGTGGGTGAGGTTGCCCGACCCTATACATACTGCATCATCCAGGAAACCCCAGCCATGGAGTGGTCAATTGCGGGTGCACCGCTGCCTGACCTGCCCTTCTTGTACGGGCCCGATTATGCTGCTATGCATAACAAGTCCAACGAGATCATGCGTAATTTTATCGAATCCCAAAACAAAAGCGGAGTAGATACCAGCGATCATAGCCACAGCTGGGATCGCGCGCAGCGTCTTTGGGAAGGTGATTAGGTTTCGTCGAAGGCATCGCCTGGCCGGCAAGCGGAGAATAATCCCCGCTCAGCCGGCTGGCGGGCAGGAGAGAAAAAAGTGGCTGATACTTATCAACTCGTAATACAGAAAGGTCCAAATCCGGGCCGCGTGGTGGAACTGTTGGACGATGAAGTGACAATGGGACGCGAATCAACTAATTCGCTGCCCATTGACGAACGTTCCTTGTCCCGCTCGCATGCCCGGTTAGTCAGAACAAGTTCTGGCTATACCCTGCAAGATCTGGGTTCCACTAATGGAACTTTTGTTAACGGCGTCTCTGTGACCGGGCTCTACCCATTAAAGCACGGCGACGTCGTCAGCCTGGGCGAATCTGTCGCACTCGAATTCCGTAAAATCGCGGGAAGTGCTGATGCAAATGCTACTTTTGTGATGCCGGCTCCAGGCAAAAAGAGTGATGCGACCGAGGTGCTGCCTTCGCGGGCGGCTCTGCAGGCCGAGCTTAACAAGCTGGGCGTGACGCATGCCGATGAACACCGCGCACTCTTTATCCGCTGGTTCTCTGAGCTTTGGAATAAGAAGAATTACGCCATTACCCGTGAACTGGTTGCGCCCGAATTTACCGCGCACGGCGCGGGCGGACAGGACATCAAGCAGGGTCCGGATGGTGTGGCTGGGATGGTCAAGATCTGGCACGATGCTTTCCCGGATGGTCACATGACCATGGACGACATCATCACCGAAGGCGAATATTCAACCATCCGCATGACTTTCCGCGGTACCCAGACTGGCGAGTTCTATGGCATTCCTGCCAGCGGCAAGTCGGTTGAAGTAACCTCGATCGGAATTGACCGGGTGGTGGCTGGCAAGATCTGCGAAGGCTGGGGCGAGCTCAATATGCTGGGAATGATGCAGCAGATGGGTGCGATCCCGGGTGCGAGCCAGGCGCCGAAAGAATTTGATATTGAAACCTCCATTACACCAGAGCATGTTGGCGAGGCGTATGCAGCCCTGGCTTCAGGTGATATGGGCCGTATCAATCAATATTGGTCGGAAGAATTGGTCTGGCAGGTTCCAGGGCATAACGAACTTTCGGGCTGGTATTACAGCCGTGACGAATTCCTGGCCTTTATGGGCAAAGTAGGCGAAATGTCTGCCCATAGCTTCAAGATGGACATGATTGCCGGGCGTGTGCTGGTGACTGGTGATTATTCAGTTGACCTGACTCGTAACCGTGGTTTCCGCAAGGGTGAGCCCGAGAAGACCATGGATATTGAAGTTGCGCATGTTTTGCGCTGGCGGGATGGCAAGGTAATTGCTGGCAAGGGCGCCATTTTTGGCGACGGAGCCACCGAGTATGACCAGTTCTGGTCTCGTTCGCCGGTTGTTACACCGTCGAGCCATTAAGGAGATGACACATGTCTAGTGATCAGAATAAACAAATCATGCGTCGCATGATCGAAGAAGTATGGAACCAGGGCAACCTGCCGTCTGCAGATGAGTTATTTGCGTCTACTCACACCAGCCCCAGCGCGCCGCAGCTACCGCCCGGCTCCGAGGGTGTCAAGATGATGGTCAAGATGTTTCGAGAAGCGATGCCTGATTACCACATGAACATTGACTTGATGGTGGCTGATGATGCGCAAGTCTCGGCTCGCTTTACCCAAAGCGGCACTCATAGTGGTGGCGATCTGATGGGCATGAAAGCCTCGGGCCGTAAAGCCACCTGGACTGAAATTGGCGTTCTGCGGATTGAGGACGGCAAGATCGTCGAGAGCTGGTACGAAGTTGACATGCTGAGCATGGTCCAACAGTTAAACGGTACCAAGCAATAGTATATTAATTGATTAAGAAGTAGTCAACTTATTCGGAGATGGAAAAAATGACTAAAGTACCTGAAAAAAACAACCGTCTTGCTGAGTCGATCTGGCAAGGCACGCAAAAAAGTGATGGTAACTATTCTGCTGCTGGCAGGTCTCTGAGCGTAAATGAAATGAAAGATGCCATGGTTCGTTTGTATGACGAATCTAATAAGGCAAATTTTGCGGTTTTTCATGAAATGCTCGCACCCGAGTTTATCAGTTACGGTGGCGCGGGTTTTCAAGATCTGGTTGGTGCAGATGCTTTTCAGGGACTTTATGTTCAGTTTCTTACAAGCATGCCTGATTTACATTTCCGAGTTGACCAGGTGGTTGCCGAAGGTGACCTGGTTGGCGTGCGCGGCAGGCTAAGCGGCACACATAAGGGTAACTTCATGGGATTTGCACCTCCCACCGGTAAATTTATTTCCTGGACCGGGACAGCAATTTTCCGCTTCGATGGTAATGGTTTGATGGATGCTCGTTGGCAGGAGTGGGACGGGTTAAGTGTTATGCAGCAAATGGGAGTAATCCCGGTTGCCGCTGAACCCGCCCCCTCATGGCAGCCACCAGAGCCGGTGCCGCCCTATGTTTCATCCGGGTATTCATCACCCAATCAAAACAAAATCGCTTATCAACGCCTTGTGGATGAAGTTTGGAACAAGGGTAACCTGGAAGTTGCTGACCAGATTTATCACCCAGATGCTTCGTATCCTTCCAACCCCAGCTTGCCGACCGGCAGCCAGGGTATCAAATCGGTTGTGAGCATGTTCCACCAGGCCATGCCTGATTTTCATATTGAAATAAAGACCCTGTTGACAGATGGCGACATGGTTTTGGCCTGGGTTACGAAAAGTGGAACTCAAACCGGCAGCCTGATGGGTGTACCTGCCACGTCCAAAAAAGTCTCTTGGGGCCAGATGCTCATCGCTCGTTTTTCCGCCGGGAAAATCGTTGAGAGCTGGAATAATGAAGATATCCTGGGACTGATGCAGCAGCTTGGTGTTGGTGGATCAGCTTCGTCCGGAGCATAAATGCAGGTCTCACATCCTGAGACCAGTAAAAGGAAAGGTGTACTATGACCTCCAAAGATAGAAATAGAGATGCTGAAGCAATCTGGTCCGGTTCACTTGCCACGGCTCAGACGGATGAAAACCTGGCCGTGGTTTCGCGCATTTGGAATGATGTCTGGAATCGGGGCGATATGGAAGCCTCGCATGAGATTTTTAGCAAGGATTATCTGGGCCATCTGCCGATGGTCTTGATTCATGGACCGGACGAATTTAATGGCCTGGTGGGTGTCTACCGGGTGGCTTTCCCGGATGTGCATCTTTCGGTGGAAGACGCCTTCGCGGTTGGCGACCGGGTTTCGGTGCGCTGGGTTTCGCGCGGCACGCATATGGCTGACATGATGGGTATACCACCCAGCCACAACAAGATTGATGTGACCGGTCTTTCCATCTTCCGCATGGAAAATGGAAAGGTGGCCGAAGAATGGGAAAACTTTGATGCGTTGGGCATGATGCAGACCATCGGTGCCATTCCATCTGCCGGCGGCCCGCGCACCACTTTAATGGATAACCATGATACGGTGCGAAAATATTATGAATACGCCAATGCCGGAAAATGGGATGCCTGGTGTGACTTATTCACCGATGACATGGTGATGGACGAACAGTTGGCGGGCCATATTGTAGGCTTGGCCACGCTGCGCCCGATGATGGCCGGTATGGGACAGGCTTACGCCAAGTTCCAAAACGAGTTGAAGAGCATGGTGGTGGATGGCGACGATGGGGCTGTGCTTTCGCACATCTCTGCCCTGGCCGCCAAATATCCGGGCGAGCCGATTGAGGCTGAAGTGATGAATTACTTCAACTTCCGGGCCGGAAAAATTTGCTATATGCGTAATGTTCACGATACAAAGCCTTTTGCGCCTTTTGTGCGCCAAATATCTGGAGGATAAGCATGAGTGATTTTGATTTTATCGTGGTGGGCGCCGGCTCTGCAGGTTCGGCAGTTGCCAGCCGGTTGAGCGAGAACCCCAAATCACGGGTGCTGGTGCTTGAAGCCGGTGGCACCGAAATCAGCCCAACAGTTGAGAATCCGTCGACCTGGTTTATGCTGCTGGGTTCGGAGATCGACTGGGGCTATACCACCATTCCCCAGCCCGGCTTGAACAACCGGGTAGTGTACGAGCCGCGCGGCAAGATCATCGGCGGCACCAGTCAGTTGTACTTGATGATGCATATTCGCGGCCATGCTGCGGATTATGATAATTGGGCGTACATGGGTAACCCTGGCTGGGCTTACAAGGATGTGCTGCCGTACTTTAAGAAGATGGAAGACCAGGAAGATGTGACCAGCGACCTGGTTGGGCAGGGTGGCCCGCTGCATATTATTAACCCTAAAAACCATGAGCACCACCCGCTTTCTCCGGTCTTCCTGGAAGCATGCGCCGAACTGGGTTACAAACCGACCGATGATTTTAACGGTCCGCAGATGGAAGGTTACGGCTGGCACCATGCCAACATTGGCAAGGATGGCAAACGCAACAGCGATGCTGTAGCCTACCTGATCCCGGCCCTGACCCGTCCGAACCTGACGCTCTTTGCACACTGCCAGGCGACCCGCCTGATCTTTGAAGGTAAACGCTGTGTGGGTGTGGAATATGTGCAGAACGGGCAGTTGAAAACCGTGCGCGCCAATCAAGAAGTGATTGTGTGCCTGGGCGCGCTCGAATCACCGCATTTGCTGCTCAATTCGGGGATTGGGCCAGCGGCCCAGCTCCAGCAGTTTGGCAAGCCAGTGCTGGTAGATCTGCCAGGAGTGGGTGAGAACTTCCATAACCATGTGTTGACGGGCGCCATTATGGAAACCAAGGAGCCTGTGGCACCTGGGCACCTGAATACCTCTGAAGTTAGCCTGTTCTGCAAGTCTGAAGCAGGCATGCCAGTGCCAGATCTGCAATTTAATTTTGTGCACCTGCCTTTCGATGTGATCGTTGGTCAGAGCAACCCCAATTCGGTTTCCCTGATCCCAGGTTTGCAACGACCACAATCACGTGGTTGGGTGCGCTTGGGCAGCGATGATCCGCTTGTGAAACCGCTGCTGAACCCGAATTACCTGTCGGTGGATGCAGATGTGAACCGCATGGTGCAGATGACCAGAATGTGCCGCGAAATCTTTGGCACCCGCGCTTTCTCCAAGGTTCTGACCGGCAAGGAACTGATGCCTGGCCCGAGCTTTAAGAACGATGCCGATTTATTAAATTTTGTACGCGGACGCTGTGATTCGTATCATCACCAGGTTGGTTCCTGCAAAATGGGAACAGATGCCCTGGCAGTGGTGGACCCCAGTCTGCGCGTGTATGGTGTGGATGGCTTGCGTGTGGTGGATGCGAGTATTATGCCGACGATCAACGTGGGTAACATTCACGCACCGATCATGATGATCGCCGAGAAAGCCAGCGACATGATCAAGAAAGATCACGGCCTGGCCTGATAGCCAGTCGGACTAGAACTAAGGTAGATGGCGCGCTCCCATGCCGGCTTGGGATGCTGGAGGGCGCCATCTACACAGGTTTTGCGCAGGCTGCTGCGACCCAAACAGCCAGCATGCTGTTGTGTTTACCGGAGTGGAAAGATGACCGTATTACAGGGTAAGAAGATTGGTATTATGATTGAAGGCGATTATTACGAGCCTGAGATCTGGTATTACAAGCACCGGTTCGCCGAAGAAGGGATTGACCTGCGCTTTTTATCGCGCATGTGGGGACAGACTTCGGAAGTGATGGCGGCTGGTTTTAAGGGACATGAATACAAGATTCCCTTTGATGGTCACGTGGAGAGTTTTGAAGGGATGGATGACCAGACCCTGAGAAGCTTTTCTGCGCTGATTGTACCGGCGGGCATGGTTGCCGACCGGTTGCGTTACACCGAAGACGTCAACAAAATACCCCCCGCCACCGAGTTTTTGAAGCGCGCTTTTGCTGAAAAGGCCATCCTGAAGGGCATCATTTGTCATGGCATGTGGCTGGTGGCGCCCGCACCAGAACTGGTGCGAGGTCGGAAAGTGGTGGTGCATAACAACCTGATTGGTGATGCCAAGAATATGGGCGCAATCTACACTGACCAGGATGTGGTAGTGGATGCTGACCTGGTAACCGGGCGTACCGGCGGGCATTGTCACCAGTTTGCGCGTATGATCATTGACATGCTTTCTGGAGCCAGCAAAGCCCAGGGTGATCCAATGTTTTCCGGCTTTAGCAAAATTCATTAACCGCTCAGCCCGCGCTGGGTTGGGATTTTTAAACCTTAAATAGAAAATCAAGGATGAATTGAAATGATACCTTATTTTGAACCGGTGAAGGCCAAAGTTACCCCAACATTCTTTTCGCACATCGGACTGACATGCAAAGACCCGGCAGCCCAGGAACACTTTTACAGCAAGTATTTCGGCTTTCGGCGCGCGCGCGTGCTCCCATTGGGCGATGACCAGATTGTTTTCATTCGGTCGGGTAATTTTTATATCGAGCTCTTTAAGGCCAAGGAACAGTCGCCACTGGCTGCCCCCAAGGATGATGGTTATCCCTTTGCTGGCATCCGACACATGGCTTTTGAAGTGGAAAGCGTGGAAGCGAAGCTGGCCGAATTGGGCAGTGCTGTCAAGGTCATGCTGGGACCAGCAGATTTTGGCTCTTTCATCCCCGGTTGGATGGGCGCCTGGGTGGCAGACCCGGAAGGCAATATCATCGAGTTAAACCAGGGTTATGTTGACCAGGCTCTACCGCCAGCCCTGGTCTGATTTTCTTCCATTGAACACAGCAGGCTGGCAATAGTAAGCTAGCCGGGATAACTTTGAACTATGAGCTCTCATAACCGTGTCGCAACCGTCAATACAGAATCCGTCCAGCTCGAAAAGGAGCAGGTGGCCCAACGCTCAGGCATTTCCAGGCTGCTAAATGCGGCTACCTTCAACATCTTCAATGCCAAGGGTGCGGCTGATAACGTCCGTATGAATGCGATGAGTGACGGGGTTTTTGCAATCGTCATTACCTTGATGGTGTTTGAGGTCAAGATCCCAGATGTTGCCTTGGAACGGGTAGCCCAGGATCTGGGGCTGGCGCTCTTGAAAATTGTGCCTGAATTCTTCACCGTTTCGCTGGCCTTTGTGATCCTGGGGATCTATTGGGTTGGGCATAACAATGTGTTTTTGCATGTTCTCAAGCACGATCGCTTGATGCTTTGGTTGAATATAGTTTTTCTATTGAGCATGACCTGGGTGCCGTTTTCATCTGCACTGCTGGTGCGTTATAGTGATGCCCAGGTTTCCACGGTGTTGTACGCATTAAATTTGATCATTGGCGGGGTGCTGCTGGATTTGATCTGGTGGTACGCCACTTTCAACCGTCACCTGATGTGTGACACTGTCAAACCGAGCTTGATCCGGTCTTTCCATTCTCGAATATTAACTGGGCCGGCTATATACCTGTTGGCAATTGGCGTCTCTTTTGTTAGCCTGTTGGCTGCCAAGATTTTATTTGGTATAGCCATCCTGTATTATCTGGTTCCAACCGCACAAGACTTACTTCATCACGAGCAACTTAACCCAAACCAATAGTCCGCATTAATTTTCGTTGTAACAGTCAGGAGAAAATAGAATGAATAAAATGAATTTCACTTTTTCAGATACATTAGCCGGATACGTGCAGAGCTATGATCGCAAGACCGATACCTTTAGCTTGAAGACTTCGGATGGCCGGGATTATACTGTCCAACTGAAGCCGAATACCTATGGTTGGATTGCCAATAACCTGGAAGAAAACCGCACCTGGTGCGACCCGGATATGATCCGTAAGATGTTGGTACCGGGGCGTTACATGTTTTTGTACGGTATTTACTACCCCGAGAGCAGTGATGTGGCCTGTGAAGTTCAATATGTGATTTACATGGGTGAGAAGGAAACCAGTTTTGGCTTTGAACAGGCCGATTGGTGGGTCAAGCAGATCATTTCGTTGGGCGATTTCTACATCCGGGCCCAGTTTGGACACGGGCCGATCGACTTTAAAGAATACCGTACCATCATCAATTTGGCTGGTGAAAAAGAATTGGATAATTTCCGCCAGGAAACCGATACCATCTCGCGCCTGGTGTATGGCATGGCCTCGGCTTACATGATGACCGGTGAAGACCGCTTCTTGGAAGTGGCTGAAAAAGGCACAAAATACCTGCGCGACCACATGCGCTTCTACGATGCGGATGAAAAGGTTGTTTACTGGTACCACGGCATTGACGTGCATGCAAACCATGAGGACAAGATTTTTGCTTCTGAATTCGGGGATGACCTGGATGCCATTCCGGCTTACGAACAGATCTATGCCCTGGCCGGACCGATCCAGACCTTCCGTATCACCGGCGACCCGGCCATCTTGAAAGATGCCGAAATGACCGTGGATTTATTTGAACGCTTCTACCTGGATAAATCCAATGGCGGCTACTTCTCGCACCTTGACCCCATCAGCCTGGATCCGCGCAGTGATGCGCTTGGCCCCAACAAAGGCAAGAAGAACTGGAATTCGGTCGGTGACCATGCCCCGGCTTACCTGATCAACCTGTACCTGGCGACCGGCGACAAGCGCTACGCTGACTTTTTGGAATACACCTTCGACACAATTGAAGCGCACTTCCCAGATTTCCAGCACAGCCTGTTTGTGCAGGAAAAGTTCTTTGAAGACTGGTCCTTCGATCAACAGCATATGTGGCAGCAAAACCGCGGCGTGGTGGGGCATAACCTCAAGATCGCCTGGAACCTGATGCGTATGAACAGCCTGAAGGAAAAGGATAAATACGTGGCGCTGGCGCGCAAGATTGCGGAAGAAATGCCCAAGGTGGGCATGGATACCCAGCGCGCTGGTTGGTACGATGTAATGGAACGTGTTAAGTATGGCACCCAGGAATGGAATCGCTTTGCCTTCCACGATCGCAAAGCCTGGTGGCAGCAAGAACAGGGCATCCTGGCTTACCTGATTCTGAACGGCACCCTGGGCGATGATGAATATCTTAAAATCGCGCGCGAGTCTGAGGCCTTCTACAACGCCTATCACCTGGATCACGATGATGGCGGCGTGTATTTCAACGTTCTGGCGAATGGCCTGCCTTACTTGCTGGGCACCGAGCGCTTCAAGGGCAGCCATTCGATGAGTTTTTATCACTCGTCCGAATTGTGCTACCTCTCGGCGGTCTATAACAACCTTTTGATCCACAAACAGCCGATGGATCTGTACTTCAAGCCCCAGCCGGGCGCCTTCCCTCGCAATATCCTGCGGGTTTCGCCGGATATCCTGCCCGATGGAAAGGTGAGCATCAGCAATGTCTGGATCGATGATCAACCTTATGATAACTTCGATGCTGGGCGTCTGACCGTCAAGCTGCCAGAGACCAAAGCACAGGTGCGCGTCAAGGTGCGCCTGGTTGCAGTGGACTAACTCAATTTGAATTCTGAATCTGGTCGGCGAGGAATGCTCTTATGATTGAAGTAAATATTGAAACGCTCAAATTCCCAGCGGGAAGCGCGGCAGAAGTTAGCGTGATCAGGGTGATCGGCGAAATTGATGCCACCAACGCAGCGATTGTGCAGCAAAAAGTGCTGCCATTATCTGTGCCTGGCTGCCAGATCTTACTGGTGCTAGCAGATGTGGTGTACATGTCCAGCGCTGGTCTGCGCATGCTACTTTCACTCTATCGCCAAACCTCAGCCAAGCAAGGCAAGATCGTGCTGGTTGGGTTATCCGATGAGTTAAAAGACACCATGGCCATGACCGGTTTCCTGGGGTACTTTACCGTGCAGGATACGGTCGAGAACGGCATGCAGACTTTCTCTTAAAAATAGGCAGGTTCTCAATGGATTTGATGGAACGAATCGATACTTACGCTACGCATAACTTCAAAGAATTTGGCCTGCGACCGGGACGCCCCTATCCGTTTGGGGCAACCCCCGTTCCGGGTGGTGTCAACTTTTCGATTTTCTCGCGGCATGCCGATTATTGCGTGCTGGTGCTTTTTCAGAAGGGTGAGCCAGCTCCGTTTGCAGAAATACCTTTTCGGGGTATGTTTACGCGCCCTGGCAGCGGCGAGCCGTTTTGGGGCGATTTTCGGATTGGCAATGTCTTTTCGATGGTCGTTTTTAATCTGAATTATGAAGAGATTGAATACGGTTTCCGCATGGGCGCGCCTTATGCCAAGGTAGAACGCGGCAAACCAGGTTTTCAGCGTTTTGATGCTCACCAGATTCTACTGGACCCGTACGCGCGCGCGATTGGCGGACGTGATACCTGGGCGCAGACGCCCGACTGGTCGAATATCTTTCAACATCGCGGGCGGATCGTCTACGATGATTTTGACTGGGAGTCAGATCGCCCGCTTGAAATTCCGATCGAAGACCTGGTAGTATATGAGGCGCATGTGCGTGGTTTCACGCGCGATCCATCTTCAGGCGTCAAGCATGCCGGCACTTTTGCGGGTTTGCGCGACAAAATTCCATATCTCAAAGAACTGGGCATTAACTCGCTGGAGCTGATGCCAGTTTACGAGTTTGACGAGTTGGAAGGTGTTCACAACCACCCTGAAACCGGTGAGATGCTGGTCAACTATTGGGGTTACAGCACGGTTGGTTTCTTTGCGCCTAAGGCCGCGTATGCTGCCACAGGCAAGATTAAAGATGGCACCATGATCGTGGATGAATTCAAGACCCTGATCAAGGATTTGCACAGTAACGGCATCGAAGTGATGCTGGATGTGGTCTTCAATCACACCGCCGAAGGCAATGAGTATGGCCCGACGATCTCGTTTCGAGGGATTGATAACGTCACTTATTACATGTTGACGCAAGAGGGCTACTATTTCAACTTTAGCGGCACCGGCAACACCCTGAACTGTAACAACCCGGTGGTGCGCGGCATGGTGCTGGACTGCTTGCGTTATTGGGCTTCGGAATATCACATCGACGGCTTCCGTTTTGACCTGGCGGCCATTCTGGGGCGCGACCAATCGGGCGCACCCATGTTAAACCCGCCATTGTTGGAAGCCCTGGCCAATGATCCGGTCCTGGCGAAATGCAAGTTGATCGCTGAGGCCTGGGACGCGGGTGGTTTGTACCAGGTGGGTTCCTTCCCAGCCTTTGGGCGCTGGGGCGAGTGGAATGGAAAATATCGTGATACCCTGCGGCGCTGGATTAAGGGTGATTCTGGGTTGGTGCCTGACCTGGCGCTGCGGTTGCAAGGCTCGCCTGATCTGTATGCCAGCCGTGGCCCAACGGCCTCGATCAATTTTATTACCTGCCATGATGGCTTTACGCTGATGGATATGGTTTCATACGACCAAAAGCACAATGAATCAAATGGCGAAAATAATAACGACGGCGCCAACGATAACAACAGCTGGAACAGCGGCTGGGAGGGTGAGACTGATGACCCTCAGATCAACACGCTGCGCGCCAGGCAGATCAAGAATGCGATTGCGCTGCTGATGGTCAGCCAGGGTGTGCCCATGATGTTAATGGGCGATGAAGTTGGCCAGACACAGCGCGGTAATAATAATATGTACTGCCATGATACTGAACAGAGCTGGATGAATTGGGACTTGCTGAAAAAAAATCCTGCTCTATTCCGCTTCTTTCAAGATTGCATTGCCTTCCGCAAGGAACACCCGGTCTTCCATAACCGCTGGCATTTGCGCCATCAGGATTATGTGGGCAGTGGGTTCCCCGATATTTCGTGGCATGGATCCAGAGCCTGGCACCCGGATTGGTCTCAAGATAGCCGTTTGCTGGCCTTTATGTTGGACGGCAAACATGCCAAGGGCGGCGAGAGCCCGGATAATAGTATTTATGTCGTCACCAATACGCATTGGGATGGCTTGGGCGTGGAACTTCCGCGCAGCCCAGAGGGCTGCCAGTGGCATGTCTTTGCCAATACTGGCGCCAACACCCCGGAAGATGTCTGGGAATCTGGCAGCGAACCTGTGCTGAGTGACCAGACTCATTTGTTTGTGGGCCCCAGATCAGTGATCATTTTGTTGGCAAAGTAGTCTGGATTTTCGATTTCAATTTTTGTTGGTTCAGCGCAAGATCAAGCCGGAACCAGACCAGAAATATTATCAACGTGAAAAAACTTAAGGAGCATAAAACATGGCATTCAAATCTGTTTTCGAAATTGTCAATGGTGTCGCAAAAATCACCCTGTCTGGTGAATTAGACGCCGCGGCCGCACCTGCCTTCCGTACCGATATTGAAAAAGCCGCGTCTGCCAAGGTTAAGGCTGTGGCGCTGTTAATGAAGGATCTGGAATATATGGCCAGCGCGGGTCTGCGGGCCCTGGTTTTTGCCAAGCAAAAAATGGGCACCCAGGTTGATATTTACATGATCGGCCTCCAGGAAAATGTGTTGGAAACGATTACCATGACAGGTTTTCAGAACAGCGTCACCTTCCTGGATAGTTACGATGCAGCCAAGATTGAGGGCGCCTAGTTTTTGTTTCTTTAGGCCCAGACATCCATGCAACCATTACTTGTATCCGGAAATTTGGATTCCTTAAGCGCCATTGGACATTTTGTGACTGCGGCTGCCGAACAGGCCGGTTTGGACAAAAAAAAGGCCTATCGGCTGCGACTGGCAGTAGATGAAATTGCGACAAACATTATTGTGCATGGTTATGATGAGGCCGGACAGTCGGGTGATGTGCTGGTGATTGCAGAGGTGGATACGGATGCTCTGACTATCATCTTGGAAGATACATCCCCGCCTTTCGATCCGCGCAACCTGGGTCGTCCAGATCATATTGATAAGCCAGTGGAAGAACGTCCAATCGGCGGTCTGGGAATATATCTGACGCTTGAAAATGTGGATAAATTTGATTACGAATTTGTTAATAACCGCAATCGCAATATCTTTGTGGTGAACCGGCCAAAGGTGGAATAACACTGGCGGACAGATCGGGAATAGATCGAACGTTCAGTTTGGTAGACCTGTAGATTGGAAAGCATGGATAGGAGCTGGCCTCATGGCGAATGAAAAAGAGAAGCTGTTGATCATTTCGGGCAGCGAAACTGATAAGGGTTTTTTGGCACACTGTCTGGAAGAAGCTGGTTATGCAGTTTTGGTTGCCAATGATGGAGATGCGGGGTTCGAAATGATGCAATCGCAGAAGCCTGAGGTTTTGCTGCTGGATATGCATACTCCGGGCCTGGTTGCCGCTGAATTCGTGCAGAAGGTTTCTGAAGACGAGCTGATGCGGATTATTCCGATCATTTTATTGGCGGCACGGCGCGATATCAAGACCATCGAGCAGTGTCTTAGCCTGGGAGCAGATGATTACCTGGTGAGACCCTATTCTCCGACCCTGTTAAAAGCCCAGGTGCGAGAATTTATGGAGATCCGCAAGCGCAGGCTGCAGGAACGCGAAGAAGCCCGCAACCGGCTGCGCGATAAGATTGAGCATGATGTTGAGATTGCCCGCGATATTCAGTTAAGCTTTCTGCCGCGTGAATTGCCACAGCCTGAAGGTTGGGACGTGGCGGCATATTTTGCCCCGGCGCGCGAGGTGGCAGGCGATTTTTATGATGCCTTCAGCATGGCGCAGGGACGGCGGGTGGGTTTTGTGATCGCGGATGTGTGCGATAAGGGTGTGGGTGCCGCGCTTTTCATGGCACTGGCGCGCAGCCTGACGCGTGCTTTTGCGCAGCAGAATTACAACCTGAATCTGATGGATGGTTTTGGCGATAATTTGCCCGCGGTGGAAGGCGGTCGCAGGCGCAGGCTGCCTTCGATCGGCAGTATGGCCTTGCAGAATGCGGTTACGCTGACGAATGACTATATCACTACCAACCATTTGGATTTGAATTATTTTGCAACGCTGTTTTTCGGGATGGTCGATCCGCAGACAGGTGCCTTGGCGTATATCAATGGCGGCCACTGCCCGCCACTGATTGTTGGCCAGGATGGCAAAGTAAAAACTTCTTTGAAGGCCACCGGTACACCAGTGGGAATGATGCCTGATGCGGTCTACACGATCGGTGAAGCCCAACTCGAACCTGGCGACATCCTGTTTGGCTATTCGGATGGCGTTACTGATGCGCGTAACCCGGCCGGGAAGATGTTTACCGAAAAACGTATGTTGGAACTTCTACAGAGTAAACCAGCTGCTTCGGCTGATGAATTGTTGAAGCGTTTTAAAACCAACCTGACCGAGCATATTTCGACGGCTGACCAGTACGACGATATCACGATGATTGCCGTCAGGCGCCAGCCGTAGCAGCCATCTGGCCAGGCGAAGATTTCCGCGTCCCGCGGGCTGAGGTTTGTAGATTTTACTGGCAAGCCCTGGTCCGCGGGATGTTTTTAATTTAACCATGAATAATGGCTCAGGGCCGTGGTGAGGTTGGCGGGGGCAAACCATCGATTTGTAATCGACTGAGCAGCAGAACCGTTAAGTGCCAAAACGAAGAGCGCGTGAGTAAATCCCTATTTATCTGCCATTTCAAGGTCGATACCAACAAAGTTAAACTATTGTTTAGATATAAATAAACGCGTGTGTAGATGGTTTTGGCACTTATGATGTTATTATTTTATTGAAACAGTTGCATATCAATTCATTCTGTTTCACCCGGGTATCAAGGCTTCGTCAAAGTTTTCCAGAAAAATTTGTTCCAGAAGAGCACAAAAAACCATCCATCCAATCAGTCATATCATAGGAGTTAAAATGAAAAAGTTCACCGTAATCAGCGTTGTTATCATGTTAGCGATCCTTTTTTCCATGCTGCCCATGGGTAGTGCGTTGGCACTGAAGGGCCGCGAACCGAGTAACATCAATATTCGTAACCGGTCTGGCGGTGTGGTCACCATGACCTTGACAAGTGCAGCTGGCGCGACGGTCTACACACTGCCGGCTGGCACATTTGATCTTAGTGTTGCTCCAGGTGTTTACACCTATGTTGCCACCAGCCCTTGCGCTCAGAAATCGGGCACCTTGAACATGACCCGCAAAGCTAGATTATATTTCTCCTGCGCAGCCGATGAAACTGTCAAATTATCACCGATTGCTGCACCAGTCCCAGCCCATCTCCCCCGATAATTCTTCTGTTTCTGCTAACAAATTATTTCTGGCTTAGCTGCACAAACAAACAGCCCGTCTCGCGAGAGGCGGGCTGTTTGTTTGTGCGCGGCCAATTAACGTTGGATTCGGGCAGAACTGCCTTTCGCAAATGCTTTGACCTGTTCTAATGTGGCCATGGTTGTATCCCCTGGGTAGGTGGTTATCAGTGCGCCATGCGCCCAGCCCAGATTGACGGATTCCTGTTCAGATTCTCCAGCCAATAAGCCGTAGAAAAAGCCGGATGCAAAACCATCGCCGCCACCGACCCGGTCGTAAATGTTTAACTCACAAGTTGGCGAAACAAAAGTGTTGCCATTAATCCAGGCCACTGCACCCCAGGAATGATGATTGGTTGAATGGACTTCACGCAGGGTGGTGGCAACGATTTTGATGCTGGGGAATTTTTCCACAACCTGATCAATCATGCCAAAGAATTTGCTCGGATCGAGTTTTGATTTGGCTGCGACTTCGGGGCCAGGGATACCGAGACCGAGCTGCAAATCTTCCTCGTTACCAACCAGCACATCCACGTTTTCCACAATGCGACGGACAACCGCTTGAGCCCGTTCTGCACCGCCCCAGATATTCCATAACTTGGCACGATAGTTCAAATCAAAAGAAGTGATCGCCCCGGCAGCTTTGGCAGCCTGCATGCCTTCGATGATGACTTCGCCAGTGGTTTCAGAGAGCGATGCGAAAATTCCACCGCTGTGAAACCAGCGCACACCGTCTGCAAATATTGCGTTCCAATTGAAGTCGCCGGGTTTGAGCTGGGCGGCTGCCTCATTGGCACGATTGTAAAAGACGACCGGGGCGCGCAGGCCATAGCCACGATCGCTGTAGATGGTGGCCATATTGGGCCCGTTGACGCCGTTATGTTTGAAATTCTTATAGAAGGGGGTAATGCCCATCTGGCGCACCCGTTCTGAAATCAGGTCGCCAATTGGGTAATCTACCATGGCCGAGACCATGCCAGTCTTCAGGCGGAAGCAATTCGCCAAATTGGCTGCCACGTTGTACTCGCCACCGCTGGGATGCACCTGCCATTCAGTGGCTTTGCTAAAGGGGATAATACCCGAATCGACACGGTGATTTAGAGCGCCAAGTGATACAAGGTCAAGGGCGCCTTCTGTTTTGATATTAAGTCCGTATTTCATGATTATTCTCCAGAGCTATTCTTGCCATTCGGTATGGAAAACGCCCTCACGGTCAATTCGGCGATAGGTGTGCGCGCCAAAATAATCTCGCTGGGCTTGCGTCAGATTGGCAGGTAAGCGTTCACTTCGATAAGCATCGTAATACGCCAGGGCGGAGCTGAATGCCAGGGCTGGGATGCCGCTTTCGGCTGCAAGCGCAACAACTTTTCGCAGGGCTGTCTGGCGGGCATTCATCGACAGTGCAAATTCCGAGTCAAGCATCAGGTTTGCCAGATCTGGAGTTCGGATAAATGCAGCACGGATATCGTTCAGAAAACGGGCTCGGATGATGCAACCACCACGCCAAATGCGGGCAATCTCAGCATAGTTCAGGTTATAGCTGTATTCTTTGCTTGCCATGCGCAGCAGCCCAAAGCCCTGGGCATACGAACAGATTTTTGCAGCGTAAAGTGCATCGCGTACCGCGTCAATGACCAACTGTGGCAGGCCATCAATTTTCGGTTCCGGACCGGTCAGTACTTTTGAGGCAGCCTCCCGTTCAGCTTTATAAGCTGAGACGATGCGGCTCTCAACGGCGGCGTTAATCGTCGGGGTGGGTGCGCCCAAATCGAGAGAGTTCTGGCTGGTCCATTTGCCGGTGCCTTTCTGCTGGGCTTCATCCAAAATCAAATCCACCACGGCAGTACCAGTTTCAGTGTCGGTTTTAGAAAAAATATCAGCGGTAATCTCGATCAGGTAGGATTCCAATTCGCCACGATTCCATTCAGAAAAAACCTGGTGTAACTGGGCATTCTTCAATCCCAGGCCGCGATGAAGGAGGTCGTACGCTTCGGCAATCAACTGCATATCGCCATATTCAATGCCATTATGCACCATTTTGACGTAATGCCCCGCTCCGCGTGGGCCCATGTATGCCACGCACGGTTCACCGCTCGCCTTGGCGGAGATGGCCTCGAAAATGGGTTTGACCAGTTCCCAGGCTTCGGGCTGTCCGCCTGGCATGATGGCCGGACCCCAGAGGGCACCCTGCTCTCCGCCGCTGACACCTGTTCCAATATAAATGATACCCGCTGCTTCAAGTTCCTTGGAGCGGCGTTCAGTATCCTGGAAAAAGGTATTTCCACCGTCAATGAGTAAATCGCCTTTCGATAAAACCGGTCGCAGGGAAGTAATCGCCATGTCAACAGGCTTTCCGGCAGGCACCATCATCAGGATGCGGCGAGGTAGTTCAAGGCAGGCAATAAACGTTTCGAGCGTCTCACAGGCGATGAGATTTTTTCCTGGATTATCCGTCCCAAAGGCACGCGCCTTTTCCAAATCTACATCGTAACCAGCAACATGGAAACCGTTTCGCTCCATGTTGAGAGCGAGCATGTGGCCCATGACGCCCAGGCCCATAATGCCAAAGTTTGCTTTTTCCATAAATTTATCTCCTGAGTCGATACAAAATTTCGCCCGCTTTGGGAACGTAGAGGATCCCTTCGGCCTCACGATCTTTCCATTCGGCGATGTTGATGCTGTTCGGGTCGAGGTAGCCCAGATTTAAGCGTGAACAATCCTCGGGTGAGATCTGGCTGGCAAGTGTGACTTTGACATTGGGCTTTTCGGAACCATTATCGATTACACCAGATCCGCGTACATGCGTGCTGTGGGCCAGTACACCAAGTGGAATATGCTTAAATCGTTCCCAATCCTGCAAAAAATAAGGCAGGATGTGATAACCAATCTCGTAAATGTATTTCCCGTGAACGTGACTGACTACATCCAGATGTGGAGCATAGATGACGACTTCGCCACCTTGAGCCATGGCGGGCTCCAGTTTGTACATCGCTTTTGCGCCTGTCCACAGTTCATCGTACATTTTTGGAGCGCAGGAAAGTACACGCTGATAAGGTTTCTCGCACCAAAGGATATGGCGCTGAGCTGATAAATCCGCAGCAGCGCTCCAGGCAGAGAGATGGTCACCGATAAAGAGCCCACTTAGTTCGGCACCTTCAACAATTAACGCGATTAAAGTAGTTGGAATGGACAATTTTTCTGCAGCAGCGTGGATCATCTCACGTACTGGAGTCTTCTTAATACCAATCGTTCCAATGACGCCAGACAGTGCTCCCAGCCAATGGGTTGCATTAATCATTTCTGGACCGGAAATGCCGGGAAATAAATATTTTGCGCCGCCAGAAAAGCCGACTACTTCGTGCGGGAAGGTAGGACCCAGGATGAGGACATGATCGTAAGCCAGCACGGTTTTATTAAGACAAATATCAACACTGTTTGGTAATGATGAATGCCAGCAATCTCCCGCGAATTGTTGAATCTGGTCTTTTTCAATGGTACCGAGGCTGGTCAGTGCGGCGGGGTTATCCCAGTTGTGGTTGTACAGTCCGACATGCGAATATTTAGTGATTCGCTCATCTGCGGTAATCCCCACTAAATTATTCAGACTTCCATCTGAAAGTGCCGGGTGCGTGCCAAGAGCAACCATGAAATCTAGTTGCCTTGTGTCGTGAAGAATTTCTACTAGGAGCCGGAACAAAAACGGCAGTGGTAGTGAGCGGGTGTGGTCGGGTATCAGTACCAGGATTTTTTGATGCCTGAATTTTCCGGCAAGACCTTTTTCAAGTGTCTCACGGATAGTTTCGGCTGAAAGATTGCCGGTTGGGGAAACCGATTGGGCAATAAGGTTGTTCATGGCTGGTATCTTGGCGAATAAAATAAAAAAGTTATGAAGAAACCATCACGGATTGTAGGTGTAATCGCTGGTTTTATACACCACTAAAAGCCGAAAACCCACCATCTACAGGCACGATAATTCCGGTCACAAACGCTGATGCAGGAGAAACCAGCCACATCATTGTGCCGATTAGATCTTGGGGCGTGCCAAAACGTCCTTGTGGGGTGTGAGACATAATAGTTTGTCCACGCGAGGTCAGTGATCCATCCTCGTTCAAGAGTAAACGCCGGTTCTGGTCGCCGACGAAAAATCCCGGCGCAATTGCATTAACACGAATGTCAGGAGAATATTCTTGTGCCATGTGCACAGCCAGCCATTGCGTGAAGTTACTCACTCCCGCTTTAGCCGCCGAATAAGCCGCAATACGGGTCAACGGGCGGAAGGCGTTCATCGATGAGATATTTAGTATCACGCCGCTTTTTTGTTCAGCCATGATTTTGCCAAAAACCTGAGAAGGTAGGATTGTACCCATCAGGTTCAAGTCAAAGACCCAGCGCACGGCTTCGGCAGGCAGATCAAAGAAAGATTGGTCTGGGTTAGTGGTGGCTTGGGGTTTGTTTCCGCCAGCGCCATTGATTAGAATGTCCACCCGCCCAAACTTAGCCAGCACAACCTGGGCAGCGTTTTCAATACTGGATTTTTCCAGTACGTCACAGGCCACGCCGATGGCTCCGTTCCCCAGTTCGGCGGCCAGAGATTCGGCTAATTCCAAACGTAAATCGAGTACCGCAACCTTAGCACCGGCTTCGGAGAGAGCACGGCACATGCTGGCGCATAACACTCCAGCTCCGCCGGTGACAATTGCGACTTGATTCGTAACCGAAAAGATTGGCATAGTCTTCTACTTTAATAAATCCAGATGCTTGCGAAAATGGTTATTTAAATTGGTGTTGTACTCATCAGTATGTTTTACCAGGGCGGATCTTATCTCAGATCCAAACTGTTTCAGGGCTGAACCGTAGGTAACATGCAGGATTTCACGGGCATGGAAATCGTCTAACAAAGCAGGTAAGCCAAGGTTCATGGGCACTTGCTTGATATCCGCCGAAACATGATAGGATGCTCGATCAACCGGATAGCGTTCCAACCCAAGTGCCCAAATGCGTTCAAAGAGTGCCGGTTCTCTGACTGCCAGGGCCCGCAACGCTTCGAGATACGAGGTTCCTGCCGTTTTTACGTGCAGGCGATTGCCCCAGTGTTTTACTATCAGAGGGTAAACGCTAAATTTATCTGAACCCGAATGCAGGCTGAGTTTGTATGTCCCAAAATGCGTTGTAACTGAGGCGTGCAGCGCCATCTCCGCATCCAGCGCCGCCAGGTCGCCGATATAATCGACCCCCTTTTCAAAACGCCCGATGAAGCGCGGCGCAAGCGAGGTAAAGCGCACACCCTGCCGGGTCAGTTCGTTGGCAATGAAATAATGTTCGAGTGGGGTGGTGGGTGCGTCAGTTTCATCCACAGAAACTTCAAAATCAAACGTTTCTTTTATTTCAGCCAGGCGGCGATACATAGCGACAGTGTGGTTAATTGCCCTGCCGTATTTGACCAGAGCCCTTAGCAGGGTTTCCGAGCTAAATGCTCCAAAGCCAAGATGTTCATCGGTCGGTAGATAGTATTCTGAATGATCATCCCAAGCTCTGCTGGATATTTTGCCTTGTAAAACGGAGAAAGAATCGGTATCAGCGGCATTATCTACATATTCGCCGGGGTCAACCGTAAAAAAGGTGTAACCGGCAGCAACAAAGGGCGGCAGGTCGTCGATGGATTTTAGATGATCTGCGTCTGCACCCCAGGGAGCATCCCATTTAGCAGCGTCGACGGCGCGCCTGGCATCATTCAGCACCTGTTGAGGGGTCCGTCCCGTGCGGGTGTTTTCGCGGACGGACTGCTGGGCGAAAATGGGGGCAAGGCCAGTGTTTTTGACAGCGGCAATGTGGCCTGGCGTAGCAAGACCAAGCCGATCACCAAAACCGAAGGAAGGGGTGAGGCCGAGGGAAGTTAGCATTTGGTGTCCAATGTATTCAATCTTTCTATGGTTGCGGCAGTATATTTTTTTGTAATCGGTTTGGTCTTGGTATTTCTACAGTTGTGATGCCGATTCGGGGTCTAGATATAGTTTTGCATGTGGAAAAGTACGCAAAATTGAAGCTGGGCAATCAGGTGTGACCGGGCCGTGCAATGTTCGCGCAACCACTGCTGCTTTGCGTTTTTCAGGAACAATCGCGAGAACGTGTGCGGTAGCCAGCAAAGCAGGCACAGTCAAGGAAATTGCCTGGGTGGGGACGAAATCAAGTGTTGGGAAATGTCCTTCATTAACCTGCTGTTGGCGGCATGCCTCATCCAAATCAACAACATGGATTACAGCTTCCGTATGAAAATCTGCGGGAGGGTCATTAAAAGCCAGGTGACCATTTTCGCCAATTCCTAAAACAGTGGCCACTGGCGGGTGTTCGATCAACAAACGACGGTACCGGGCAAGTTCGGCCTGGATATCAACGGCGTCTCCTTGGATTCCGTAAAATTCTTTGGGATTTACATGGTTTACTATCTGCTCACGAATGTAGCGTCGAAAGCTGGCGGTGTGTTGATCAGACATGCCAATGTACTCATCCATATGGAAACAATATATATGCTCCCAGGGTAGATCATTTTTTTGACGGAGAGCTTTCATGAAAGGTAACTGTGAGTTACCGGTTGCTAAAATGATAGAAGTTTCGCCGTTTTTTTGCACAGCGTCTTTTAGGATAGCAGCCAGGTCATCGGCAGCTGCCTGGCCCAATTGAGTATCATCGGCAAAAACAAGTACTGGTAATAGATCAACAATGACTGATTGAAGTAAGTTCATGTTATTCCTCTTCGAAATATATTATGTGCGAGAATAATATAATGCCAGGGCCAATAGATTATCCTGCGCGGTCAGTTATACCACCCAATTGCCACCAATTAATACCTTCCAGGCGCTAAAGTCGGGATCAAAAATGGCAATATCGGCATCTTTTCCAATCGCCAGGCTACCTTTACGATCCTGAATACCAATCACCCGCGCAGGCGTCAATGAAGCCATTCGGACGGCTTCCGCCAGGGGGATGCCCACCTCTCCTGTAAGAATTGGTATCATTTTGTTGATCAGCGTGACACTGCCCGCGAACGAAGTGTGATCTTGCAGGATGCCAACCCCATCTTCAACCACAAAGTCCATTCCTGTAGTGTGTATTACTGTTCCTTCAGGCATGCCAGCACCATTGGTAGAGTCTGATATCACACATAACCGATCTGGGCCCTTACATTTATATGCAAGACGCATCAGAGTGGGGGGCAAATGGCGATTGTCTGAGATCATCTCTGCTGTCAAGTCATCAGAGACCAAGGTGGCTTCCAGCAAACCTGGTTTTCGCCACGGACCGACCCGAATGGTGGATGACTGACCGCTCCAGATGTGGATGGTATGGCTCAGTCCAGCTTCCTGTACATCGCGCACTTGCCAATCTTGTGCAGCGCTGTGACCTGCTGCTGCAACGATGCCCAGGTCAACAAGCCGGCGAGTCAAAGCCTTAGCTCCTGGTAGTTCTGGGGCGAAGCTCAGCATCTTTACCCATTCAGGGTGCGCGAGGAGTGCATCTGCGCTGCCGTCATCGGGGGTGCGCATATTGTGTTGGTCTTGCGCGCCTTTTTGCTCAAAGCTAAAGTAGGGTCCTTCCAAATGCACTCCGATTACATTGGCGCCTGAGTGCGGTTCTGCCATCCACTCACCGACAAACGCAAGGGCATCCAGAATGATATCCAACGGTGCAGTGGTAAGTGTAGCTAATAATGATGTGACGCCCTGGTGCGCTTGGTGCCGGGTAATGCCATCATACGCATCAAAACGGGCTTCTGTAAAATCTATTCCAACGGCGCCATGCGTGTGGATATCCACTAAACCAGGAGAAATGAACCGGCTATCGACATCCACACGCGGTAAATCGGCACCAAGGTTTCCAATAGCAGTTATATCGGCAATTCGGCTGCCATCAATAACCACTGCCAAGCCTTCAGAAACCTGGTCTGGCAGGATTACCTTTCCATTTACCAGAGCAAAGCGTTGATTTTTCCCTTCCATCACTTACCTCCTATTTTAGCCCAGGTGCAATTCCCATAAAAAGGCACAACGATCAACATTGTCTGTCTCACCAGCAAAGACACGTGTTCCGCCATCCCAGATAATGTCGTGAATCATATAGCAGGAATTCCCATTTTCGTCTTTTACTCTGCCAAGATCAGAAAAATGGCCTGTTTTCCGGTCGTACAGGAAGAGTCCAGTTTCAAAATCGACCCCATAGCTACCCAACAGCTTACCTTCTGGCCCGATTGACAACCCTGAGAGGCGCATATGCTCAGATGGGCGGCCTAAAAGGAGATGTGTTCCTGTTTTGGGGTCCAGACGGTATAACTCCCCAATGAGAGTGCCAAAATATAAGAAGCCGTCCTGTCCATTAATAAAAGAATCAATCGGTCCATTTAATGGGAAGGTCCATAGATAATCCTTACTAAGGTTAGGAATGGGGTTTTCGTAAAACTCTGGCTTGCCTACGTCAGGGTGATAGCGGAACAGGCAATGTCCGCGTCTCGTATTCCAACTCCCCCAGAAGTATCCATCATCGTCCAGACCGGATTCATGGAAATGGCTGCCAGTGAAGAATGAGAAGTGTGTCTTCTGAGATTGTAGATCATAGTCAAAGAAATAAATTATCGGATAGGTGACACCGTATACTCGATTGCGCACAAGATCAACTTCCACGTTCTGAATATAGGTGTGTGGAATGGGGATGCCAAGGTTTTCAAATTTTCCGCTGCGGTAATGGTAAATGCCTCCTCCAGGAGCGTCATTGAGCTCGTCCAGGTCGGGCAGCCCTGCCGTACCAAAATAGTAGCCACCCTGTCCATCTGGAGTCAGACCTCGATGGATCTTGATAGCCTGTGGTTCGATTTGCAGGTTTTTAAATCCGAGCGATTCGAATTTGCCATTGTCAGGGAAGAAGCGCCAAAGCAGATCGGTATCAAAGGCTGTCAGGCCAATGTACACGCAGTTTTCGGCTACGTTCCAATCTACGGCCGTAATAGAAATCCAGTTATCGCGCAATTGCGGATCATTGCGCAAAATTTTGAAGGGAGCGCCATTGCGATATTCTTCGAGCGCTTCTGCGGGTACTTGTTTGAGAGAATGAGCAATAACTTTAGTGATTTTCATGTTAGTCTCGTATTTATTCTTATGGATGGGCTGCTTTCACTCGCAGCGAAATGATTAATTATTACTGCCAAGTTCAAAAAGAACATCGCTCATTTCGGCACAAAGTTCTTGAACTGAGTCCAGAGCTGCGGCAAGCGGTTGTTCTTCAGGGCTGTTGTACCAAAGCGAATGTACCCAGATTCCCGATGGAGTCATTGTTTCACAGAACCAGCGAAATATTTCTTCAGCCGTTTGGGCGAAATGGATCTCGCCAGTATGGCGGTAGAGCTCAGCTGACGCCCACATGATCTTGCACGAACCATAATTGTGGACACGTTCGTGGTCCAGCCGTTCAAAAAAGGTCAGGAGGGCTCTGGCCCCTTCCAGGTAGCGCGTATTGGCGGTCATGTCGTAAAGTTTGGCGAGAAATTTCATTGGTTTGCCTACCAACCAGGTCAATTCGTAATGGGGATCGGTCTCAGCGCTCAGGCAAAACTGTTTGCGCCCTCGGATCGCGCTGGTGTTCTCGTCTCCCCAAATATCAGTCATCAATCCAGTCTCCACATCCCAACTGCAGTAAAAAAAACGGTCGGGGCTGGGCTGGGCATCCAACAATTGTAGGATGAAATCACCTGCACTGCGAGCCGCCTGTAAATCGCCGCAGGCCAAAAGCGCCAATCCGGCTGATGATGTGGAAGAACTATCGAGATAACGATGATCCACCTGGCCGGTGCGTGGGTCAAAACGTGACGCAAAGCCGCCCAGCGCCGGTGATTGAAATTGGCGCATAAAATTCAACCCACGTTCAGCTGCTCCATAAAAACCCAGGCGGCGCAAACCACAGATCACCCAACCGTTTGAATAAAGGTAACGGTTGGCGGGGCTGCACGCCAAATGTGCCCACCCTTTTTCGTGGGGAGTAGTTCGAAAGTCTCCATCTGGTTGCAGGTATTTCCCTTGTATCAAGTCCGCATAATGGCGTCCTTGCAATTGGTCTCCTATGGCGGCATACAGGTATGGTGCTTTGTAGTGCGCGCTCAGGTCATCAATAGCTGCGATAGAATCGCGGTTTTGTCCTAACCAGCCCAAACCACGCGCGATTGTTTCCCGTCCAGAATCGAGTAGCTTTCCATCCATTATGTTATTCCTTTTCAATCCCGTCCAGGAAAATTCTGCGGGGGTAGGTCAAATGTCTGGGCAGCCATCTGAAGTGGAAACATACCTAGATCACGTGCCAGATCTTCTTTTTCGATGATTATTCCGGTTTCAGAATATGCGGTTGAACCGTGCCAGGGGGGTGTTAATTCAGGGTGAGAAAGAAAGTCGGTGCGATACCAAATTGCGCGACTCTTAAAACATATACCCGGATCAAAAACCCGGTCCACCCAATCTGCGATAAAAGGATTCCGATCCTGGAATTTCCGTCCGAGTCCCCAGCGTACGCGACTTGCCAAACCGCCGCCAAGCTGTTTGATCTCTCTGACGGACATAGGGATATTACCGTCAAACAGCACGGCATCAAGGGTTGGGTCTACAAATACCCATTTTTGAAGATCATCAAACCAGATTTCTGTAGCAAAGTGACCGTGGGTGCCATTGATGCTATCTGTAAAGACCGCGCAGCGCGCTGGGATTCCCACCGCCAGGCAGGCGGTTACCAGCGTAACTCCAAAATGAACACACATAACGGTAGGTTTTAATCCGTTAGCGCCCAGTTTTGCCTGTCCCCATGCCAGGATTGTCTCCACATCCCATGGAGCATACCCTGGATCAGAACAACTGTATTCCCAGCGGGTGCAAGTCCAGGTACACAGGTCACGCACCCGTTCGAGAATGGTACCTGAAAAGACATCCACTGGCAATTTTGCGCGCAATCGGGCTAGCCGTGGGTGTGCCGGGTCTTCCCAGACGATCGGTGGTGCAGAGTCATCTTCGCCTTCAGTCAGGCGGATACGTACCACATATTCTCCACGTAGTACATTGACATACCCCATTTTTTCATTTCGCCAATTCTGGCCACTATCTGTGCTCACCCAACTTTGGGGATCATGATGTCCATCCTCTAACGCTAGTGACCAGCTATTCATTGCATGTGAATCTGACCAAAACTCAAACAGATTATTACCCGCTCGAAGCATCTGGGCAGGGATAGAAATTTCATGCCATTGATAGATGTCGGGCCACATAGGGACCAGTGGGGTCGTTTCAACTCCATTAACCGATAGATGCATGGGTGTAGAACAACCTGGATAGGTGCGAGCGAGCACATAAAGAATTGCTGAGTGGCTCGTGGATGGAAGAAATAACTGTTTGCGAGCCCAACGCTCCTTGGTTATCTCCTCACACATCAAGGGGACTACATTCCCGTTTTCTGTCAGATGTAAACGACTCATAGAATCCTCAATTCTTACTTCGGATGAAATCCTGCTGGTAATAGCAGGTTGATTCATTGATAAAATTTCGCTAGATAGTGCGTACTTGCAAGATATTGTTTTCGGAAGCAAGTCGGGCCATTTTTGACATTTTTTGTGGTATTTCGGATTAAAGAAATAAAATTTTGCAGATTAGAATGATTGGTTGTCTGCTAAAGTGCAAGCAAAATAGCAACATCAGGTTGAAATGTTGTAAGAGCCTCGAAATTAGCAAGCTAACGGCTTGAAAATTGCGATTTTGGTAGAATATTGAATTAAAGAACGTGTTACTGACGCAGTTAGATATAAATTTTCAAAAACGAGCCCAAATGTTAAAGGCTATATTCTTTTTTGATCAACTTGTTTTCCGCCACCCCTTCATACAGTATCATTTTACGCTGACGCGGCAAAAGCATATATGCAAAATGTGTTATTAATGGGTCATAGCTTTGTTGGCACAAGCCTTGTTCTAGCAGCGGTGTTTGTAACAGCATTTCCAAGGACTGGATGGTTGGTTTTGGGTTTTGTTTCAAGAAATGATCAATATTTTCCAAACGGTTCAGGGAGTTGTCGGTTAAACTGGGCAGGCCAGGGATGGACAGCTCGGTGAAACCTTGCATTATCTTATCCAGAAAAATATTGGCGCAATACACACTGTTTGGTGCCGCACCCGTTTCAGCGTCTTGTCCATCGGAAAGTGGATAGCGTACAGCCATTGCCGTGCCTGATTTTTCGATAATCACTCCACGACCTGATTCATCCGCCAATGCAATATTCAAGCCCTTTCCAGCCATGGGTGTTTGCTGGCAGAAAGTAATTGCTTCATCAATATTTGCACAACGTTCCAGAATCATGCGCGGATATTCCAGGGTAGGAAGTCCGGCGCCTATTTGCCCCAACTGGATTGGGCCAGAAGATTGTCCGGCGGCTAATCCCGCTGCGTTTATTCCTACTTCAGCCCACAGGTTACCCACCCAGCTGATCGCGAAATAGGCATACCCCTTTTCGGGGTGAACTTCTTGAACCGAGTAAAACTTGTAATCTTCGCCTATGTCACTGGTCTTTGCCAGCAACGGTCCTGCCTCAGTATTGAGAACAACTAGATTGGTACAGCCATTTAACGCGCTTATTGCTGAGACGAAATTGACTGTACAGACTGTTTCAAATGTCAGGCCTGAGCCCTCGGCGATACCTTCCAACTCAGTGGCCATTTCAGGGAAGGCATGGCGAATATATTTCACCATCTGATCGCGAATTTCTGCTGCTCTGACAAGCGACATATCTCCTAGCCAGCTGGGGCATGTATTTGCCAGGATAGCCAATTCATGGGCAAAAGCCTCACCTTGCTGGACCCCACGCGCATGTGGGCTACCCTTTAAAATAATTTTATTCATAATCGTGTCAGGTCCTTATCGTGCGGCTCTTGACACAAAATCTGGATATGCCAAGAACGAATTGAAAGAAATAGGCCCAAATAATTTCAACTATTCATAAGGTTGAGTGTTTGAGCACTTATTAGCGGCTTGAACCCAGGGTTAGACCGGCCATGATACGATCAGAGAACAGCAGATAAGCAATGAAATTGGGGATGATCACAATCACTACCGCAGCAAACAACCCTGACCAATCGGCTGTATATTGCATGCTTGATCGAATACTCATCACGCCCAGTGGTAAGGTTTTTAGCGCATCGTTGTTGACGATTAGTTTGGCTAGCAAGAATTCATTCCACATGCTGACGAAATTGAATATAGCAGCAGTAAAAATCCCAGGGCCTGCCAGCGGCATCATAACCTTCCAGAAAATTTCAAACTCAGAACAGCCATCGATCGCCCCGGCGTCCTCCAACTCTGTGGGTAGCGTACGGAAAAAGGACGTCAATAACATGATTGTGAAAGGCACCGATACGCCTACGTAGGTTAATATTAGCCCTTGTAAGGTATTTGCCAGATGCAATTGTGTCAACATGACGAAGAGCGGAACGAGGATAAGCTGGTACGGCAATCCGAGCCCGGCAATGAAATAGTATGTCACAAATGCGTTTCCTGGGAAATTCACCCTTGAAAGGGCGTACGCAGCAGGCGCAGCGATTAGTACAACCAGCAGCACAGCGAATAAGGTCACTATTAAGCTGTTGGCGAAATAGATGGACATGTGCGACAGATTCCAGGCTTTGGTATAATTTGTCAAAGCCGCCTTGAGCGGGGTGGCTGGTATAGCCCAGACATTGCCAAAGACTTCTCTGTTTGTCTTAAAGGAACTTTCTACCAGCCATAAAAAAATCAATATGGTGATGAGAGAAAAAAGGATCAAGAATACATAATAGGGGATGTTCCGATAACGGTATCGCCAATCAAGAAGGCTAGCGGTCTTGGGCCTTGCAGCGGTTTGTGTTTTCATGGTTCACCTTTTAGTACTCAATAGCTTCGCGCCGGGTAATGAGCCGGATAATTCCGACTGTGATCGTGACCAAAAAAAGCAGCACTACACCCAGGGCGGTTGCATATCCCAGGCGGTATACCGGCGTATAGCCTCCTACTGCCATTACCCAGGTATAGATCGTAAGAGTGTAAGTGGCGATGGGCGGAAGCGGAAAAGTCGTTGCGATGATAATGTCAAAGATTTTCAAAGAACCAATCATCCACAGAACCAAAGCTATTACGAGCACATCCCAGATCATAGGGAGGGTGATTAGGATGAACATCTTCCATTCTGAAGCACCATCCAGCCTGGCAGCTTCGTAGAAGGTAGGAGGAATTTTATCAATACCCGCCATCAACAGGACGATATAATAGCCAACATAAGACCAGACAATCGCAACGGTTAATGACTGAATGATCAGGCCGGGCGATAGCCAGGTTTGGTCCAGCGCTTCTAGGTGGGTTACCTTTAATAGACCGGAGATTGGCCCCCAGCTATTATTATATAGAAACTGCCAGATCAACCCAAGCCCGATGCCTGGTATTACCTGAGGGAAGAAGATCAAGGCCCGGAAAAATTTTTTACCTTTTAGCCCGCGTGACATAATTGCGGAAATGAAGAGTGCCAAGACAAAAATCAAGACACCGCCACCAAGGCTTATAATCAATGTTCGGTACAAAGAAGCCCAAAAAACGTTATCTTTCAACATTTCTTGATAATTTCCCAGACCGATGAAAATCATCTGTTTTCCAAACCCTGACCAGTTATGCAAGCTGACCCAAAATGCCTGTATGGCTGGGTAAACAAAAAAGGCGGTATAAAATACCAAGGCTGGCAGGATAAAAGGGATAACCATTTTTCGACGGCCGGACCTACCCATTGAACACCTCACTTTTAGCTACGATGTCAATTATCTCTTATCCTTTCCCTCCCCTAACTGAGGGAGGGAAAGGGATAAGGACTTAAAAGTTATTTACTTGCCCAATATGACTTAGATTCAGTTTTTAGACAACTTATGAGTTGTTCTGGACCAAGCTGTCCTTGGAAGAACTGATCGTCGCACTTGTCATACACGTTGGTCATGTATTCTGCGTTCGATGTGTTCAGACCACCTCTGGCGGGCATTGCTGTGCTGGCCGCTAGAATATTGTATTGTTCTTTCAGAGCGGGTGGTACGCTGACGCCGATCAACGGGACTGGAGAACCGAGAGCAACGATCTTTTCAGCAACTACTGGGGACATGAGGTATTTCAGGTAAAGAGCGACTGCATCGGGACTCTTGGCTGCTTTCAAGACACCAAAGGCATTAGCCCAGTGCTCTACATACTGATTGCCTTTACCGCCATCCACGGTTGGGAATGCGAACATACCAACTGTGAAACCTGGAGGGGCTTGTTGGCTCATCTCGGTTGGGAGCCAGGCGCCGCAGAACATCATGGCAATCTTGCTATTTACCCAATCGACCTGTGCGGCCGGCCATACAGAGCCTTCATAACCTTTCTGAAAGTATTTCTTGCCCTGCAAATCGGCGATCATCTGGGCGGCTTTCAGGAATTCAGGGGCCGACCAAGATTCGCCGGTTTTATCCAGGGCTGCATTAACGAAGGCATCTTTGCCAGCCAAACGGACAGCTAGATAAGTGAAATACCAGTCGTTGTAGAAAGAAACATTACCATCTGCTCCGAGGGGGGAGACTGCCGCGTCTTTGCTCTTGATGGTATCCAGCATGGCTGTAAATTCAGTCCAAGTCATACCCTGGGACTTGAGTTGGATTCCCATTTTATCCAGCATCCCCTTATCATAGAAGAAGGCGGATATATAATCTTCACGCGGAATCAGGTAGATCTGTCCATCTTTATCGGTACCAATTTCCAAAGCACCTGGTTGAAAGGTGTCTTTCCAGGCAGTGGTGCTTTTGTAAGCGGGTTCGTCAAGGTATTTATTCAGTGGCAGCGCCAGCCCGTTCGCAACGATAGCATTCCAGACGCGGTCATCGGAATGGTCAACGATATCTACCTGTGTACCAGCTGCAAGAGCGGGTTGAAGGTCGGTCAAAACCTGTCGACCAGCCCATTTAATTTCAACTTCGACATTGGGATTTTCAGCCATGAAATCCTTGGTCGCCTGGTCAAGTATCTGCTGCAGAGGTTCACCTTCGCTAAACATGCTCCAGTAAACAACCTTCGACTTTTCTGCGGGTGCAGCGGCAGGTGCCTGGGTCGGTTCTGCCGCCGCGGCGGCAGGTGCTTGAGTCGCCGCGGCCGGAGCAGCAGGTGCTGCTGGAGCGGCAGGTGCCGCTGGGGCGCACTGTACCATAAACAGCATCATCAAAACAGCCATTACAAGATTGAACCATACTACCTTCGTGAGTTTCATATCTATCTCCTTCTTTGCAAATGAGGGGTGACCAAAAACCACAAACGAGCGCTTACAATTATTTTTTACTTGTGCAAGTGAAAAATGGTATCAGTTCTTTTTTCGCACCTCCTTATTCGTTTTTGGCTAAAATACGCTCAGCATTCCCGCCCAAGATCAAGGTTTCATCGTGTCGGGGAAGACCCAATGCATGGATCTTGCTCAGCTGGAAAGGTTGCCAGTATGAGTCGCCAAAACCGGCATCAGTTCCAAACAGAATACGCTCCACGGGCAGTCGCATAATGATCTGTTTCAGCCCATAGGGCGGTGTGCCAGATGGCACCAGATAAATATTCGGACAACGTTCGGCAGCAAAGAGCGCTTCTTTCCACAGGTCATGCAGTCCGCCGTGCCCAAGGATGATTTTTAACCGAGGGTGTCGGAGCGCAAAATAGGCTATTTGTAGTGGCGATGAATATGGGGGAGTTCCATCATGAAATACAACTGGTACACCCAAACTTTCCATTTCCTCTCCAAGTGGATCCATAATTGTCTCAAGTGGAGAAAAAGCCTGAGCCCAAGGGTGCAGCTTAACTCCCCTCATCCCCAGGGTTAGTATGCTTCTGCGCAATTCTGCTACCGCATTTGGATAACGCGGATGAACTGTGCAAAAAGGGATCAACCGGTTTGGATTAGCAGCGCAGTAGGCTAAAAGAGCATCGTTGTGTGGCGCTGGGTCAAAATACAAGCCATCAAGAGTAAAAACCCAGGCTTTGTCTATACCATTTTGATCGAGCATTGCTAGAAACTGGCTGGCATCATAGCCATTAATTATTGAAAATGCTTGCCCTGGCATATGAGTGTGAGAATCAATCAGGGTCATAGAGACTCTCCTAACAGGCGTAACATATTGCCGCCCATCACCAAGCTTTGGTCCAGCTCGCTTAGGATGGTTGCTTTGCGGCATCCCATTTCCAATTCGTAAGAACTAAGCGGCGAATCGGTGCCGAACAACACGCGCTCTACACCCACACCTTGAATGGCTCTATGCACTTTGTTTGGTAGGCTCCAAGATGTATCGAGGAAAATATTGGGTGCCAATTGGGCAGAAGGAACAGCGTCAATCCAAAAATCTGTGCTGCCCATATGTCCCATAATTAAGTTGACCTGCGGAAAACGCAGCGCGAGCTCAGCAACATGCATGGGCTGTGCAAAGGCTGGTGTGCCAGTGTGAAAAAAAACGGGGACATTCTGTTCACCAGCCAACTCTAACAGTGGGTAAACCAGGTCATCGCATAGTAAAAAGCCCTGAAGAGATGGATGAAGCTTGATGCCGCGTGCACCTTCACTCAAAGCTCGGCGCAGTTCGGCCAACGCTTTGGCGCCGAACCAGGGGTTGGCAGTTGCGAAAGCATAAAAACGATCTGGGTAAGCACGGGCTGCCGCCAGTACAAAATCATTGCCCTCGCGGTTTTCTACGGCTATGCAACGATCCACCGGACAAATTATGGCGCGATCGATGCCAAAATTGTCCATTTCGCGAAGCTGTTGGTCAATGGTCTGCTGATAATCGTGGCCTTCTCCAACGTGACAGTGACAATCTACAACAAGGCTCATCCGTTTTCTCCTATATGACGCTATAAATGAATTACTTGTGGGAGGTCTGAATCTCCCACAAGTAGGATGAACGATAGATGTTGTCGTTCTCACCGGCGAACAATGTGCCGTCTGCTGTAGCTACGAGCATGTGGATTTTGACCGCACCCAGTCCGATGTTTGAATCAAAGATCGGGCCCAAGTCTTCCAGTTGTTTGTCCTGTGGATTGAATGCAAACAGGCGGGCTTCACCTTTTTGATCGGGACCATAGCCCGAGTTGCCAGCTCCGTAGATCAATCCATCTGGGGCCTGTACCAGCCCGGCAAGACGTTCACCCGGGTAAGGACGGCCCAGGTCCTCAACAGCGCCAGTGGATGGATCCATGCGGCTAAAACCTCCAGCAACGGTTCCAACATAAATAAAGCCATCACTAGCAAGCATCATGTGGTCAACGCGGGCTGGATCATTTGGGCTGCATTTTGGGAATCCATGTTTGTACCAGGTAAATTGATCCTGGTCAGGGTCATAACAGAAGATTCGGACCGGTGTTGGTCCGATGATATCTTCATAAGCGCGTGATTCTCCCCAGGTGGCCCACAAACGACCTTTTGAATCGAGGGCGCTGCAATGGGGTTGGCATAACATGACCCCATTGCCTATGAAGGCCAGGGTGCGGGTATGATGGGCTTCAATATCGTAGCAGAACAGATATTCTCCCGGATAAGTGAATCCGTAGATTAACTTGCGGCGAGTATCCAGTTTTATTGATTGAATGTACTGCCGCTGTATTGGGATATCCAGGACCTTATACAGGTCGGCCTGAGGGTCGTAACTTAATAATTTGCCGCCTGGCGCAGAAAATTGCTGGTCAACATCGTGTAGTAAAGCAGTAGCCGCATAGATCAGGCCGTCCTGGTCAATTTCCAATGAACGGTGGAATTTGGCATCATATTTGTTGCTAATACGATGAAAGTTTAAAGACCTGAACTGGCGGGTGGCAGGATCAAAAACATGGAAAATATCATTATTGATCGAGGTCAGTCCGATATAGAGGCTCTTGGAGGCTTCATCCCATGCCAATGAGTCAAAAGAAATCCACTCGTTACAGTAGGCGGAGTTGGCACGCAGGTCTTCTATCGTCCAACGCCCCTGGACCTCGCTTTCCCAATTATCAAAGCGCTGGTTCTTATAAATATGGGCAGTTACATTTGCAATACGCATGGGTTAGAGCTCCTTGATTGTTTTGGAATAATCTGATACAGCCCTGATCATCTCCTTAATGTTCTCATCAGGGGTGCCAGCATCCATGTTGATGCAACAAACTCCAACTTTTTGTGGAGCTCCTGCTGCTTGTAACAATCCAAAAGTATCCTGATAAATTTCAGAGGCGGAATTTTGCAACATACGCACCGGACTGAGACGCAAGTTCAGGAAAGCATTTGGCCATGCCTGACGGCATTGGTGTACATCTGATCCCCAGCCAACATCGAAAAATTCGGCTGGGATACGACCGTAAACGCTTTTAAAGCGATGCAGGTTATTCCCACAGTGATGAATGCCATACGGTTGAAGCTGATTTGCCAGGGATAGCTCATACTGAAGCAGTGTTTTTTCATACACTGCTGGAGAAACCATGCAAATTGAACAATTGCTATGTAGGAAAATGGCAGGATTAACTTGGATAATGGAGCGGTTGGTAGCGATAGAGCATGAGCCAGTCAATTGACGCATCAACTTGACCAACGCGATGTATGTTTCAGACAAAATACTAAAAAGATGGTGTATCAGCTCGGGTGCATCCAACAAGTCCACAAATAGCTGCTGCCCACGAAGGTGAAGAGCCGTGTTGAACATGCCGTCAAGGTCGAAATCACCTATCAGGCTCCCAAAACTATTTTGTAAGTCAGCTCCATCTCGTAGCAGAACATCCATTGGCCAGGTGTGTTCCAGATCCGGTGTTGTTAAGGCCATGATTTCAGCAGTACTCATTGGGTGCCCATCAGGCCATGGTGCTTCATTGTTAGAAAACCGGATTGGAACGCCAAATAATGCTGGTAAGACAAAGCCCCCGGCCACCATCATCGATCCAAGTACTGGTCGTGGCTGTGGGTTGCTTTCACCGAATCCAAACCGGTTGTAGAGAGCCTTGCGCATGATCACGTCCGAGTCTATACGCGTTTGCCGATCCAGATAAAAGTGCTCGTCAAAACAGATACCGTAGTTGCTGTGCCACCAGTTCGGATTGAAAATAATTTCTACTGGAATCATGTGTGGCACCTGGGTATGGATAAACTAGGATTGGCTACTCGGGTAAGTGGTTGCCATATCGCTCAATAATGAGCGTTTCGCTCGTTTAAGATGAGCATCGATTTGTTCGGCAACCATGACGAGATTACGAGCTAGTAGTGCTGCAATTATTCGCTCGTGTTCTTCTTGCGCGATGCTAAGCTCGCGTTCATAAGCACGATAACGGATTCTTGACATTTGAGCGTGT
Source organism: Chloroflexota bacterium (assembly GCA_026390035.1). Lineage (GTDB taxonomy): Bacteria > Chloroflexota > Anaerolineae > Anaerolineales > Villigracilaceae > UBA5195. Next base: position 51,387 of record JAPLGT010000167.1, read on the forward strand.
AAGTTTTCGCGTTCGTGAGCCTCTCGCAGACGTTGATTACCCGAAAGTGCTACCAATTGACGGTGAAACTCATGGTCCAATTCCAGATATCGGGGATACATCAACTGAATATCATTTTGTTTTGCAAGCATGCCCATTTCTTCCACTAATATTGCTAGCTTAGTTAGATCTCCATCGCTGGCATTTTGTACCATCAGTTCAACTGCATAGCGTTCCAGTATCCGGCGCAAATCAAATGATTCGGCAATGTCATCGACGCTGGGTTTTGTTACATGCGTACCCGAACGCGGCAAAATTTGGATCAGCCCTTCCATTTCGAGGCGACTGAGAGCTTCCTTCAGTGGTGTCCTACTGATACCCAGGCTTTTCTCGATTTCATTTAGATCCAAGCGTTCCCCTGGGGCAAACTGCTTGCTAACGATTTTCTCTCTGAGAATGTCATACGCGACTTCGCTAATTTTGGGCGAATTGATGCGTGGAAATGTTAATTCTGCAGTCATGGGGCGCCTTTGTCTGAAATCTAATATCTGATATTTCAGTTTCATTATACAATCATTAAATTCATTGTCAATAGGCAACTCGCCCAAGCGTGCGGGCTATTAGTTCAGGATGAAAAAGGATTGAAAATGGGGTGACGAACGGAGAAAATCAACAAGGATGAATTGTATTCGAGTGGATATATATCACGAGTTACTTTTATAATATATGCGGCTATCATCACAGCTTGCGGATCAAGTTTTGGGTTGTTCTTTCCGTCATCATGGGTTCAATGCACACCATTCATTGCTGCTAAACTTACCGACCACTGCCGGGTTTTTTTAGAATTTTTTGCTTGAGCATGCCGGAGCCCACTTATGTAGCCTGGCAAACCTTTCCAGACCAGGCTCGGTATGATCAAAAGGTGGGCGAATTGACTACGGATAATTACCGTAACGCCCCGGACGGAATAATCGGGGGAAACAAATTATTTCTGGCTTAGCTGCACACACAAACAGCCCGTCTCGCGAGAGGCGGGCTGTTTGTGTGGGTGTGATTTCTGAACCAGTGTTAATCGATTTCTTTTTGTAACTCAGCCCGCAAACGTTCAAATTGCAGATCTAATTCACTGAGGCTGGCCTGCATGGCGGGCAGGTTTGCTTGCCGGCCATATTTTTCCATCTTGCTGGCTGTGGCCTGTAAGGCTTCAGCGCCGATATTGGCCGAAGCGCCTCTGATAGTGTGTGCCTGGCGTTCGGCACTTTTCTGGTCACCATTTTCGATGTAACCCTTTAATGCCTGGATTTGCAGGGGGATATCCTCTAAAAAGCCTGCAATCACATTACGGGCCAGTTCATCATCATGCATCAGGCGCTCGAGCATCCCGGCTTTATCGGAGACAGGGTGCTGCTCATCAGGGGTTTGTGCGCCAGGCAGCGCAGCAGGTTGTGATTGCTCTATCTGGGGCGCCAGGTCCTGGCTGTCTAATTGATATATGGCAATATTGCTGCAATTGAGAGCGGAAATCTAGGCTCAGTTGCAGGGAAGTCCAGCGATTTTTGTGCACTGGCGGGCAAAGGTTGTGAGGGTTATGACCTGAAGCTGGCAGCCGGTGAGTAACTGGCATGAATGAATCCTCAGGTCTGGTCTAGCTTCGGAAATGGCTACCTGGTGCGTTCGAAGATGACCAGCGCAGCTGCCAGCAGGGCAAAGATCAGCACCAGCAGCCAGCCGAATTTTGAATCAGGCACATCTTTCGTGTAGGTACGGTCAGGGTAGCAGCCGAAGGCGCGACATTCCAGCGCGGTGGCGGTGGTTTCGGCTTTGCGCAGCCCATTGACCAGCACGGTGAACATATAGCGCTGCCATAAACGCAGGCTGTGCATTAACCCGGATTGGGCAGCCCGGCCGCGGATGGCGTGGGCTTCCTGGACGGCGTCGACTTCGCGCTGGATGAGCGGGAGAAAGCGCAGGGCCAGGAAAACCGCGAAGGCGTAGCGATAGGGGATGCCGGCACGGGTCAGCGCGACCATCAGGTCGCGGCTGTCGGTGGTCCAGATCAGCACAAAACTGGCCAATACCACCACGGAAAGCCGGAAAAAGAAGACCGGTCCCTGGCGCAGACCTTCATCGGTGATGACCAGGGGCCCGAGCCGGTAGACCGGATTGCCAGGGTCGGCGAAGAAGTGGAAGAACATCAGGACCAGGCCGATGCCGAAGATGACGCGGGCTGAGCCGAGGATTTCGCGCGGGCGGATGGCGCCGCCCAGCAGGGCCAGCAGCAGCACACAGCCAAACACAATCGCGCCCGAGAGCGGCGTGCGGTACATAAACAGCCCAATGGCCACCACCACCACCCAGCTCAGTTTGGTGAGCGGGTACATGCGGTGCAGCATGGAGGCGCGTGGGATAAAGCGCAGGGAATGGCCAGCTTGATCGGTGTGTGGCGCGGGTTTGCTGCGTTCGAGGGTGCTCATCTGGCCTCCGGGGTGGCGTTTGCCAGGGCGGTCAGAAAATCTGCAGTGTTGCGCATTTCGCCCTCGATGGTGTGGCCCTGTTTGCGCAGGCTGCCGACCAGTTGGTGCAGCAGGGTGGGGCACAGGTTGGCGGCTTCCAGAACATCATCGCGCTCGAACAAACCGGAGGGGTCGCCATCGTAACAAACGCGCCCGGCGCTCATGACCACCACGCGCCCGGCATATTCCTGCACCAGGCGCATATCGTGGGTGATCATGACCACCGCAATGCCCTGTCGGCGGATGTCTTCCATCAATGCCATCAGGGTCTGGGTCATTTGCTTGTCCTGACCATAGGTGGGTTCATCCACCAGCAGTATCTGCGGCTGGCTGACTAACATGGTGGCCACACCCAGGCGGCGTTTCATCCCGGCGGGCAGGGCAAAGGGGTGGATCTGCTCGTAGCCGGTTAAACCCAGCAGCTGCAGAGTCTCTGCGATGGCTTTGGCGCGCGCGCTGGCTTCGGTTATGCCGCGGGCCAGCAGGGAGTAACCAATCTCATCTGCGACGGTGTCGGTTAGAAACTGGTGTTCGGGGTTTTGAAAGACAAGCGCGATGCGGTTGGCCAGGTCCTGGACTTTCCATTTTGCGGCGGGTTGTCCGAAGAGCGTCAGCGTGCCTGCCTGCGGTTTGAGCAGGCCGACCAGCAGGCGCGCCAGGGTGCTTTTTCCGGCGCCGTTGCGCCCGACGATGGCCAGCATTTCACCGGCATGGATATCGATGGAGACATCCAACAGGGCCGGCGCGCCAGCGTAGGCGAAGGATAGGTTGCGGGCGGAGATCAGGCATGGGTTGGGGGCCGCCGCTGGTTGTGGGCTGGGTCCGACCAGGCGGTTCTTCCCGGCGTGGGTGGATTGCAGCAGGTCGAGGGTTTCTTGCACGGTGATGGGCAGGCTGCGTGTGCCGACCAGGGCCGGGTAGAGCTGTTTGAGTGCCAATCCGATCTCGGTGGTTTCGGGCAGCCAGATGCCCAGGTTTTGGAGTTGGCTGCCGTGTTGGGCCAGGACTTCGGCCGGGCTGCCTGCGGCCAGCAGGTGGCCTTTATCCAGCACCAGCAGCTGGTCGGCGCGCGCCAGGAAGTCATCCAGTTCGCGGGTGACCAGCAGGATGGTGATGCCGCGCGCGCGCAGGGCCAGGACCAGTTCGTGCACGCTGCGCGTGGCGGCTGGGTCGAGGTTGGAGGTGGGTTCGTCCAGGATGATCAGGCGGGGCTGCATGGCGAGTACGGCTGCCAGGCCGAGCTTTTGAACCTGTCCGCCGGAGAGTGCCCAGACCAGCCGCTCACGAAAGGGTGAGAGGTCAGTATCGCTTAGCAGGCCGGTGATGATCTCGCGGATTTCAGCGGGGGCGAAGCGCAGGTTTTCGGGGCCAAAGGCGATTTCGTCTTCAACTGTCAGGGTTGCGAACATCGATTCGGGGTCCTGGAAGACGTGCCCGACCTGGCGGGCCAGGTCTTTGACTTCCACCTGGCGGGTGTTGAGGCCGTCGATGATCACGTCGCCTTCGAATTTACCGCCGAGCAGGTGCGGAATTTCGCCGTTGAAGAGGTTGCAAAGCGTGGATTTTCCCGAGCCACCCGGGCCGACCAGCACGTTCAGCGTTCCTTGCTGAATTTGCAGTGACAGGTCGACCAGGGTGGGGCTGGTCTGGTTCCAATGGGTGTAGGTTACGTTGATTAGATCGGCAATGATAGGCATGTGTAGTCAGATCGTTGGCTTTCGTGATGATTGCAAGATTTGAATTGACTAACGGGGTGTGCAGGATGATGGGTTATGCACATTTGGAAATGGAAGTTTTTTGTGGATATTTTCGCGGATAACCTATCCGCGAAAATATCCACATGCGCTAGCAAGGTTCGTGATGGTTAGATCTGAACCAGAGTCGTGGGAGTGTAGAGCGTGGTTTTAAGTTGAAACCAGCTTGAGAGCATTGTGTTGAATGGGTAATGAGGGCTCAACGTCCAGCGGAACGAACGAGACCGGTGCGTGCCAGGGCTTTGAAAAGGTAGTAGCCGAGCAAGCCGCTGAAGATTACGCCGGAGATCAGGTTGACGGGTACTGCCATCCAGACATCGCTGGCGTAAGCCGGGTCCCAGCCATACAGGATGGCGGTCCAGGTGGTGCCGAATTGGGATGAGGCTGCGCCGGCCAGGATGGCGGCCAGCAGGCCGTAGCTGCTATAGTTGGAGATGGCCATGACGACTTCGATGCCCAGGCCCTGGGTAATGCCCCAGCCGATAGTGCCGATGCCGGCCGGGTTGCCGAGCAGGATTTCAACGGTGGCTTCGATCAGCCCAAGGAAGATGGCCGCGCCAGGTTTGCGTACAAGCCACATGACCAGCACGTAGGCCCACATGAAGGAGCCTTGCAGAAGCGCGCCGCCCAACGGGCCGAGCGAAGAATTTGCCAGGTTCCAGACCTGGGCAACGCCAGTGTTGACGATGCCGGCAATGGCGGCGATCACGGCGATGATAACGATATCGCGGGTGGAGTATTTCAGATTCCAGCCAGAAGTATTCATGTGAGCAGCTCCTTGAAAGATATGAGAAGGGGGCGGTAGACCGGGGATCGGCGGGAAGCTGAGGGTCAGGCTTTGGGTTTATCGAACATGCGGACGATAAAGCCAAAGACGACCAGGATGGCCAGGTTGACGAGCAGGTAGATTGTCATGCGAATTTATGCTCCTTTCAGATAAGATGGTTGGGATACCGGGTGAGCCGTAATGGTTTTATAGGAAGGCTGTCAGGCCCATCTGGATCAGTTCTTGTTTGACTTCCTGGTAGAGCTGGTTCCAGGCGGGTGTGGGTTGGATGCTGGTCATGTCGTAGGCCAGGTCGAAGCGCAGGCCCGGGTTGCCGGTTTTCAGGTCAAAGACGGGTTCGTATTTTTCCAGCAGGCGCAGGACCAGGCTGTTGGCCTGTTCCAGGTCTATGCGCTGACGGGTGACGGCGTGGCCGACTTCACCCATCCAGCGTGCTTCCAGCCCGGTGCCATTCGGGACGTTGCCATCGGCTGAACCGACACCTTCAAGGTGGGCGCCGCTGACGGTAAGGGTGATGGCGTTGGCGGCCACTTCATAGAGTAGTTCGCGTGTGACCGCGCCGCTCTTGGGGTAGATATCTCCAACGATGATGCTGGGGGCATTGCGCGCGAAGGCTTGCGAGACGATGCTCTGAACCCACATGACCTGGCGGGTGGAGGTGGCTATATGGCGAATGTGGATGGGGTGCAGCAGGTGGTAATCTGCGCGGCAGGTCAGGTTGGCAACCAGGAAAGAGGCGGCTTGCAGCAGGGCTGCGCCGGGTGCGTCGCCTGCCAGGCCGCCGACCATCACGCAGGCCAACGAGGCGTTGCGCATGCCGTAATCGAGCGAGTTGACGGCGCGCGCAATGTTACGAGAATCCATGATGAGTTCGTTCAGAATTGGGACGAGGTGGGCGTCGCAGGGGCGCAGGTATTCGGGCGAGCTGGCGGCCAGGTCGCCGAGTTCTGAGACGCTGCTCTGGGCTGCCAGCAGGCCCATTCCAGAACGGCCGGTGTTGCGCAGGCCCTGGCGCAGCAGGCGCAGTTCCAGGCGGGTGGCGGCGATTTCGACCGGGCCGGCGGTGGTGACGGCGTGCCCGTCGACCGCTGTCAGCGAGCCGCAGGTCAGCAGGTCAACGATGGGTTCTTGTATGCAGCTGGTGACGTATGGCAGGAAGAGTCTTTCAGGGGTGGGGCAGCCGGGGTTTCCGGCCCAGACCAGGGGCGCGCGTTCGTCGAGGACTTTGCGGGCGTAGAGTGTGCGCGCCTGGCTGCCTTCGCCCATGATCAGTTCTTGTGGGCTGGCGCGCAGAGCGGTTTCGATCTCGCCGGGTTGGAAGGCGAGCATGCGTCCGCTGGAAAGTGAGTAGCTGCCGGCCAGGTAGGCCAGTTCGATGGCGGCCTGGTAGAGCCGGTCGGCCAGTTCAGGGTCGTTGGGGATGGGTTGGGCCGGGTTCCAGTGCAGCTGGTATTTTTTGACCAGGCTGCGCACGGGCATGACGATGTGGTCAAAGTCCCAATCGTTTTTCGAGATGGCTGCTCCGGTGTCGAAGCGTTCGATCAGGTCCAGGTAGGAAGTCATGGGTTGGGCTCCGTTGTATTTTATTTGGGTTGTGTGGGGCTGTGAAACGCGGGTTATTATAAGCGTAGAAGTGTAAAGGGAATAGTGGGAATAATCAATATGCGCGCGTGCGGCAAGCGCACACGCGCATATTTCTGCGCTGTTTGTGGTATCAAGGCTTTGGGGGTTGTGGGCTTAGCGCATCAGGCTGCTGGCCAGGGTTTGGATGCGTTTGGTGAGGGGGTGATCGGGATAGGCCAGTACGAAGGGCCGGCTGCTGGCCAGTGCCAATAGTTCTTCAGAGTGGCTGAGGATGAAGCCGCTGCCGCAGTTGTAGGTCTGTTCCAACTGCCTGCTGACTTCCTCGGCATCCAGGGTTTCCGAGCTGTCATTTAATACCAGCTGGATGGTTGGCACCAGCAGTTTGTGGGCAATATCGACGGTTACCGCTGTGCCCTGAAAATCCTGCTGGTCAGGGTGCAGAACCAGTACCAGGGTATTTGAAACGGCGATGGCTGTCATGGTGTTTTCATTTAGCCCGGCGCGGGTATCCACCAGCAGGATGTCCAACCCGATTTCTTTTTCAAATCTACTCAGGCCTTCGGTGTAACGCTCAATATTTAAGCGGGTCCGCAGCATTTGCATGATATCGGAAATCTGGGTGCTGGCAGGCACCAGGAAAAGTTTGCCGCTGGCTGCGGGCTCGCCGAGCCGGTCGCTGACATCGTGGACGGCCTTGAGGATGTCACATTTTTCCAGAATGTAATCATTAAAGGTAGCCTGGGTCTGGTTATCCTTCAGGCCGTAAAACAGGTGCGCGCTGGCACCCTGGAAGTCGGTATCGACCAGCCCGACCCGCAGGCCCTGCAGTGCCAGGCTGGCAGCCAGGTTGGAGACCAGGGTGGATTTCCCGACGCTTTGCCGGAAGGAATGGGTGGTGACTATTTTTTGCATTGGGTTACCTTTGATCACGATTTCTGTTTTGCCCCAGGCGTTTTGGCGCCGGAGTGCTGGCTGCAGCTAGGAAGCTGTTGGGAGGTCTATTTTTCGTCCGTGTCTTCCAGTTTGTCGTAAAGGCTCTGGAGCTGGCGCGGCATAGAGCGGGTCAGGTGGGCGATCTGGTCGTTGGCTTCGCGCAGGCGCACATTCAGGACTTTGATCAATTCAATTGACATATCCGGGTGCTGGCGGATGAGTGCCAGAAAGGGCTCGGCGCGAAGTTTTAATAATAATGAGTCTTCAATGGCGATGGCGTTGGCGCTGCGAGGGCTGTTTTCAAACAGGTTCATCTCGCCAAACGAGGCGCGCGCTTCAAGGGTTGCCAGGCGCACAACCGAGTCTTTGCGGTCTCCGGTGCGTTCAATCCCTATCCGGCCATGAACCACCACGTAAACCACACCGCCGGGGTCGCCTTCTTTGAAAATCTGGGTACCCTGGTTGACAGATTCATCTTCGCAGATGCTGGCCAGAACTTTCAACTGGTCAATGGTCATGCTCTGAAAGAGGGTGACCTGTTTAAGAAAGATAATACGTTCAATCACTGTCAAACTGGCTGTCATAAGCTCACCTTCGGAGGGTGTGTCGGTTTGCATGTGGGCCATGCGGGCGGCAGCCTGGGCTGCGCTGCGGACTTCATGGCCAGGATCGGTTTGGGCGGCGGTGATCAGAGCCTGGGCTTCTGCCAGGCTGATTGTTTGCGCGCCGCCAGGGCTTGTATCCGGGTTTATGCTGCGCGGTTTGGGGCTGTCGTCCAGTAATTTATCCAGCAAGTTAAGCCGGCGCGCGCGCGCGCTGCGTGAGGTATCGGCTGCGGCTGGCTCTTCGGCCGGCCGGCTGAGGCCGGGGATGATTTCGCCCAGGGTGTAAACGGTAAAGGAGCGCAGCAGTTCAGATTGCGGGTCGGTTGCCAGCTGCCGCAGGACGCCGGCTGCGCCAGCCGGACGGGTAGCACTCCAGGCATTGGAGCCGATCCGGGCCAGGTCGTGGACTGTCAGGCTGCTGTCGAAAAGCGGCATGATCAGCTTGACCAGCGCCGGGCTGATCAGCGCTTCGAGGGCTTCGCTGGCGTTGGCGCGGGTGTGGCTGGATTCGGCGGCCAGAGATTGGGTGATGCGCAGAACCGGTTTTGCGCCATAGCGAGCTGAGAGCAGGTCGAAGATGGCATCCAGGGAGGTAAGGTTCAGTTCGCCCAGCAGGGTGCGCAGCGATTCAAGCCCAGGGCCGCTGGGAAAACTTACCAGCCCATATAGCTGGGCAATCCGGGTGTAGATGGTTTTGAGCTCATTCATGATCTGCCCATCGGCCAGGTCGCCATAGTTGCGCACGTTGATGCGACACAGGACTGCTTTTAAGATGGTTTGCTGAGTGGAGATAATGCCGGCGGTGCCGAGCAGTTTGAGCAGGGTGGGCACGCAGGCTTCACCGGCTCTGACCAGGATTTCTTCGGCGTTTTTGCGAATCTGCGGGCTGGGGTCCGCCAGGGTGCTGGCGATCAGGGCGTAGGCGCGCTGTGGGACGGGCGCAGAGATGATGGTCGAATTTTGCGTAATGGCCGGGTTTGTGCTGAGGCGTTCCAGCGTGTTCAGCATCAACAGGCGTGCTTTTTCGAGCGGATCTTTCAGGATCAGGGGGGCGACGGCCAGCGTGGCTTGCACAGTCAGAGCGGGCAGCGGGTGGGCCGAGCGGGTTTCCAGCGCGGCAATTGCTCGCTGTCTGACCTCGTCAGAGCTATCTTGCAGGTGGGCCAGGATGGGATCGAGCAGACTCGGCTGGCTGCCTGTCAGGGCTCCGAGTGCGCCCAGGGCACAGCTGCGCGCGCCGGGGTCTGGATCCTGGAGCAGTTGTTGCAGGGCTGTTTCGGCGCGTTCGTGGTAGGTAGGATTATTGGAGTTGAGCAGGGCTGCCAGGGCCTGGCTGCGAATTTCGTAATTGATGGTTTGACCGGGCAGGCTGCCATGGGTATCTTGCAGCAGCCAGATGGCTTGTTCCAGAAAGGCCGGGCTGGCGAGATCCGCAGCCTGTTTGAGCCCGCTGAAGGCTGCCAGACGCACATTTTCATCCGGGTCGCGCAGGAAGGATGTGTAAAAGCGCACCAGTGAGCTGCTCGAGATGGATTGGATTTCGGCGGTGGCGATGGCATCGATGATGCCGGCGCGCAGGGGGGCGGCGCTTTCTTTGGCCTTCATTTCCAAAATGGGCAGCACGGAGGTGCCGGCGGTCTCGGTCATGATGCGCGCGATCAACAGGATGACGGCATCGTCATTACTTTCGACCAGCTTTTTAAGCAGGATGGTTTTGGCTGCCGGGTTGGCTGAGAGGGTAATGTCGCCATCGGCTGGCAGTAGGGAAGCGTAGTCTTCCTGTTCCAACAGGGTGATCATGGTGAGTGAGTATAATTTTCGCAGGATCAGGCTGCTGAGCAGATAAGCCAGGGCCGGTAAGCCCAGCAGAACGGGCAAGAATAAATTGGGCGGCAGCAGCTTGCCGAATTCTAGCCAGGCGCTGCTGGCCAGCAAGCCCACAGGCAAGACCAGCCCGTCGATGAAGGAACGCGAACGGCCCTTGACGCGCGCGGGCACGGCGTTATAGAGCAGATTGTTGGTTGATTCCTGGGTGGAGTAGCGGAAGGTGTTGCGATCGAAATGCGCCAAGGCGCCGCTGGCGAGCGAGAGCGGCGAGACCAGTACTGCGCCGGAGATCAGAAAGGTGCCGAAGGGGAAGATGGCATTGGCATTGCCAACCCCGATTTTGGTTACCACCCGGCTGAATAGGAATAACTGCACCGGAAGCATGATCAGGTTGGTGATGCCATTCAGATAGCCGATGAAGTTGGTCATTTCGGCGCGGGTTTTAAATTGTTGGGCGAAGATCTTGCCGCCTTCATAGTTCAGCAGGGCAAAAACAATCACCATCAAAAAAGTTGAGAGCGCCAGCCAGCGTAAATAATTTGACGACGAGACGTATTGGAAGCCCTCGCGAATATTCTGGCGATAGGAAATATGTTGTTTGCGGGGCTGGGTGCGGATGGGGGTGGAGCCGGTTGCGAGTGATTCGCGCGCGATCAGCTTGTTCATCACCAAAGAGAGCAAGGCGATGATCACCAGGGTGACCACCCAGAGCAGGATGATGGCAGTCGGGGCCAGGATGCGATTAAGCAGTGGGATGGTCAGCCCGGCTACGATGATGGCGAAGCGCGAGGCGGCATTGATGACCGGCACAATCCGTTTGGAGGCGCGCGCATCGTAGAAGTCGCTGGCATAGTTCCACCAGTGGAGAATGAAGGAAGTGCGCACGGCGCGCACCAGCACATATAGGATGGTGTAGGCCAGGATCTGGTTGACTTGCAGCAGCAGCATTCCCAGACCAATGGCGAGCGAAGCCAGCGCGCAGACCGCCACGAGCAGTTTTTGGTTGGAGGTCTGGTCTACGAAAGCGGAGTAAACTGCTGTGGCGATCAGCGAGACAAGCGCGTGCAGAATAAAGACCTGCGAGAGACGGCTGACCCCGGCCAGGAAGTAAAAAGATGATTCGATGATGGTTTCAGCCCAGGCTGTGCCGGTGATAAAGAGAAAAAATATCAACACAAGCATGAAGACTTTTGCGCCTTCACCTGAACGGAGATTGAACAACCGGCTGAAAAATCGATTCATGCTACTGCTTACCTATCAGGTTGGTTCGGCAGATGGGTACCTGCGCGGGCAATGTAACTTACGGTGACCTGGTTCTGATCACTGGCGTGGCGGGTAAAAGAGCAGGTGGTAGCTGATCGCTGGTAGGAAGAGCGAAGAGCTATCACCTGCTTTCTGACCTGTTCTTTAGCTGTCAGAATTTTCCTGGCGTTTTCTGCGGATCTGCTTTGCTTTGCTGGTCAGCTCCTGGAAGAAGTCGCTTTCGACGATTTCGGCTACATTTTTTTGTTTCTTGCCTTCATCGATCACGATTTGCAGTTCGTCAATTTGTTTGCGCAGTTCGGTCTCGCGTAGTTCAACATCCAGGGCATTGCGCACGGCGATGGCTGCCTGCCCGGCGATCAACTCCAGGACGCGTTCATGGTCGGGGGTGAAGCTGCCCGGCTTGGCGCTGACGAGTTCGATCAGGCCGATAATTTCATCCTTGAAGAGCAGGGGCACTCCTAGGTAAGATCTGGGTTGGAAGTCATCCCATTCGCGTGCGTAATCTATTTTTATATCCAGGAGCTTGCTCAGGTCTGGGACTAGCACGCTGATGCTTGCGCGGCTGCCATCGGCAGAAATCTGATTTGATTCGCGCTTGTCAAAGAACTGTTGGATGTGCGCTTCTGCGCGGGTGTGGATGGCTGGCCGGTCGTCCTGATCCCAGACACGGTTGAGATAGAAGCCGCGCCCATCCGCAGTGGCGCGGGTGTACAGCTCGTCTTTTTGGGGATCGTATAACAGCACCAGGGCGCGGTCGTAGGGTACCACCTTGCGCAGCGAATTGAGCACCAGGGTCAGGGTGTTGCCGATGTTGAAGCTGGATGAGATGGTGCGCGAGACGATGTTAATGGTGTGTAGTTCTGAAACACGCGCGTGCAAGGCTTTGACCATGTTGTTGAAAACCAGCGCCAGGTGGCCAACTTCATCACCCTGCTGCATGACCGTTGCGAACCCGGCTGGGTCAAGGGTTTCGCCCCTTTCGACAGATTGGGCCGCCAATGATAATTGACCCAGGGGCTGAGTGATGACGCGTGCCAGGATGATGGCGATAATGATGGCCAGGATGCCGATCACGAAGACGCTGATCAGTATGCGCTGGGCTACTTCGTCAAGCGGCGCTGTGAACTCTTTCTTGGCCTCGTCTACGCCTACACTCCAATTCAACTGCTTGGTGTTTGCAATACCTACGATGCGCTCGCTGCCATCGGAGGGTAGTTTGTAGGTGGCATGCCGGACAATATCGGATTCTCCAGCGATGGCGGCCAGTGGAGCAAGGTTCAAGCTTTTGACTTTGCAGTCTGTCAGGTTTTTGGGATCTTCACAGCCGCTGATCATGAAGCGCTGCCCCACTTTGAGTTGGGTTTCATCGGAAAGTGGGATCAGGCTGTGGTAATACCAATCGGGGTTGGGGTGCGAGACGACCACGCCATCCTGATCCAACAGGAAGGCGTAACCGGTCTTGCCGGCTTTGAATTTATTGATGATATCGGTGATGGCTTCGCCTTTGAGCTTGATGATGGCGACGCCGATGGGCTTGCCGATGGCG
>JAPLGT010000103.1:0-2865 GCA_026390035.1 Chloroflexota bacterium
ACAGGATACGGAATCATGATGGGCGAGGCTGCTGGCTCATCCGAATTGGTGTACCACGCCATGCAGTTAGTTGGATATGCCTGGACAAAAAGAGGGCAACAGACTGCGTTATGCGACACATTCATCAAATACGCCGGCGCAAACAGCCTCGAAGACCTGTTGGAAGGATACACGGAGGGCCGCTACCAGATCGGCGCAGAAACAGCCCAACTGGTATTCAAAACCGCCTATTCTGGCGATCCTGTGGCAAGTGATTTGATTACCTGGGCCGGCAATGAATTAGGCGAAATGTCCTGCGGCGTAATTCATCAGCTCAATTTTGAAAAACTCAGCTTCGATGTTGTCCTTTCAGGTAGTATGTTTGAAGGTGGCGAGCTCCTCATCAACCCAATGCGTGCCAAAATTCAAAGTACCGCTCCAAATGCCCGGCTTGTGCGTTTGAAGGTGCCTCCGGTGCTTGGCGCAGTATTAATCGGAATGGAGCAGGCTAACATTTCCAACAATCCTGCCATCCGCTCTATGCTTGCAGAAACTGTTCATGCCATCAAAAATCAATCATTGCTGCCAAATGAATAAGATGCCCAGAAAATAGTTGAAATGGACATTAAATTTGTTCTTACACTGACAATCTGCAGTATTTTGCTATTATGCGCTTGTGGCAACTTACAAACTTCCACGCCCAACAACGTACCAGCAACATCGATGCCAATTCAATCCACAAAACCACCTGCCATTCAGCCTACAGCCCAACCCACAGCGCCCGCTGTTTTGCCAAACCCTTTCCGAATTATTGGATACGCAACTGATGGAATAGTCGTGGAGGCTATCCCATTTACCAAATTGACGCATATCAATTATGCCTTCTTGATTCCCAACGACGATGGCACCTTTTTGCCGCTGACCAATGCATGGAAGATCAAGGGCCTGGTGGCCCGAGGTCACCAGAATAATGTTCGCACCCTGATTTCGATTGGTGGTTGGGGATGGGATAAACAATTCGAGAAGGTAGCATCTGACCCACAAAAACGCGCAATTTTTATCAGCGAGACCCTAAAAGTTGTGAACGCTTACGGTTTCGACGGGGTAGATATTGACTGGGAATACCCCGATCCAGGCGAATCCGCCCAATACTTCGCAGCGCTTATTCGTGAACTGCGCGCCGCATTACCAGAAAAGCTTCTTAGCGCCGCCGTAATCTCATCCGGTGACGAATTCGGACTGGGTATCCCCACTGAATGCTTTTCCGTACTGGATTTTATTAATGTCATGGCCTATGACGAACCCGGGCATGCAACGATGGATCAATTTACCAGGAGCTTGGACTACTGGGTGGCCCGTGGGCTGCCGTCCGAAAAGCTTGTACTTGGCATCCCATTTTACTCACGCCCAGGTGAAATCCCTTACCGCAAGCTGGTCCAATCTGACCCTTCCGCAGCCCAGTCAGATGTATATAATTACAATGGTAGCGAAGAACGGTATAACGGTCTGGCAACGGTAACAAAAAAGACCCTGGTGGCCAGACAGAGGGCCTCGGGTGTCATGTTTTGGACTCTCGAACTGGATGCATCTGGAGATGCCTCGTTACTGAATGCCATCCACCAGGCAAGTAAATAATTTGTGGATTGCATCAAAACTATAAACATTCCGAGGATAAGCTATTGAGCACACGCCTGATCATCAACGCGGACGATTACGGCCGCACCCCCGATATTTCCCGCGGTATCCGCCACGCCCACCTGAACGGCATGGTCACTTCAAGCACCTGCATGATGAATATGCCCAGCGTTGTTGCAGATATCAAAATCGCAATCCAGGAAACCCCGCAGCTGGGGCTGGGTGTTCACCTTGTTCTTACTTCTGGCAGGCCTATCCTGCCGGCTGCAGAGATCCCCGGTTTGACCAGTCCTGATGGTAAATTCATCAACCAGGAAACTCTCATCAACCGAGCCGCCGATCTTGATCCAGAAATCATAAAAGCCGAATGGCAGGCCCAAATCGAAGCATTCGTGGCTGCCGCCGGTAAAAAGCCAACCCACCTCGATTCCCACCACCACTCATCCTATTTCACTCCAGAGATTCTCAAAGCCTTGCTGGAATTGGCCAGAGACTACAATCTCCCGATTCGATTACCCCTGGCCCACAGCCAGGATCCGTATAATGCCGGCATCCCGGAAGAACTGGTCGAAGCAATGCTTGCGTCTGCTCCCCGGATGCTGGAAGAATTTCAACCACGCAGCCCAGACGCATTTTTCGCATCCTTTTATGATAAACAAGCCACACGCGCTGAGTTTCTACGGATTCTGAGACTGTTACTCCCCAACGGGTGCTTCGAGATCATGTGCCACCCTGGCTATGTGAATCAAGCCTTCGCAAAAGAATCGAGCTATGCTTATCAACGCCATGCTGAATTGGAGATTTTGACAGACCCGGCCCTGCGCAAAGAAGTAGATAAACTTGGGATTGAACTGATCAGCTTTGCGTTGTTATAAAAATGCATTAACACTTACGCCGAGTTGGATTTGCTCAATTATTGCCCACGCAGTTGATTTTCCCCGCCAGATTAGTGCTTATTTTTACGCACGCGAAACAACGTAGCCCCAAAATAACCACAATACCCTATTCCATGCGATTAAATAAAAATTTTCGTGAACCTTACCGAGATGAAAATGCAAATGGGCAGGCTTGGCCTGCCCATTTGCATTTTGCGTATCTGTTCTTCAATTTGTTTCGGTAATTTTTGTGATGCTGCGCGGTGCTTCTGTGTTGTAGCCTTTAACCGTCGTCAGGTGGCAGGCAAATAATTGAGCCGCGACGATTGTGACAATAGGAGTCAACCATTCAGGCATACCGCCGGGTAATTTAATG
>JAPLGT010000272.1:0-15294 GCA_026390035.1 Chloroflexota bacterium
AGTTGAGAAAAGATGAACTTCATGTTTTCGGTTATTGTTTCTGAATATGGAGCTTCCACCGCAGTATCCTCTGGCTCTTTTTCCTGAGGATAAATCCTTTCATCGGCAAACAGGTAAGTTATTTTTTAGCCATTCCTAAGTAGATTTTTGGAGCCTGATTTTTTACTTCCTAATAACCTACAAAAAACATCCCCTGTCCCTGTTGGCGACCGACGTCTATCCAGAATAGCTCGCCATTGAGTGGTTACAATCCTAAAACAAAAATCAATTACCCCAAAATACAGGACAATAAGTTTATTGTACAATTCAAACCAGTATTTTTTTTGAAGTGCTATAATCACCCCATTCACAAGCCAAAATAAGACCAGGCCAACAAGCTAACATTCTGTCAGAATACAAACCTTTACCCAGATTTACGCACTTTTTTCAGATTTTCATCGGAGTAATATGAATGATCTAGCAATCTTCCCATTAACCGAAGAGCACAAAATGATCCGCGACGCAGCGCGTAACTTCGCTCAAAACGAAATCAGCCCCATCGCGGCTCAGTTTGACGAAAGTGGTGAGTTTCCTCATGCAACTATCAAAAAAATGGGTATTATGGGCTTTATGGGTATTGAGGTACCAGAAGAGTTTGGCGGCGCAGGCATGGATACGCTCTCTTATGTGCTGGCATTGGAGGAAATTTGCAAAGCCGATGCCGCTCACGGCGTAATCATGTCGGTGAACAATTCGCTTTATGCTTATGGACTATTAAAATTCGGGACAGAAGCCCAGAAAAGAAAATTTCTTACTCCCGTCGCTTCAGGAAAATCCATTGGGGCCTATTCTTTGACAGAACCGATGAGCGGTTCCGATGCTGGTACGATGAAGAGTCGCGCAACCAGGGAAGGCGACGATTACATCCTTAATGGGCGAAAATCCTGGGTGACAAGCGGACCAGTAGCAGATTTTCTGATCGTATTTATGCTCACAGATCCAGACAAAAAACAAAAAGGCATCTCTGCATTTGTAATGGACGCAAATACCCCGGGACTTGTTCGCGGGAAAAAAGAACCCAAACTTGGTATCCGTGCTTCTGCGACAAGCGAACTGCTTTTTGATAACTGCCGAATCCCAATCGATAGTCGCATTGGCAACGAAGGCGATGGATTTAAGATAGCCATGACCGTGCTCGACGCAGGTCGGATCGGGATCGGTGCTCAAGCACTTGGAATTGCCGAGGCAGCCTATGATGCAGCCAGACAATACGTTGGCGAAAGAGAAGCGTTTGGACAACCAATTGGGGCATTCCAAGGCACAAGCTTTAAGATTGCTGACATGAAAACAAGGATTGAAGCATCTCGCATGCTCATTTATAATGCTGCCCTTACAAAAGAACGTTCAAAAACAACTGGGGAACGCTTTTCAATCGAAGCATCAATGGCAAAATTATTTGCTTCTGAGACAGCCATGTTTTGCGCGCACCAGGCAGTGCAGATTCACGGTGGAATGGGCTACAGTAAAGAGTTGCCAGTAGAGCGGTACTTCCGGGACGCAAAAATCACCGAAATATACGAAGGTACGAGTGAGATTCAGCGCATGGTCATTTCACGCTCTGAGATTGGGTTGAAATAGCGTCTCAAGTAATAAAATAAAAACATACTGAGAGTGTGATTTCTTTTATAATGCAAATCAAGAAACCAAAATAATATTTGAGTTTCCAAATTTCAAACTTAAAAACTTACTTTGCACCTAGATCATTTGCGCGGTAACGGTCTTCTTTCCAGACCGGAAAACTTCACGAGACAGGGACTTTATGACTGAGAAAAATTCATATGAGATGTGGGACTCTTTTTGGGCAATCCATGCTTCGAAAAACGATTTATTCCATCGCTTTCTTTGGTTATTACGATTCCTTTTTTCAAGTGCTTATGCCCGTCACATTGCCAAGGAAACCGGAGAATTAAAATCAGCACAGTTATTGGAAATTGGATGTGGCTCTGCGCGTACTCTGCACTATCTGGACCAGACTTATGAGGCCTGCGAGTGTTACGCCATTGACCTTTCCCCACAAGCAATTCAGCTTGTACGAACAATCAATCCTCAATTCCAAACTTCCATTGCAGATTCGTTTTTTCTGCCTCTAAAATCTGACCAATTCGATGTCAGCTTTAGCATCGGATTGATTGAACATTTTACGCGCGAACAAGCCAGCCAAATGGTCAGTGAGAAAATTCGAGTGACCAAAATCGGTGGGATGGTTGCGATAATGGTACCCTGGATAAGTTCTGTTTACAACCTGGTCGTCCGAAAAGCTTTTGGGCGTCATTGGCCTTTTGGTAATGAAAACCCATTCCATCGCAAGGAATTGCAGCTTTTCATGAAACAGCTCGGACTGACGGATGTCAAAGTTTATGTCATTTACGGCAGTACTATCCTGGGAATCGGGCGAAAAACAGGATGAATCAGTATTTCCCAGGGAAATTCCCTCAAGATTTGAAAAAGCTTGGCAAGTTCGCGCTCCTTATCACGAGCATTATCTTTGGGATTGTCGCCCAACTTACTCTCCTTTTAGCCAAAGACCAGCCCGGATTTTGGGATGTAAATACCTGGCGTGAACATCTTATCGAAAACTCATCCCCGCTGCCCGGTCTTATTTTCTACGCATTAGCTGGAATTTTATTTATTAGGGCCTTGCGGTCATCCGGAGAAACACCAGCTACTATCATTGGGGCGACAAGTGCATCACAATCGCGTGAACCTCGCTTTGGCTTTTGGATTACCAGCCTGGGGCTAGCCGGGCTTACAGCATTTTTCACTGCAATTTCAACTGGGACCACACAAGCCTTAGGTTTTGGGATTATTTCTGGTATTAGTATTTTTCTCTTTTTTATAAGCGTACTTATCGATGAAAGATGGAAGCTTACTCCCTTCCACCGGGTGATTGTCTGGATAAAAACACACAGAATAGAAATACTTGGGCTATTCATCATTTTGTTGGTCGCATTTTTTATCCGTTTCTGGGATTTGGAGTTACACCCGTATTCATTTATAAATGACGAGGGCCAGATGGGCCAAAATGGTGCCTGCCTTGTAAAGGGCACCTGCATACAATTAATGGAAACTGGCTGGTCCCAACAGCCAATGCTAGCTTTTTTGCCAACCGGTCTGAGCACAATTTTGTTAGGCAGCACCGCGATTGCAGTGCGCATCGTAAGTGTAATTCTTGGAACCCTGGCGGTGCTGGCAGTTTATTTATTTACCCGGGAAACGTTCGATCCCATGACTGCCGCGGTGGCGGCTTCGCTGCTCGCAACATTACCGGTTCATGTCCACTTCAGTCGCATCGGAGTGGACAATATCATGGATTCTCTCTCGACAACCCTGATGATGTGGTTGGTATTTCGTGGAATAAAACGTGGTTCAACTATCTATTTTCTAGCCGCTGGAATACTTGGCGGCTTATGTTTTTATTCCTACCCCGGTACCCGCCTGGCTCCACTGATAGGTTTTTTTGCAGTCGGATATTTTGGCATGCAAACTCGCAAATTTTTCCAAACACATGCGCACAATATTCTTATCTTGGGGTTAGCATTTACGATAACTGCCGCCCCAATTCTTGGTTTTTTCATTACCCATCCTGAAAGTTTTTCTGCTCGCATGAACAGTGTCGGAATATTCCAGAACAACATCATTCAAGATCAAATGAGTAGTTCCGGTAATGGAGCCATTGAGATATTAACCCAACAGTTTATGAAATCCAGTCTGGTATTTATCGTTTCAGCCGCCCCATCAAATTTTTTCAACTCACCAAAACCGTATCTGACTTTTCTAGCCGCTATTTTTTTCATGCTGGGGCTTGCTTATATGCTTCGGCACCTCAAAAACCCGCTCTTCATGGGAATTTTTATCTGGTTTTGGGCAGCCATCATTTTAGGCAGCACGCTCACAGGCGGACCGCCTACCAGCCAACGCATGTTGATGAGCACATCCGCACTTGCGATCATTACTGCCATTGGAATAACCAAAACTATGCACATGCTCCCAAAAACTGGGAATATTACCCGCTGGATTGCACCAGTTGGCTTGCTGGCATTCATCTTTTATACTGGGTATCAAAATATAAACTATTATTTCATCGATTATCGAGCTGGTCATTATTTTGAAGATCCCACCAACGAATTAACATACGAAAGCGCCGCCTTCATCTCACCCCTGCACACATCCAGCCGCTTTTACCTGATTGCTGAGCCAGATGTTCCCTACCTGTCGTTTGCCAATTTCAATTATTTTTCTCCGGATGTGGAAAAATCGTATTTTAACGAGGTAACTTCCAAAAACCTGGCAGATTTGCCAAAAGACAAAGGTGCACTTTTCATTGCAACATCTAGTCGCGGAAGCGATTTGGAAAACTTAGCTCACCTCATTCCCGGTGGAGAGTGGCACGAATTCAGGCGCCGGTATCAACCTGATCAAATTTTATTTTATACTTATAAAATAGATAAGCAGGCCTTGCTAAGCTACAAACCTTGAAACCCTATGGATACTAATTATATTTTCGCTGCGATTGCTTTCACTATTATATTTATCATTCTGGATGTCCAGTTGTTCTCCTATCGAAAAAAGAAAAAGATATTCGAAGCGATGAAACCCTTCATTACCATCATTCTGTCATGGAAAAACAATCTTTTCGCCAAATTACCAAAACCTTTAATAAAAATCAATATTCGGGATATTTTTCCGAAAAATATTCCATCACCCAACCCGGCGCACAGCACTCCGGATGATGCCAAAACACTGCCAATCGACACTTCTTCATCTGACGAGTACTCTCTTATTAAAAATCCTGAAAACCAAGATCAAAATATGCTTGCCGAGCTGGCAATAGAATCGCTGGGTAACAAAATCGTGCATATTCAGATTTCAGCCGACATTCCCGAAGGTACGGTGGTGCACGTCACATTGAAAGTCGAAGACGGCCGCGGGGAAGCTTTTATCCAAAAATCTCCCCTGGTATCTGACCAAACTGAAAAGAAAATATCTGTCCCAGTCAGGCGAGTCAGTCCGGACCAGCGGATGGGCGATCGGGTATCGCAATGGGCTATGGGTTTCTTCAACCGCTTCAGGACTTATGCCAATGACCCGGAAAAATATCTCGTTCTGGTCGCTATAATTATCTACGCACTCATTGTTGGTTTTCAGATTGATCGTTATCCGATTTATTTTTTTACTGATGAAGCCGCTCACATGAACTTGGCGGCTAATTTCCTGCGCGATGGGTTTACAAATTATTTTGGCGAGTTTCTTCCCACCTTTTTTACAACCGAAGGCTGGGTTAATGGTACCAGCGTCTACCTTCAAGTTTTACCGCTTGTTTTGTTTGGCAAATCCGTGCTTGTCACTCGCCTCGTCTCAGCATTTTTTTCCATGCTAGGCGCACTTGCGGTTAGCCTCCTTTTGCGGGACACGCTGAAACTCAAAAATTCTTGGGCCGGAATTTTTATGGTGTTGACAACTCCGGCATGGTTCTTGCATGCACGCACAGCCTTTGAATATGTTGAAGTTGCATCCTTTTACAGTCTCTTCCTTTATTTTTACAGTCGTTACCGTTCCGGGCGCCTTCAATCTTTATACTGGGCAATAATTGCAGGCGCCCTGGCCTTTTATACACACGGTTTAGGGCAAATTTTAATGGGTCTCTCCGGCCTGATTTTCTTCGTTGTTGACTTCCGCTACCACTTCCATCCAGATCAGCGGAAAACGGTGCAAAATGGGCTTTTACTAGGGCTGGTATTTTTGCTACCCTTTGCACGTTACTATTTAGCGCACCCAGGCGAAGCCGCCGAACAAGTAAAAAGACGCGGATCATATTGGAGCGATGGCAGTTTATCTATCACCCAAAAGCTGAGTGAGTTTTTCAGGGCTTATTCGTATGGGATGAATCCAGCGTACTGGTTTGCAAAAAATTCAGTTGACCTTAGCCGGCATACTATGAAAGGTTATGGCAATGGCTTATGGTTTACACTTCCTTTCCTGGCGATTGGGTTGTTCCAAGCCATTAAGAATATACGTTTACCGTCCTATCGCATAATTTTGATTTCCCTCTTAGTCTGCCCTATCCCAGCATCAGTTGTAGCAATTGGAATGCCCCGCATGCTTTGGGTGACTATTCCGATCGCTCTCATAACGACAATTGGCATTTCAACAGTTCTGGCCTGGTTAGAAGCGCGCTTGCGCATCCGCCCCATCCTGATCACAGCTGGACTCTTTGTCGCTTTGGTCGGGTTGAGCACATATATGCTTCGTGACGCCCTGGTAAACGGCCCAACCTGGTTTGAAGATTACAGTTTATATGGCATGCAATATGGAGCAGAACAGGTCTTCCGAGATGTTGTAAAAACAGGTTTGGATGAAAACCCAAACCGCTTATATATAGTCTCACCTTCCTGGGCAAATGGGACAGAGCAATTCGTCGAATTTTTCATCCCTGAAGAATTGCGATCGCGCCTCAAAATGGGACAACCAATAAATTATATTTCGGATATTCGCAAAGGCTCACCCGAGTTATATACAATTGCCACATCCGATGAATACGATAAATTAATGGGAAATCCTGAATTCAAAGATATAACAATCCATCAGATCCTTGATTTTCCAAACAAAAAGCCCGGTTTTTATGTTTTGACATTGAAGGTTGCTGAAAATATTGAGGAAATCCTCGCTGCTGAACACGAGAAAAACCGCACTCCGGTCGAAGATACCATCCCAGTTAACGGAATTCAGGTTCGCATTCTGCACTCTCCTCTTGGAAGTGGGCGGGTCGATGATGTTTTTGACAACAATCCTGATTCTCTAGCAAGAGTGCTTGATGCCAATCCATTTATCTTCGACCTATACCCAGAGACTCCAATCAACACGAACAGTATAAATATCCAAACCGGCTCACTTACTTCTTTCACCGTTAATGTTTCTCTATACGCACCCAATACTAATGATCCTATCAAGTACACCCAGACCTTTACTAACCTGGCGCCTGATCCGAAAATTACAATGACTTTTGAGAATGGCCCTGTCCAAGCAGCTCGGGTTTTCATCGAAATCCGTGATGATACTTCGGGCGATACTTCACAGATTCATGTTCGCACAATTGAAATTAAGTGATCATTCAGGTTATTAATGAAAGCTATCCTTTTCAACAAACACGGCAATACTGATGTTCTCGAATACACTGATATTCCAGTGCCAGAACCGTTACCAGGACAGGTAATGGTTCGATTGCATGCGGCAGCAATAAACAGGCTTGACATCTGGGTACGTAATGGCTGGCCCGGTCTCAAGATCGATTATCCACACATCCCAGGTGCAGACGGAGCTGGCAAAATCACCGCTCTCGGTCCTGATGTAATTGGTTGGAATATTGGCGATCACGTTTCAATCAATGCGAACATAGGATGTGGACATTGCGATTTTTGCCTTTCTGGCAAAGATAATCTTTGCCAGGATTGGAAGCTTCTCGGCGAAAATATCAGCGGCACATACTGCCAATATATTACAATTTCAACCCGTCAGCTCTTCAAACTGCCTGATGACTTTGATCTTCAAACTGCCGCAGCCGCCGGGCTTGTTTACCAAACTGCCTGGCACTCTCTCATCGAACGAGGTGCCATCAAACCATCCGATACCGTGCTTATCGTTGGCGCTTCCGGTGGCGTAAATTCTGCCAGCATCGTGATTGCCAAATATGCAGGCGCTCAGGTAATTGTGATTGGATCGGGAAAAGAAAAACTAGATTTTGCCGCTACCCTCGGCGCTGATATACTAATCGATCGCAGTGTTGAAGCTGATTGGTCGAAGAGCGTTTACCGAGCGACCAACAAACGTGGGGCTAACATTGTGGTCGATAATGTTGGAACAACCTTTCCACTTTCATTTCGCGCTGCAAGTAAAGGCGGTAGAATCCTGACGGTTGGAAATACTGGAAATCCAAAATTCGAGATTGATAACCGCTTTATTTTCAGCAAACAATTGAGCATTATCGGCTCGAGCATGGGGACTCTGGCAGATTACAAAAACGTCATGACACTGATTTCAAATGGGAAATTAAAAGTGGCGATCGATAAAACTTTTCCCATCAAAGAAGCTGGGGCAGCCCAGGCCCGATTGGAAAAGGGCGACCAGCTTGGTAAAATAACACTGGAGATCTAGGTTGAGATTTTTTAAACGATTCCATTGGTTCGAGATAGCGCTCATCATCATTGTGATGAGCGTTCACCTATATGCAGCACTCTCCGAACCGCATAATTTTTCCAGCCGATGGTTCACAAGAGACGATGCGTTTTACTATTTCAAAGTGGCACAAAATATCAGCGAAGGATACGGCTCCACTTTCGATAGAATTAATCCGACCAATGGTTATCACCCACTTTGGATGCTGGTTTGTGTTCCAATCTTCGCCTTGGCACGCTTTGATTTAATTCTGCCGCTCCGAATATTACTGCTGGTAATGGCTGTGTTAAGCGTCTCCACATCCATTTTGTTATTTAGATTGTTAAAAAAACCAGTCGGTCTGCCGGCTGCCATGCTGGCAGCCTCTTTTTGGGCATTTAGCCTGGAAGTACATTCCATCGTAACCCAGCAAGGAATGGAAACCGGTATTGTAGCTTTTTCGATAGTCCTGTTTTTGTTTGTATTACAAAAAATGGAATCCAAAACAACCCTCGCCAACCGTGATTTACTTTATCTGGGCGGTACAGCCATTTTTGTATTATTCAGCCGCCTTGATAACATTTACTTAATCCTGCTGGCAGGTATATGGGTCATTTTCCGCCGGAGTACAATCCGTTACTTATTACCGATGGATCTTGTACTCACCTTCTTTGTCATAGTAGCAGCATTCATCCAGCGAGCTTCTCTAAAAGTTTACCTGATGGCCTTTGACAATTCTGCAATTATGGTGGCTGCGGTTACATTTCTGATCCAAACAGTTGTATTCTATTTTACGGGATTGTACACACGCCCTTCCAACCTTACTCCTTTGCGTATTTTTATTATATGCATGGTTGGTGTCACGATTAGCACAGCCCTTTCAACCGCCTTATTGTTTGGGCTTTCAACACTTGGAATAAATAATCTGCCACGCTCAATACCGGCTTTTTATTGGTCAGGAATGCTTATCACCACATTAATAACCCGCTTTGGATTGCATTACTTTTCCCCCTGGTCCGTACCATTAACCAAAGGTCTAAAACCGTTCCAGGGCTTTCTCTCAGGGAAAAACCATGTCTTGGCGGCACTCGAACCAATAAGAAAATGGATCAGCGATGCATCTGTATTTTATGGTCCCATAGCTGTCAGCCTGGGCGTATACTTGGGTCTAAACCAGCTATTGTTCGGCACGAGCATGCCTGTCAGTGGACAAATAAAACGCTGGTGGGGATCGATGCCAAATGATGTTTACGGCGGCGCGGCAAAATCAGTCCTTGATGTTTTCGGAATTGATCCAAATTTCAGTCAGGCCTGGGGGTTAGCCCTCAAAATAATTTTTGGTTGGGCAGATCATTTGTCTGATCAAAGTTGGACTTTCGATGGCTGGTATTGGTTGATCATCGCCATTCTTATAATTGGCTTTTTAGGGTTATTCTTACTAAACCGGAAAAAAAATCTGCGGCGGGTATTCAAGCTAAGTTTAATACCTTTATTCTTAAGCGCTGAGCTGCATGTCTTTTTTTACGGAGCCATGGCCTACGCAGCAAAACACGAATGGTATTGGGTAATGCAAATGCTCACAATTACCATTCTTGCATCAATCGGGATCGCCATGTTAACCGATAGATTTCCACGCAAGAAGCCATTCACCTTAGCCTTTAATGTTTTTGCCGGTTTGATCAGCCTATATCTAGCTTACGGTTTTAGCGTCGAATTGATCAATAGGATGCCGTATCAGAATTCAATTGCTGGCCAACCTTTCATGGATACCATGCCAATCCTCGAAGGCTATACCGAGCCAGGCGCATTGATCGGAATGACCGGTGGAGGCAATGCAGGCTACTTTATTAAAGATCGAACAATTGTAAACATGGATGGATTGATTAATTCCTATGCATATTTTCAGGCTTTAAAGGAAAATAAGGGTGGCAAATACCTTCAAGGTATTGGATTGGACTATATTTTCGCAAACCGCTATATTATTACCAGCAGCATGCCCTATCGCTATCAATTTTCTCCAGAAGAACTTATCGCCGTTGATGAAGCGCCCCTTTATGGTCAAAAAGAATTAATGCGCTATCTCCCAACTAAATAACCGTGGAAGAAAAACACAACTCCATTCGTCCTATATAAAATGAGTAAAGACCAACCTACACCGATAAGCGTAACCATCTTGGGCATGTTCGTGTTATTTATCACGTTCTGGAATGCATTACGTGGATATGGTGCAGTCGCAAACTGGCAAGTCCTGACCGAATTTGAGGCGAATCCAACCTATATCCTAGCAACAGGCACCGGTTGGGCACTTATCGGATTATTGCTGGTTGTAACAATATGGAGACGATCCAGGTTTGCTATTCGAGCCAACTTGCTCGTTTCAATAGCATATTATGTTTGGTATTGGTGCGACCGGCTTTTTGTCCAATCATCCTCTCCGGCAAACTATTTATTTAGCGCAGTGTTTTCAACAGTGTTACTGGCTCTCTTCTGCACGACAATATGCATGCCGAGTGCAAAAGCCTTTTTTGACAAGGAGCAAGAATGAAAGAAAATACAAAACTTGAAAGCTTACGTGAGCGCAAGAAAGAAGCCCACGTCGGAGGCGGCAAAGATCGGGTTGCAGCCCAACACCAGCGAGGAAAATTAACTGCCCGCGAACGTCTTGATATATTATTGGATAAAGGTTCCTTTCGGGAAATTGACTCTTTTGTTATTCATCGAACCAACGACTTCGATTTGGATAAACAACACTATCCCAGTGATAGCGTTGTAACCGGATGGGGCACGATCGATGGTCGGTTAATATATGTTTTCTCGCAAGACTTCACTGTTCTAGGTGGCTCACTTGGCGAAGTTCATGCTGCAAAAATTGTAAAAATCATGGACATGGCTATGAAGAACGGTGCGCCTGTCATTGGCCTAAACGATTCTGGTGGCGCTCGTATCCAGGAAGGCGTGGTTTCACTGGCCGGTTATTCAGACATCTTTTTACGAAACACACTGGCAAGTGGTGTCATTCCTCAGATATCTGCCATCATGGGACCATGCGCCGGTGGAGCGGTTTACTCGCCTGCACTGACTGATTTCATTTTCATGGTAAGAAATTCATCCTACATGTTTGTCACCGGCCCTGATGTGGTCAAATCGGTCACACACGAAGAAGTTTCGTTTGAAGACCTCGGCGGCGCCAGTGTCCATTCAGAAAAATCAGGAGTATGCCAGGTGGCAGCTGATAGCGAAGCTGACACCCTATATTTGATCCGAAAATTAATGGGGTTCCTGCCCCAAAACAACATGGAAGACGCTCCTTTTCTAAACAGTGGTGACGATCCTCTGCGAGCCGATGAAGGTCTTGATACCATCATTCCTGACGATCCGGGAAAACCATACGACATAAAAGATGTTTTACATATGGTCATGGACAATGGCCAGTTTTTTGAAATCCATGAAAATTTTGCCATGAACGTCGTCGTTGGGTTTGCGCGATTAGGCGGACATTCTGTCGGAATAGTTGCGAATCAGCCGGCGGTGCTAGCAGGAGTGCTGGACATTGATGCCAGTGAAAAGGCAGCCCGATTCGTTCGATTTTGCGATTCATTCAATATTCCGATCATCACATTTGAAGACGTACCTGGCTTTTTGCCAGGCACATTTCAAGAACACCACGGAATTATCCGTTCCGGAGCAAAATTACTTTATGCCTATTGCGAAGCAACCGTTCCAAAAATAACCGTAATTACTCGCAAAGCATACGGAGGCGCATATTGTGTCATGTCTTCCAAGCA
Organism: Chloroflexota bacterium; assembly: GCA_026390035.1. Lineage (GTDB taxonomy): Bacteria > Chloroflexota > Anaerolineae > Anaerolineales > Villigracilaceae > UBA5195. The sequence goes on from JAPLGT010000272.1 coordinate 11,973, forward strand.
TACTCGCGGCGATGTAAACCTGGCCTGGCCAACCGCTGAAATCGCAGTTATGGGGCCTGATGGCGCTGTAAGCGTAGTGTTCCGCAAGGAACTTGAAAAAGCGCCGGATCCAATTGCGCGCAAGGCTGAATTGGTGGCAGAATACCGTGCAAAATTTGCCAACCCCTTCATTGCCGCCCAACGTGGCTATGTAGATGATGTTATTGAACCGCGTGAAACCCGCGCGCGTCTGGTCAACGCTCTGGAAATGCTCCAGAATAAGCGCGATGCAAACCCGGCGAAAAAACATGGAAACATCCCCCTATAATTTATCACTTTCAGGTTTCTTGTCAGTATAAAACATGCACATGAAACTTAGAGCCAAGAGAGGATGAGAGATGTTCAAAAAAGTATTGGTAGCCAATCGCGGTGAAATCGCAGTACGCATTATTCGTGCCTGTCGAGAAATTGGGATTGAAACTGTAGCAGTATTTTCTGAGGCGGATCGTCAGGCCTTACATGTAAGGTATGCTGACGAAGCATATCTGCTTGGCCCAGCGCAATCCCGAGAATCTTACCTTCGCGGAGATAAAATCATCGCAATTGCCCATAAATCTGGAGCGGACGCCGTTCACCCAGGATATGGGTTCCTTGCCGAAAGAGGTGACTTTGCCGAAGCCTGCGCTGATGCTGGTCTGATCTTTATCGGGCCGAAACCATCATCAATAGCTGCCATGGGCGACAAAATGACAGCCCGCGAAACTGTTCGCAAAGCTGGAGTACCGGTTGTCCCTGGAACGGAAGATATTGGCAACATGTCAAATGACGACTTGATCGCAATCGCACCCAAAATCGGGTTCCCATTGTTGATCAAAGCAACTGCAGGCGGGGGTGGTAAAGGCATGCGCGAAGTCAATTCGCTTGAGGAAATGCCTGGATTAATAATCTCTGCAAGGCGCGAGGCCGAATCAGCGTTTGGAGACGGAAATGTTTACCTCGAAAAACTTGTTGATGGAGCTCGGCATATTGAATTTCAGATTCTCGCAGATGGACATGGCACAGTATTGCATTTGCTTGAACGCGAATGTTCGATCCAACGCCGCCACCAAAAGCTGGTGGAAGAAGCCCCATCCCCATTCATGGATCCGGATTTACGCCAGCGCATGGGTGATGTAGCTGTCAAAGCTGCACAAGCGGTAGACTACATCAACGCTGGCACAATCGAATTTTTAGTAGACAAAGATAAAAATTTCTACTTCCTTGAAATGAATACCCGCTTACAGGTCGAACATCCCATCACTGAAATGATCACCGGGATTGACATCGTCAAGGAACAGATCCGCATCGCTCGTGGACGACCTACCCAATATAAGCAAGAAGACATCAAGATTAATGGCGCCGCAATCGAGTGCCGGATCAATGCCGAAGATCCATACAATAATTTTATTCCATCAACAGGCAAAATTACCCACAGCTTGCTTCCGACTGGTCCAGGCGTAAGGGTGGATACCGGTGTATATCCCGGCTTTGAAATTTCGCCTTTTTACGACCCAATGATCTCCAAACTAATCGTATGGGGCGAAACGCGAGCACAGGCGATTTTACGTATGCGGCGTGCTCTGGAAGAATACCGTATCGTTGGGGTGCGCACAAATATTCCATTCCATCAAACCTTGATGGATAGTCATCGCTTCATGGCTGGTCAATACGATACACGCTTTGTAGAAGATCGTTTCTCAATTCAGGAAGATAAAAATGATACTGATTCTGAAATTGCCGCAGTATTAGTATCATTGGTCGCTCATCACGAAACTCAGAGATCTGCCCAATTTGTTATGCGAAATGAACGCGATACGTCCAACTGGAAATGGGTCGGACGCTGGGAACGAATGCATCGCTAGCGAGAAAGACCGGAGAACTAAAGATGAAATATATCACCACGATTGACAACAAAGAATATACTTTGGAAATCATCGATGATAAGCACGTCAATATTAATGGGAAAATTCTGGAAGTGGATTTTGAGTCCGTCAGTGGTCAGCCTGTATATTCGCTGATTATCGATGGTAAATCACACGAAGGTTATGTTTACCCGGACGAGGAAAACTGGCAAGTCTTGCTGCGTGGAAGGTTATATCAGGTTACGGTGGAAGACGAACGCGAAAAACGGCTACGCGCCGCGGGAAGCACGGTAATAGACGATGGTGAATTCCATTTGAAAGCCCCCATGCCCGGCCTTATCGTTGCCATCCCTGTGGCAGAGGGAGATATTGTCCAAAAAGGACAGGTTCTATTAATTCTCGAGTCGATGAAAATGCAAAACGAGCTGAAGTCGCCGAAAGATGGAACAATTCACCGCATACGGATCAAAGCAGGTGAAACTGTCGAACAAAAACAGGCTTTATTAACTGTAATCTAAAGTTGATTTTTTTTCAGTAAAATTGTCTGGCGAGCGATTTGGGAATGTTTTGGCATATTTTTCTCTCCAACCGGATTCTGATCACAGCTTTATCGACTGATCTTGAAAGGTGTAAATATGACAAAGGACAATCGGGAAATTGAATCAAAGTTTTATGTTCGCGATCTGGCTTTGGTGGAAACGATCCTAAAGAATATCGATGCCAAATGTATAGTGCCGCGAGGATTTGAATATAATCTACGCTTCGATAATCAACAAAAGAGTTTGCAACGCCAGCACAAAATCTTGCGATTACGTAAATTTGATGATATTCGCCTCACCTTCAAAGGTCCTGGCGAACGTATCGGGAATGCCCTCTCCCGCGAGGAAATCGAACTCGTTGTGAATGATTTTGACCAGGCTCAAAAATTCCTTGAAGGGCTCGGGTATCGAGTCGCTGCTGTTTATGAAAAATACCGCACGATGTACCAGGTTGACACAGCCATGGTCACCCTTGATGAACTCCCCTTTGGTAAGTTTGTTGAAATTGAAGCCGAAAATCCCGAACAGATCAAAATTTTAGCAGGACGATTGGGCCTAAATTCTGAGTTCGCCATCCCGAACAGCTACCAGGGTTTGTTTGAACAGGTTAAATCAGAACTTAATTTGCCTGTAAAGAATCTAGCTTTTTGGGAATTTGAGTCAATTCATCTTACTGCTGCTGATCTTGGTGTAAAACCTGCGGATGCATCAGACTGAACAAGCCAGACGACCAAATAACCAACCTGCTGACAAATCGGATACTTAACTTTAGTTTCGCCAAAATAGAATGAGCATTGGAAATCTGGTAGGATTAGTTTGGGAACAAGTCCAGAAACCAGAGGATGCCAATGCTCACAGCAATTGTACAACACCCGGATGAACTTATTGCTTTTATTACGGCAC
>JAPLGT010000268.1:0-40811 GCA_026390035.1 Chloroflexota bacterium
CTGATGGTGGTTGCTGCCTCACCTGTGATGACCAAGGTGAGGGAAAGTTTGTGTTGCCAGCGGTCAGCCAAAATGCAAGAAAACGCCCTTACGGGCCTGCTTGAGTATTCAGTTTTTTAAGCTGCAAAAGTCGAGTAAATACTTGGAAGCAATATTATTTGTGTTAAATTATTTTCTGGGCAAATAAAAATCGAGACTGGCTGTCAAATTGAGGATACTTAATAAAGTATAATCGCTACTTGGTTGATAGTATATCGACCTGTATATTTTCTGTTTTAACATCTATTTGCCTGTGGCGTTATTGGATGCTCAATTTATTCCGAAGGCATTACGGTCGATTAGATTGCAGGGATAAGGCTAATAGGAAAAATTTCCTGGTATTGTCAAACCGAAGCATATTTAAGAAATTTTTTCTTTATAAAATTGTGACATATTGGCCAGAATTGGAAAATTGATGGTCTTCAGTGTTTACGAAAGCACAGTTTTCTTAAATTTTATAAAAGGCGAGGAAAATGACAGACGAAATTACACCTGAACTTTTTAATCATTTGGTTGAATTAGCTGCTTTAGAGCTTTCTGTTGATGAGGGTGAATATCTTCGCAAGCAGTTAAACAACCAGCTAAAAGCGATTCACGAACTGGAATCGATTCCCCTTGACCCAGCAACACCAGTTGCCTCGCACGGCGTACCTTATACGGCTGAAACAACACCGGCGATTCGGGAAGATATTGCGTTTCCATATCTTGAAACCGCCAGGTTATTGCAGGGTTCGCCTGAGATTGATGGCAATTATATAGTTGTACCTGAAATACCCCATCAAACGCTTAAATAGGGTCATCCAATGAATCTTGTTCAACTCTCAGCTCTCGAAATTGTGCGCAAAGTGAAAGCCAAAGAAGTCTCTGCGATGGAAGTTCTTGATGCGCATTTAATACATATCCAAAAAGTTGATGGCCAACCTGGGACGATTGGTGGCGATTCTGGCGCAGATGCAGATAAAGTACATGCTTTTATCACCTTGACTGCTGAACGCGCCCGGATGCAGGCGAGTTGTGTTGACGAAAAAATCAGTGCGGGTGAAGATCCTGGAATGTTGGCTGGCGTGCCAGTTACCATTAAGGATATTTTCTGTGTTGAAGGTACATTGTCGACGGCGGCTTCAAAAATTCTGGCTAATTTTATGTCTCCTTATACTGCAACTGCTGTAGAGCGTTGGGAAAATTCAGGTGCCGTTGTGTTGGGAAAAGTGAATCTCGACGAGTTTACATACGGTTCATCCAATGAATCATCTGCATTTCAGCCGGCCACTCGCAATCCCTGGGATACTTCCCGCGTACCTGGCGGTTCGTCGGGTGGTTCTGCTGCGGCAGTTGCCGCCTATGAAGGTCCAATTTCCTTGGGAACCGATACTGCTGGGTCTATTCGCTTACCGGCAGCTTATTGTGGTGTTGTTGGGCTAAAACCCACTTATGGGCGAGTTTCACGATATGGTTTGATTGCTTTCGGTTCGTCGTTGGATTGTCCTGGGCCGCTTACGCGAAATGTTAGCGATTCTGCGCTGGCATTAGGTGTCATGGCCGGCGCAGATCAGCGCGATTCGACTGCGGCAGCCGTGCCTGTCCCTGACTATTTGGTTGAAATGCAGAAGGGAGTCAAGGGGTTGAAGATAGGTTTATCCCCTGATTATTTTCGGATAACTTATTTGAACACTGAATCTGGTGAATTTGTTGAAGAGCCGGTGCCGGATATAATTCAAAAATCTGTCTATGATGCCGCGGAACGGCTTGCAAAACTAGGGGCTGAAATTGTTGAGAATGTGCCCATGCCCCACACCAGATTTGGTATCCCTGCATATTTTGTTATTTCGCGTGTAGAGGCGTCTTCAAATTTGCACAGATATGATGGCGTAAAATATGGTTACCGTACCCCGGATATGGATGGTGATTTGCGAAGCATGTATCGAAAGTCGCGGGCTCAAGGCTTTGGGCTGCAGCCGAAGCTGCGCGTGTTAATGGGAATGTATGTTTCTGCAGCTCAGTACAGTGAGCAATATTACAACCGGGCTTTACGCATTCGCTCGCTAATCCGGCGAGATTTTGACGAAGCGTTTCAGCATGTGGATACTTTGTTAACGCCCTCGACACCCAGCTCTGCCTTCAAGATTGGTGGTATTTTCGGCGATTCCGTGCTGATGCAGTACGCTGATCAGCTTTTGGTCGCTGGAAATCACGCAGGTGTTCCGGGAATTTCTATTCCAGCGGGTTTCGATCAAGAAGAGATGCCGATCGGAATTCATTTTTTCGCCCCTGATTTCCGCGAAGATTTGTTATTCCGGTCCGGTTTCGCTTACGAGCAAGCCAGCGAAACAGAGACCTGGCGGCAAAAGAAACCTGTGACGATGAATTAAATTAATGTGCCTGGGCTTATCTCTCAGGGCGCATTTTTGAAATTCCACCAGATCGCTGAATGACCCCAGATTAGGAAATTATCCCGAATAGGAGTTAATATGAAAATCTTAATTGCAACTGACATGGAAGGTGTTACCGGAGTAGTTAATTGGGATCAAATCACTCCCGGGCATTTTGAATATCCTCGTTTTCGGAAATTGATGACTCAGGATGTGAATGCTGCGATCACAGGCGCATTCGAAGCTGGGGCTTCTGAAATTGTCGTTTCTGATGGCCATTGGCATGGTACAAATATCTTGATCGAAGAGCTTGATTCACGCGTTCGCTTGAATTCAAGCACATCGTCGCCGTATTCGATGATGCAAGGAATTGACGAAACGTTCGATGGCGTGATCTTTGTCGGTTATCATGCCCGCCATGGATCGCCCAATGCCGTCTGTGATCACACCTGGTCGAGTGCCTGCGTTGCCAACCTTTGGCTGAATGATTTGCTGGTGGGTGAGTTTGGTCTGAACGGAGCCCTGGCTGGATATTACGGGGTGCCAATCATTATGGTTACAGGCGATCAAACTGCTTGCGAGCAAACTGTTGAACTTCTCGGTGGTGTGGAAACCGCTGTAGTTAAGCAGGCAACTGGCAGATATTCGGCTGAATGTCTACCGCCAGAAGCCTCGCATAAGTTAATTTCTGATGCAGCCCGGCGGGCAATTACCAAACTGAGCCGTGGCAAGGCGCCGGATCCCTTTATTGTGGATACACCTGTGTTGGTGACTGTAGATTTTCGGAGCTCTGACATGGCTGACCGGGGCCTGCGAATGCCAGGCACTCAACGCGATGGTACTCGAATATCAATTGAGGTGCCTGATATGAATACTGCATATTCTGCTTTTCGGGCGATTGTGGGTTTGGCTGCAAATTAAACTATTCAGGATAATCGGGTCGTATAAAAGACAACGGTCTTAGCCGTTGTCTTTTATATTTCCGAAACAGACAATCAAATTTGAATTTATTGACATTATCGACATAAGAGTAATATAATCGTTTTTGTCTGGACGAATGATTTTTTTAGTAATAGAAGGTTGGGTTTGAGTTAAAGGGCTTTAGAGAAGGAGGTAAATATTACAAATTGTTTGGTCAGAAAAGATTATTGGCGCGATCGGAATTGCATTTTTAGACCCAAAGTGAGGAGTTAATATGAAAACCAAGTGGTACATGAGCCAGGTAATACTGGTAGAAATCGCCAGCCTGATACTGAGCGCCTGCGGAGCAGCCGGCGGTGCCGCGAGCGCGATGAAGACCGAGGTAGGCAAAGGCGAAGGAGAGGTCGCAATTGTTGATTGGCCTGGGTATGTGGAACGTGGCTCAAACGATAAGGGTTATGATTGGGTAACCGCTTTTGAGAGTGAGACCGGCTGCAAGGTTACCGTTAAGGATGCTGCTACGTCAGATGAAATGGTCACCTTGATGAATCAAGGTGGCTTTGACTTGGTGACAGCTTCGGGTGACGCCAGTCTTCGCTTGATCGCGGGTGGCACAGTCCAGCCTATCAATACCAGTTTAATTCCTTCCTGGAAGAATGTTGACCCAAGGTTGCAGAATGCCCCATGGCACACCGTTAATGGCGCACATTATGGAGTCCCGTATCAATGGGGACCGAATGTGTTAATGTATAGCACAATTGTATTCCCGGCCCCCCCCAAATCATGGACAGTGGTTTTTGATGAACAAAACTTGCCGGATGGAAAATCGAATTCCGGTCGGGTCCAGGCGCCGGATAATCCGATTTATATAGCTGACGCTGCTTTATATCTGAAGGCAACCAAACCTGAGTTAGGCATTAAAGATCCTTACGAACTTTCACAAGCTCAGTTCGATGCTGTCGTCAGCGTTTTGCGCCTGCAGCGAAAGCTGGTTCCAAAATACTGGCATGACGCCACAACCCAGGTGGAAGATTTCACAACAGAAGGCATTATTGCATCATCGTCCTGGCCGTACCAGGTGAATTTGTTGGCTGCCAATGGCCAGCCGATTTCCAGCACCTTCCCGCAGGAAGGCGCCACGGGCTGGGCTGATACCACCATGATGAACTCGAAAGCTCCGCATCCCAATTGTGCTTATTTGTGGCTAGAACACTCCATTCAGCCAAAAGTGCAGGGTGACGTAGCAGCCTGGTTCGGTTCTGTGCCTGCTGTGCCCGCTGCTTGTTCTGGCAATGAACTACTTGGAGCCGAAGGTTGTAAGATTAATGGTGCAGAAAACTTTGAAAAGATTTCTTTCTGGAAAACACCGACAGCCGATTGTGGTGATGGGAATACGAACTGTGTTCCGTACAGCGAGTGGGTAAAAGCCTACGTTTCAATTATTGGCGGAAAGTAAAATTTCAAAATTCTCCCTGCCAGCCGGCCAGTTTTCTGGTCCGGTTGGCAGGGATGCATTTAAATTCAGGTAGAAAGAAAACGATACGATGAGTGATCAGACTGCGGTCCTTTTTAAATCTGTCAGCCGGTTCTTCGGCGCAGTAAAAGCTGTAGATTCAATTAACCTGGAAATCCGGGATGGAGAATTTTTCTCCATGCTTGGACCGTCTGGCTCGGGTAAAACCACCTGTCTGCGTATGATCGCAGGGTTCAATCGCCCATCAGAAGGGCAGATATTGCTCTATGGGCAGGACGTTTCTCAGCTGCCCCCTTATGAACGTCCCGTCAACACTGTTTTTCAAGATTATGCACTTTTCCCACACATGACCGTTGGCGAAAATATCGGGTACGGCTTGATGATTAAAAAACTCCCTGCCGCGGAACGCAAAAAGCAAGTAGAAGAAATGCTCGATCTTGTGAGACTTTCTGGTTACGGAGATCGAAAGCCTGCCCAGCTTTCCGGTGGTCAGCGTCAGCGGGTGGCACTGGCACGCGCCTTGGTCAATCATCCCAAAGTCTTACTCCTGGATGAACCACTTGGCGCACTTGATCTTAAACTGCGACAGCAGATGCAGGTGGAATTAAAGGCCATCCAAAAAGGAGTAGGTATTACTTTTATTTTTGTTACTCATGATCAGGAAGAAGCTTTGACAATGAGTGATCGGATTGCTGTCTTTAATCTTGGCCGGATCGAACAGGTTGGGACTCCGGCGGAAATTTATGAACATCCAACGACCTCGTTTGTGGCCGGATTTGTAGGCATATCGAATCTGGTAAAGGGAGAGATGGCAAAGCGAATTACAGGTTCCGAGCAAACTTTTTCGATTCGTCCTGAGAAAATTCATCTTGTGAGATTTGATGCTGCTCGGGCTGATGACGAATATGCAGTCGATGGCAAAGTCAGGGATGTTGTATATCTTGGTCTTTACACTCGCTACCTGGTTGAATTGGGAGATGGTGGTGATCTTGTAGTGATGGAACAAAACCTGAAAACAACTTCCATGGATGTGACCAGACTTCGCGACCAGAATGTGCGCTTGCTTTGGAAAAGAGAGCACGTACGTTTCATGGGAGGGCAGGATGCTTAATCGCATCTCTACCTACCTTTACCGTCGTCCAGTTCTTGAGTTATTGCTCTTGCTATTACCACCCTTGGCCTGGTTTGTGGTGGTATACCTGGGCTCCCTGGCTAGCCTGCTGGTTAATAGCTTCTATTATCTGGATGATTTCACAGGAAAAGTGGTGACACAGTTTACTCTGCGTACTTACGCTCAACTGGTTGAACCTGCAAACCTGGATATATTTTTCCGAACAACGGTCATGGCAGCTTTGGTTACGATTGCATCAGCCGTGATTGCCTTTCCATTGGCTTATTATATTGCCCGATTCGCATCTCCACGCCTAAAAACAATTCTTTATATTCTGGTTACGCTGCCCTTGTGGTCCAGCTATTTGGTCAGGGTGTACTCTTGGAAACTGATACTGGCGCAAGAAGGTATTATTTCATGGTTTGCGCATGTTTTGTGGTTGGACGGACTGCTTGATTGGTATTTACGTCTCCCGGTTGTGGGTGGGCCATCCTTATCTGTATCGACGACCGGGGTTTTCCTCGTTTTTGTTTACATCTGGTTGCCATATATGATCCTGCCGATCCAAACAGCTCTCGAGCGAGTACCGAAGTCCCTTTTGGAAGCTTCTGGCGATCTTGGTGCGACACCGTCGCAAACTTTCTGGACGGTCTTGCTCCCGCTCTCCTTTCCGGGCGTCATAGCGGGATCAATATTTACTTTTTCGTTGTCCTTAGGTGATTTTATCGTGCCTTCAATGTTCGGAAATTCAAGTTATTACATTGGTAAGGCTGTTTTATCTTTCCAAGGTACTTCCGGTAACATTCCGTTAGCAGCTGCTTTTACTATGGGGCCAATCGTAATCATGCTGGGATACCTCTTGATCGCCAGAAAATTAGGAGCTTTTGATGCTCTTTAAAAACATATTCTCGAAGAAACAGGATGTAGAACAGGCTTCGTGGTGGTTAAAAGCTTCAGCCATGGCTGTTCTTATATTTTTGCATTTCCCAATCGTACTGATTTTTCTTTATGCTTTTAACACTGAAGATTCTGCATATACTTTTCCCCCACCTGGTCTGACCTTCAAGTGGGTGCAAATGGCCTTCGGTAATCCGGATCTGTTCCAGGCATTAATTTTATCTGTTGAAGTTGCCTTGATTGCTACGTCTATTGCGCTTGTGCTGGGGACTCTGGCTGCTGCTGCGGTCTACAGGTCGGAGTTTTTCGGTCGGGAAGCAATCTCTTTTCTGCTAGTCTTGCCGATTGCTTTGCCGGGTATTGTGACTGGGATCGCTTTACGGTCCGCGATTGGTGGAATGTCCATTCCATTCTCATTTTGGACAATTGTTATAGGTCATGCCACTTTTTGTGTTGTGACGGTATACAACAACGTGCTAGCGCGTTTTCGTCGGACGGGTGGTTCGATGATTGAAGCATCCATGGATTTAGGGGCCAACTCATTTCTAACTTTCTGGCATATCATTTTGCCGAATATTGCCACAGCGCTGCTGGCCGGTGGGATTCTAGCATTCGCACTTTCATTCGACGAAGTCATCGTGACCACCTTCACCGCAGGACAGCAGCAAACACTTCCGATTTGGATCCTAGGGCAGATGCTTAAGCCACGAGACCGGCCGTTGACCAATGTGGCTGCCATGCTGGTCGTCTTAATTACAACGATACCAATCCTATTTGCACAGCGCTTAACCACGCAGGCAGGTGATTCTGAAGGGAAAGTCTAAAAATATATCCTGGCAAAATGCGCTTACCATCACGGCGGACGCATTTCAGCACCGTTTTTCGTTTTACCATTTATAATTGTTTTAGCCTATTTTAAGGATGAAACATGGAATACGAAACAGTAATTGGTCTTGAGACTCATATCCAACTTAATACGCAGTCGAAGATATTCTGCTCCTGCAAAGCCGACTCTTGGGATGACGGGCCGAATTCTAATATATGCCCAGTGTGCTGTGGCATGCCTGGGGTATTGCCAGTTCTAAACAAACGCGCGGTTGAGAAGGGCGTTTTGCTTGCTTGGGCAATGAATTCTGATATCCAGCCAGTCTCTTTTTTTGACCGAAAAAATTATTTTTATCCCGATCTACCAAAGGGTTACCAGATCACACAGTATGACAGGTCTTTGGCCAAGGGCGGCTATATGGATGTGCCCCAGATGGATGGTACCGTCCGCAGGGTTACAATTTGGAAGCTTCATCTGGAAGAAGATGCAGGAAAAACGCGGAATGAATTGGGACGGCGGTTGATTGATTTCAATCGTTGCGGAGTGCCACTTATTGAAATGGTAACGGGTCCGGATTTGCATTCAGCGGATGAGGCTGCGAATTATCTGACCAGGCTTCGTCAGCTCTTACGTTGGATTGGTGTTTCGGAAGCGGATATGGAAAAAGGACATTTGCGTTGCGACGCAAATGTTTCTTTGCGCGTAAAGGGTGAAACAATTCTTAATACTAAAACTGAAATTAAGAATGTGAATTCGATCGAAGCAGTTCGCACGGCAATTGAGACCGAAATAATTAGGCAGACGCGTGAATACGATAACGGGAACAAAATTGAAGCCTGGACATTGGAGTGGGACGAAGATACCCAAACATTAAAAAAGATGCGCTCAAAAGAGACCGAAGCTGACTACCGGTATTTCCGCGAGCCTGATTTACTGCCTGTATTTATGGATGATGCCTGGAAAACTGAGATACTGGCGGATTTTCCCGAACTGCCGCTTAGGCGGCGGGCCCGTTTTGTCCAGGACTATGGTTTGCCCGAGTACGACGCTGACATATTGACTGGTGAGCGTTCCTTATCTGATTATTTTATGGAAACAGTCCAAGTTTATGGGGGCGACGTAAAGCGTGTCTCCAATTGGTTGATCAATGACGTGCTAAGAATGCTCAATGAAAGTGGAAAAACAGCTGGAGAGCTTGTGTTGAAGCCTGTATACCTGGCAGAAATCATCCGGCTGGTGGATTCAAACACGATTAATACAAATACTGGCAAATCCCTTTTAGATAAAGTTAATGTTTCCGGAAAGTCACCGGTTGAAATTGTCCAGGCCGAAGGATTGGCCAAGGTCAGTGATGATGGCGCTATCCGTAAAGTTGTTGAACAGGTAATTGCGGAATCTCAAAAGGAAGTTGGCGCTTATAAGGCTGGTAAGATCGGCTTAATGGGCTTTTTTGTAGGGCAAGTGATGAAGATAATGCACGGAAAGGCTGATGCGCAAATGGCTCGGACATTGTTTGAAGAATTATTGAAATGAGTTTGATTTAATTTCCTTTCTATTCAGCCGCCCAAAACTCGCCTGCCTTTTTGCGGTTTGGGAAAATTATTAAGTGCTCTAATTTGCAGGACGGTATATTCTTAACCGCGAATTGGTTGGCATGGTAGTGAATAATTTCTGCGGTTGATCATTGATCTTTCCAATGAAATTCATAAGAGCCGGTGGAAGATGGCTGCAAGTCATTCTACTAATGTTTGAAATATATCCAAGCCAGAATTGGGGATCCAAACCAGAAGTTTTAGTGTTTTTATTCTCGGCGTGATCGTCTGGTGTACCAAATCTATTATTAACCCCTGTGGGGTTTGTCATTGGAGGCAATCCTGGTTGAGTTTGTGCTTCGTCCTGCGTTGAAAAAAGATTTCAGAAAAATCAGTGGGCTTATTCGCGAAGCTGGGATCAATCCCACCGGCCTTGATTGGAGGCGTTTTGTTGTAGCAGAAACAGCTGATGGCCAATTTGCCGGTTGCGGACAGCTAAAGCCTCATGCTGATGGGTCACTTGAATTGGCATCGCTCGCTGTCATTTCTTCAAAGCGTGGGCAGGGTCTTGCCAGAATTATTATCCATCGATTAATGGGTGAGGCGCCTCGACCGCTGTACCTTACCTGTCGGGCGCAATTAGGACCGTTTTACCAGAAATTTGGTTTTCGTATAGCTAGTGGGGACGAACTGCCAGCATATTTTAGACGAATCAGTCGTATTGCAGGCTTGCTGAACGCATTGCACATTATTGAAGACAAACTGTTGGTTATGGTCGTAGACTGATTATAGAAATTTGATTTTGACAGAAAACAGGCTCAGTTTAGTTATTTTCAAATGAATAACTTATTTCTGAGAATAGGAGGATGCTAAGATGAAGACTTTTTTTACGATGGTTATTGGTGTGTTAATTGGTTTGATCGTTGCCGGTTTTCTATATTTAACGGTGCGCACCCCGGTGGGCGAGCCAGTTGTACTCATCCCTTCACCCACCCCTGAGCCGATTGTGGTCTATGTGAGCGGAGGAGTGAAACGTCCTGGGGTTTACAGATTGCCACGCGAAAGCCGTCTGGTTGATGCTGTTCAGCAGGCGGGCGGATTCATGGATGGGGTGGATTTTTCTCAGGTAAACCTGGCAGATAAGGTGCAGGATGGAGATCAGATCGAAATCCCGGGCGGCACAGGCGAAATTGCCACACCTGAATTAACTATCGGTGGCGGCGGTTTGTTGTTTACCCCAACGCCACCCGCTGGCGAACCAGTCAACTTGAATACAGCCAGCGCAGAAGAACTGGATCAACTTCCAGGGATTGGCCCAACAGCGGCTCAAAAAATCGTTGAGTATCGTGATGCCAACGGTGCCTTTACCCGGGTGGATGATTTGCTGAAAGTTGCCGGCATAGGCCCTTCCACTCTCGATGAGATTCGTGGTTTGGTGACTATTGGTCCTTGATCTGTAAATAATAAAATATCGGGCTGATTTATGTCGATTGGTTTGTTTTGAGGATAAGGCGGATATGTATGTTTGATCACTTTGGGCTCATGGCTCCCATTTACGATCGCGCGATTCCTTTTTCACGTCTGGAGCAAATGGTTAGAAAGGTCGCTTTGCCGGTTGACGGCATCCTTTTGGATGCAGGTGGTGGTACCGGCAGGGTGACAAATGCGCTGACTCCTTACGTCCGTAGCGCCATTGTGGCTGATTTTTCGCGTGGCATGCTCGGGCAAGCTCGTAAGAAAGGTTTATCAGGCGTTGAAACAATAACAGAGAATTTGCCTTTTGCTGACGGAATATTTGAGCGTATCATTATGGTGGATGCCCTGCATCACGTCTATGATCAGGCTGCTACAGTTTCTGAATTATGGCGCATATTGAAGCCTGGTGGTTGTCTTGTAATTGAGGAACCTGATTCACGAACCTGGCAGGTTAAGGTTTTGGCATTGGTGGAAAAAATTGCATTGATGCGGAGTCACTTTCTGTCGCCAGTCGAGATTAAAGATTTGTTTCCACCTGTGGCAAATGTGGAAATCGAGACCGAAGGTTACAATGCCTGGATGATTGTGTGGAAAGTCTAAAAAAGCCGGTCTGGATTATCAGACCGGCTTTTTTGTCTGTGAAAATACAAATATTTTTACAGGTTCAATAAAAGCTGGCGCGCGATTACAATGCGCTGCATCTCACTGGTGCCTTCGCCTATCGTCATTAAACGTGCATCACGGTAGATACGTTCCACGGGATACTCCCGGCTGTAACCATAGCCCCCGTGGATTTGGATGGCATTGCGGCAAACCCGTTCAGCCATTTCTGTTGCATAGAGTTTGGCCATGGCAGCTTCTTTGCTATATGGTTTGCCTTCCTGTTTTAGCCAGGCAGCTCGATAAATCATCAGCCTGGCAGCATCCAGTTCGGTGGCTGCATCCGCAAGCATGAATTGGATGGCTTGATGTTCAGCGATTGGTTTTCCAAAAGTGCTTCTGGTATGCGCATAGGCAATTGATGCTTCGTAAGCAGCACGGGCAAGTCCAAGTGAAATAGCGCCGATACTAATGCGACCTCCATCAAGGGTGGCAAGAGTCTGATGCAAACCATGATCGTATTCGCCCACCAGGTTTTCGAGCGGCACATGAACATCTTCGTAGATGACAGCGTGGGTGGGGGAGCCTTTTAGCCCCATTTTCTTTTCTGCCTGACCGATTGTCAAACCAGGTGTATTGGTTGGTACGAGCAGCATGCTCAATGAGCGTGATCCACCCGCTGGATTGGTGCGAACCAGGGTGATAATGTATTCGGCGATACTGGCGTTTGTGCACCACATCTTGGTTCCGTTAATTACCCATTCGGTGCCGATCTTTTCTGCTTTGGTGCGCAAGCCGCCTTGTAAATCGGAACCCGCGCCAGGCTCTGTCAATGCCAAAGCGCCCAGTTTGCCCCTCCCGCTCGCGACCAGAGGCAACCAGTGTTTTTTCATTTCTTCATTACCGTAAAGTGCGATTGGCGCAGTTCCAAGACCATTGTGCGCGGCAATAGATAGGGCTGTTGAGCCACAACCCCAACCCAGTTCTTCAATTGCAATTGCGGAGCTGATGGCGTCGACCCCTGCTCCCCCGTATTGCTCCGGAATTGAAAGGCCAAGGAGACCCAGTTGGCCCATCTTGTGGGTGGCTTCCCAATTAAATGATGCTGTTTCATCAACTTCGTGGGCTTTGGGTTTGATCTCGTTTAAAACGAAATCATGGACGACTTTTTGCCAAAGGCGTTGTTCTTCGTTCAAATTAAAGTCCATGCCGGCTCCTTGGTTTAGCTTTATTAGAAAACGTGAAAGAAAATTGCATTGAATACTGGCAAATGTAATTCGTGGAAAGACAACTTGTAATCAATTTGGCAGTGTTCCAGAAATGGCTCAATTTCTTTTTGAGTGGCATCGTGTACGTTGATTGCTTCCGGACTGTCTCGAGATTGATTTACGTAGGAATAGTAGGCGGTTAAAAATGGGAGCATAGTAATCTGACCACCAACGGATGCTGGGTAAAATAAAATAACCGATGTGAATGAGTCAGTGTTTACGGCGATATCAATGTTTTCGGAGACCCCAAACACTCCGGGGTAGTTTACTGACCCGTAAAAGGTGAAATATCTGATGACGGATCTGGTTTCAACCAAGAAATTTCTGTAATTGCGATGTATCTGTCAGGTTTTATGAGTCGCTTCCAAGCCCGTGATGTAAATTGCGCCTTCAGACCAGAAGCAATCGAGATGCTATCGGGAATGGATGGCTCAAACATGGAACCGTTGAGCTGATGGGACTTAGAATTAGTCATCGCGTAAATGATCGTGGAGATAATTAAAGAATGGTTGGTGATTATCCAAAGCGATATTTTTTCCTTTGGTATGGCCCGCGATGTCAAGGGTTTGCGTGCCCGGTCCGCAGCCAAAGGAAACATCCTTGTCAGCTCTTGAAAATAATAACTTTATCAGCGGAGCTGATTTCGACACGTAGAGATTTCAATCCTTTATCGGACGGCCCTTGAATGAGTTGCCCATTTGGCTTATAGCGTGAGCCGTGACATGGGCAGGTAAAGCCATCGCTTTTAGATTCAACTGTACATCCTAGATGTTGGCAGGTAAGGGACAGGGCATTAAATCCATTCGATGATCGTATTAAGACGGCTGGAATGGTTTTTATTATTGTGCGTGTGTCTGGTAGAAAATCGCTGGTTGAACCTACTTCAAATTGCTGAGGTGGAGGTGGGTCAGGTTCAAAACTGAGAAAACGAATTATCCCGGAGATTCCGAGCATGGCACTCAAGCCTAAAAGTGCCTGCGCGCTGATTTTTAATAGATCACGGCGAGAAAGATTTGCCATTATTTTACAATCTCCAAAAAAGTCAGAACCAACCACGCAAGTACCATGCCTGCGGCGATGATTTGGACTGGCCTCCCAGATTTCGGGAACCAGCTGCCATTCTGGTTCTGTGACGAACGTGAGAATAGATAGGGGAAGCTGGCTAGAACCGCAATCACTCCGATTGGAATTGCCACTCCCATCCAGAATGCGTTCCCAAATCGGAGCAATTGCTGCACCCACAAGAAAAACCAGGGCGCACGAACATCTGGATTGAGCGGCATGCTGGCATCTTGAATTGGGGCTGCAATGGGTGCCGGGATAAGCGATGCCAGTAGAATTAACCCCAAGCTGGCAATGAGCATTGCCAGAATTTCCCGCGAAACCAATTCGAAACGATTAATTCGTCGTGAATCAATGCGATTTTCTGGATCAGGGGCAGAGATGCCTCCATCCCTCCGGACTCGGAAAATATGCCAGCCCAATAAAATAATTGTGGCAATGGTCAGGCCAAAAATGTGCCAGGCATAAAAGCGGGTAAGTGTAGCCAGGCCTGGGGTTTCACCGCCAACTAGAAAACGGTAGATTTGATTTCCGTAAAATGGGATGGTTTTTAGCAGATTTGTGCCAACGATCAATGCCCAGTGAATGCCATTATCCCAGCGCAGGATATAGCCAGTAAAGTTTAAGAAGATGACCAGGATGAAGAGTGCCAGGCCTAATAGAAAGTTGAATCGACGTGGTGTGTGGTACGCTCCTGTAAAAATTACTCTCAAGAGGTGAATCGCGGATACAACCACAAGAGATTGGGCCGCCCAGAAGTGTAACCCTCGAATGAGACCACCATAAGGAACTAAGAATGAAATAAGCTGAATGGATTGTCCAGCCTGGCCAGGTGTGGGGATATAGAAGAACATCTCCAGGACGCCAGTAATTGCGATGATAATGCTCAGAAAAATGGCCAGGCCTCCCGCACCAAGTGTGTAGCGCCAGCGTGCTTGTGGCAAGGGAATTGTGGGCGGATGAAGATGGTGAAAAAAATTTGGTCGGGATTTGCCAGCTATGGATGAAGATACCATTTGTTGAGAAATAATTCTTTTGCCGATCAGACTGATTGTTGCCAGCCCCAGCAAGGAAGCCAATCCGTATTGCCATGTGAATTCTGTTTTACGTTCGCGAATGGGGAGGTGCACGGGTGATAAAGCGGCAAAATTTGGGTTTAATTCAGCCGGGGCAGGCAGATTACCGTTTTCGCGTAAGAGGTAGGCTGTTAGATTCCACGAATCTTGCTCAGAGAGAGTGCCCGGATCCCACCAGGGCATTGTTGTTTTGATGTATTTTTGGACTTCATCGACAGTGGTGAAGCGTTGCAAGGTTTGACTACCAATGATGGGTGGTACCTGGCGTGGGAAATTAAAGCCTGGAGTGGGATGGTTGACGGCATGGCACTTGGATTTCCAACAATTCATATCTTCGCCAAAACCAGCCTCGCGCCATTCGTCGGTTAGACCTTGACCTTTATCGCCGTGGCACGAAAGGCAAATCGACCAATATGGAATCGCACCTTGTTCAGCCATGGTCGGGTTGGCAGGTAGAAAAGGTTTTTTTAATCGAGGTGATGATTGCCAGGGAGTTGCTTCTGGGGGCGGGGATGTAGGTTCCGGAGCTCGAGCCCTGACACTTTTGGTTGGTTCAATTGCCGAAAGGATTGCAAACATAAGAAAAAACAGGCCAACCAGGCTGGTTGCAATTGATCGCCTGACTGCTTGTTTTGATGATGGTTTCATGCGGCTCTCATTCTTCCCGTGCTGCATTTGGTAGGAGAATTATTTTGCAAGGAGATTCGTTAAGCATCATTGGGGTCAACTGACTCTTCTTGATCATAATTGAGAAGGTCGCCATTGTTATACGCTGACAACCAGCTGAGTGCATCCTCCAGTCGTTCGGCTGGCACACATAATTCGATTTTTCCCATCGGTCCGCTGACTGGGTAAAGGTAGTGGGATATGCCCTCCTGGAATAATTGGGCCGGAATGCCCTGGGTTTCAAGGGCTACCTTTAAAATTTCTGCCTCCAGGCGATCAAAAACTTCCAGTAAAGTTACCCATCCATTATTCGGCATGGCTTATCTCCACGTACTGATAAATATAATTGAGAATAGTAAGGTCACAATTGTTTGTCGGATTCCAACAGCAACAGGTTTTGCTCCAATAGCTGGATTGAGGGTGCCCCAAATAGTTTCTGCGAATTGGATCAGAAATGCAAGCCATATCCAGGCAGGAATTAATTTGAAAGAAGCAAGTCCAAAAGAAAAAATCAGGTTGAAAGTTGTGAAAGCTAAAGCTGGCGCCCCAAATTTTACCAGCATGTTCAGGCCAGGGTTGGATTTCCATTGGCGCTGTTCAAGTCGTAAATACGCGTATAAGATGCTCCCAGCAGACTGAGACCAGACAAGAACCCACAAAAACCAGCCTGATGAAATGTAGCTGCCTTTGCCTATCCAGTATGCGGCTGGTGCGGCTAATGCCAGCACACCAGTTGCCAGAATTTCGAGACCAGCTTGCCGGCGTTCTTCCCGACGGCTGATCAGCCATAGATACCAGCCAAATACTGGAACGGCAGGGATAGCCAGATATAGAATGTAAATTTCCCCGAAGGAGATGAGTTTTACAAGAGATGCCAGAATCAGGATTCCGTAAAGTATGATCCAAAAACGCGCCGCAGGCAGATCGCTGCTAGGACGACGGCCAACATATGCTTTGATGGCCATCGTAATGGGTTGCCGGATTAAAAAAGCGAACATAGCAGCCGAGGCAAGCGCCCAGCTTGCAGGTGTAAGGTTTCCACCGGCGAATAAACCGATTACCAGCGGGCATAGAATAAAAACCCACGTTCCGTGATCCTGTGGTAAAACGACTTGTTGTCGAAAAATGAGTGAGAATTTTGTCATGTGTGTGGTCTCAATTGATTATAACAAAAAGCCGTCGACTGGCGGTCTTCCTAATCATATTAGCAGTTAAGTGGTGAATAATTTCTGGCTCAAGGTGTTTGGTGGCCGATTCGAGGATATGCGTTCAGGTGAAATTATTTAAAATATTTTGCCTACAGATTTGCGAAAATTATGTTGCCAAAATTTCTTAATTGTAATATATAATAGTTATGTTGGTTTTATGTCAATTGTGATACACTTTATCTATATAAAAAAGGAAAAGGATCCACTCATGGGCTCATTATCAAGGCAGGCTATTTCCATAGATGTTGGCACACGCTTACGGCAACTGCGGGAAGCACGTAATGTTTCCATGCGTACTCTTGCAACGATGAGTGGTCTTTCAGCCAATGCATTAAGCATGATCGAGCGCGGTAAAACTTCACCATCGGTGTCAACATTGTATCGGATTGCAGGCGCCCTGTCTGTGCCGGTAACAGACTTTTTCAGTCCTGAAGAAATCAGGAAAAAGATAGTTTTTCTGAAAGCAGAAGAACGTACCCGGTTGCCTTTTTTGCGTGGGCTTTGGGAAGGTTTGGGTGGCGAACAATTTACTGGTAAGGCTATGCCATTTATGCTTACCCTGGAGAATGGTGCGAGCAGCGGACCCAACCAAATGACTCATAGCGGTCATGAATTTGTGTATTGCCTGAGAGGTCAGTTGGAATACCAGGTAGAGGGTCAGTTATACTTATTGGAAACTGGAGATAGCCTATTGTTTGCGGCGCAGCTCAAACACCGCTGGCACAACCCCGGTGGCGTGGTTACCAATGCCTTAATCATCATTTCTGATTATTCGGATGGCGAACAACCCATGGCGCACGTAGAGAAGGCCGATTCGTAACTAAAAACAAAAATAATAATCCTGGGCAAGCCAGGATACCTGTTCGTGAAACTAGAATTATATTGATCACAAATGGTAGTGGCGAAAAAATAGAGGATGCCCGAAGGCACCCTCTATTTTTTTTGCTAGATTTGCCTGAATTACGGACGTGTGAACTTGCTGACGTCGCCGCCCAAGTCTTCAATCGAGTCGATCACGATCTGAATTGAATACTTGGCGTTGTGGAAGGAAGCGCCACGAGTTTTGGTCATGAAATTGTAATTATAGGCTGCTTTCAGCAGGCGAGCAGTCCAGGTGCTGTAGGCTTTTTCGTCGGCATCGTGCTTGCCGTTAGCGTTGGCGTCGGTAAACCAGTAGGGGTAGACGTTTGTATCGTAAACGATCGCAGCGCCGCCTTTTTCTTTGGCGTAAATTGCGATTTGTTTGACGAGCACGTCACGTATGGCGCGGTATTCGTCACGAACGCTTTCTTGTCCAAAGCCTTTGCCGTTGCCATTGTAATCAACCTGGCTCATGCGGATATCATCAACTGACTTGATGCCAGCATGGCAGGTGGCGCAAAGTTCTTCTTTGACTACACCGGAGTGAACATCATGGCAGCCAACGCAGCCGGGTTTGTTATCAACCGCGGGGTGGGTATTGGTGCCAAAATAGGTCTTGCCATCATACTCATAGGCTATCTGAGCGTCGCCGCCGAACCATAAACCGGCAACTCCCAAGTAGTGGGAATTGATAAAGCTGAAGGCCTTATCTTTGCCGTCTACAGTGATTTTACCAACGATAGCATCAGGATCAGTGACTGCGAAGTCAGAAATCTGCTTGTCAATGCTTTTCTTGGATGCACGAGCCTGGTGGCATTCGATACAAAGGTTAGAGTCAGCCTTATCGCCGAATGTGACAACTTTGCCGGATGGCAGGGTGACATCTTTGACTGGCAGGCGAGCGGGGAAGGCGGTGACATCATGGCAGGTTGAGCACATAAAGCCATTGCCAGCGGGTTGGGAAGTCGCCTCTTTGCCTGCCAGCATGGCAGGTAAGCCAGCAGCGGAATGGCACTTGGTGCAGGCGGTTTCGACTTCGTAGGTGTAGGCCTTGTCAGCGTTCTGGTCCCAGTGGCGGAAGGCAGCAGCGGCACCGTTAAAGTGACCAGCATCTTCACGAGCCATCAAGGACATATCGACTTTGGTCTTAAGTTTGGCTGCTTCGTTCAGGTCTGCAGTCGAGTCATAGAGCAGTTCGATGATGTACTTGCCGCCGTGAGCAAATGCGCCGGGATCCTTGATGGAAACCTGGTAGTTGTAGGCAGCCTTTAACAGGCGGGCCGTCCACTTGTTGTAGCCTGTAGGAGTCTTGCCATCTTTGCCCATATCCGCTTTTCCGTCTTTACCGGCAACGAACCAGTAAGGATAGGCAGCCGGATCGTAAGCAATTGGGGTGCCGGCAACTTCGGATGCATAAGCCTGGATGGAGCCAAGCAGGATGGCTTGCAAACCCTGAATTTCCTTGGCAACGCCTTCTTTAACATCGCCATTGCCGTTGTAGTCTTTGGCAGAGGAAGGTTCGCGAACATTCTGCAGGTCTTCCACGGCCTTGACATCAGTATGGCATTCAGCGCATTTTTCGACCTTGACCTTGAGGGAGTGCTGGTCATGGCAGCCCAGGCAGGTGTTCAGGCCATCGACATGCTGGGTCTTGATGTCATAAACTTTGCCATCATATTCATAGCCCATGTGAACTTCACCGGCATAGAGAGTAGCGCCAGCGGCGAAATAGTGCACATTGCTAAAACCGAATGAGGTGGTCTTGGCTTTGCCATTTGCATCCAGGACGGGTTTTTTATCGGCATCCAAGACGGGTAGGGGTACGACCTGGGCATCTACATCCTTGATCTCGAATTTTGCAATTTTTGCATCGACGCTGACTTTGGATTCACGACCCTGGTGGCAGGTCATGCAGATGGCTTCTGGTCCGAGGTTTTCGATTGTGACACCGGATGGGAAGGTGACCGAGGTCAGCTTCTTGGCGGTGTCATTATGACAGGTGGCGCATTCCAACGGGCCGGCGGGAGCAGGGATGCCCTTGGCGACTTTGCCATTGGCGATGTATTCCTGGTAACCAGCGGAACTGTGACAGCGGGCGCAGGTGGCCGGGACTTCTTGAGGCTTGGCAGTATCCCAATCGGTGAAGGCCAGGGCTTTGGCATCGGCGTGGCCGGAAGCCGCGAAGATTGGCTTGATGGCATCCGCCGGGTCAGCAGTCGGAACTGCTGTGGGGGGCACGGCGGTGGGGGGCACGGCGGTGGGCGCAGGAGCCATGGTAGGAACGACAGGGGCCTCTGTCGGAGCCGGTGTAGCAGCGGGTGCGCAAGCGGCCAAAATGGCTGCAATGACCAGCAGGACGCCTACGAAGAGCATAGATTTTTTAAGCATTTTACATTTCTCCTATTTGGGTATATCAATAATGTATGACATTTGGTGTATCAGCGTAATCTTACTGTGCACCTCCAATATGTAATCCGATAAATCTGTCATTATTTGACAGGATTAATAATACCTTAATTCCGCAATATTACTTGTGCAAATGCTCACAAATAAAATATGACAAATGTAATGCTGCGTAATAGCTGACGATAATAAGTATTAGTTAATCTTATTCTCAGAAGACATTAACTAATTTTACCATAACTTTTGCTTATATAAAAAAAGACAAGCCAATTAGCTCGTCTTTTTCTGGAGTGCGCGTGTGTAAATTTTATTGGTTTAGCCAGCCGGCGGTGTGCTTGGGAAGATCGTTCAAGCTGGCTGTTCGGATGGTGCATTGCGGCAAACTTTCAATAAATAACCTGCCATATTGTTTGGTGAGCACACGCCGGTCCAGGATGGCAACGACGCCTTTGTCTGAAGCGGAACGGATAAGTCGGCCAAATCCCTGACGGAATTTCAATATAGCTTCGGGTACCTGGTATTCGCTAAATGGCTCTTCAAATGTTTCGGAACGGGCAGCTACCAAAGGATCAGATGGAACTTCAAATGGGATCCTGGTGATCAAAACTACTGAGAGTGAATCACCGGGTACATCTACGCCTTCCCAAAATGAACGTGTTCCGAGCAGGACAGCACGGGGATTGCTCTTAAAGGCTTCTAGCAGTGCAGCGGGGCTGGCGCCTTCGCCTTGTTCGTAAATTTGAATGTCGTTTTGATTCAAAGGGCGCGCTATGGCCTGGGAGCTGCGTTTTAATTGTGCATAACTGGTAAAGAGAACCAGCATCCGTCCGCCGCTGGCATTGGCAGTTTGAATGATGGCGCGGTTGACAGCCGCCTCGTAACCTGGTGCGTTTGGTTCGGGAATATCATTGGGCAAGTACAGAAGCGCAGAATTTTCATAATCAAAAGGTGACCCCAGAGTTAGTTCATCGGCTTCGTCTGCCAGGAGCAGATTTCGCAGATAAGTAAAATCGCCAGCTGCAGTCAGGGTTGCCGAAGTCAATATAACGCTGGATTTTTCATGCCATAAATATTTTTCAATCAAAGGTCCAACACGCAATGGGGCCGTGTTCAGGGTCAGCCGGTTGTTGAGCGGTTGAACCTCGATCCAGTAGATGGTTTGAGGAGATGGTTTGTGGATCATACCGCTAATGGCTGCTTCGGCTTCCATCAATCGCCGCAGCAGGTTGCTCAGGTTTCCCATTGGGTCTTCGAGGTTTTCGACACCATCGGCGAATAACTCTGCCGAAGCTTTGTAAAGCTCGCTGACAGCATTGATCAGCAGTACCATGGCCTCGCCGGCTGTACCCCAATTTATCTCGACATTATCCCAACCAGGTAAACTGCGGCTGGAAGGCAGAATGCGTTCCTGGTAGGCATATTGGCTTTTGGGGCGCCCTTCCCTTTGTATGTTGATAAATTCAGCCATGGCATGGAAAAAATCTTTAGCGTAGCTGTCCAACCGAAAGGCGGTTTCACTGGCGCGGTGAACAATTTGATTCAGCTGGGCATAATCTGTGGGGCGTACCAGGTCGCGGGTGACACTCAATATGTGCCCGAGCACGCCACCAGATATACCACCGACTTCTTTCAACATACGGTCAAAATCGTTTTGGGAAAGTCGGAAGGAAAGCGCGCCAGTCGTCGCGTTTTCCAGATGATGAGCTTCGTCAACGATCAGGTACTGATATTCAGGCAATACTTTGCTACCAGTGGCAACATCTGAAAGCAGCAAAGCATGGTTAACGATCAAAATATGGGCTAATTGAGCGGCCTGTTTGGCTTTGTAAAAGGGACAGGCTCCGCCCATTCTGCCAGCACAGTTTTCGGACGAGCAGGCATCATCTTCAGCCGAAAGCCGCATCCAGGCTTCTTTTTCTGCCGGGCGGTTTAAGTTCAAGTCGTTGCGATCGCCACTTGCTCCATTCCAACTCCAGACGAGAATTTTCGAAAGGACGCGCATTTCATCCTGCGTATTTGGCCCGCCGTGCCGCATAACTTCCAGTCGTCTGGGACATAAATAGTTCGCTCGACCTTTGAGCACGGCTGCACGTAAATCAATCCCCAGGGCTGCGCGAACGCTTGGAATATCTTTTTGGATGAGTTGATCCTGCAAGTTGATGGTGTTCGTGGAAACAACCACGCGAGTGTTGTTTTGAATTGCGAAGAGAGCTGCCGGGACGAGATAAGCAAAAGATTTACCAACCCCGGTGCCAGCCTCAACAAGCAGGTGACCGTTGTATGAGAGTGCGTTGGTGACTGCACGCAGCATGGCCACCTGTTCTGGGCGTTGTTCGTATGCTTCAAAATATCGAGAAAAAGGGCCGCCATATTCGAGAACGGAAGCGACTTCATCCGGGTCAAGTGCCAGGGGCTCAATGACTGGGCCGATGGGCTGAATCTTGCCAGTATATTCGCGTTCATCAAAAAGTGGTCCGCTGATCTGTGGTTTAACTTGTTTAGCCTGGACCTGCTCACGCGAGCGCTGGCGTAGCGCATTTTGAAAGGTGTAATTGCCGTCCCAGTCAAGAGGTTCTCCGTTGCGCACGATCTCTGCCAGCAGTTCAAGCGGTAGTTCAATCGCCATTTCGTATAAGCGTACATAAACAGCATGAGTCAAGCGGGCATCATCAAGTGCTCTGTGCGAGTTTGGCAGGGGGATGCCTAACAGTTTGCCGAGTGAAGCCAGGTTGTATCGACTGGCGCCTGGCATTAGCACTGAAGCTAGCTCATAAGTATCGAGAACTTTATTAAGGGTCAGAATGCGCTGTTTTTGTAGAAACCCAAGGTCAAAGCGGACGTTTTGACCGAGTACAGGCGCATCGCCAACAAATTCAGCCAAATTGGGGATAATGTCTTGTAAACGCGGTGCCTGGCGTACCATACCGTCGTCGATTCCTGTCAGTGTTGTGATGTTTTCCGGAATATGACGGTTTGGGTTGACCAGGGTTGACCATTCGTCTTCGATCCGGTGGCCATTAAAGCGGATCGCCCCTATTTCAATGATTGTGTCCTTGGAGTTGTCAAGGCCAGTGGTTTCAATATCTATGGATACGATGGAAGTCATAAGAATCTCTATTGTTGATAATTAATTTTGCTCGAAGTGGTAAATTTTAGTTTACCATGAAACAGGCGTTCGAAATAAAAAGTAATTTTAGGAGCCTGCTGAAAAAGTCCCCTTTTGAAAAACAAATTTTCGGGAAGTGGGTGATTTTATCGATATTAATGCCATATATGCGGTCATCATCCCAAAATATGGCCACTTTCTTGGCCTGTTGTGGGAAATATTTTCACGGGATTTTCCAGAATAGGGGTTTTTCATAGCACTCAACTCATCGGGAATGGGAAGATATTTCGTGATGTGTTAGAAGGTCCTGGCATGATTTTGAATGAAAGATGGCCCTGGCAAATAGACCAGGGCCATCTTGGTTGATAGCCGAATGAATTTAGCTACTCGACGTTCTCAGATGGCAGGACGTCTGTAATGCGCTTGCTCTCCGCTGTTGAGAATGGGGTTTGTTTGGCATATTTACGCAAATATTCTTTAAGCATTTCGATCTTCATGGCTGGAATAGGGGAATCTTCCGGCTGTAACACCACCCGGTCATCCGTAAAAACCATGACGATGTTGATTGGCGGAATTGGCTGATCTTCACCAAGTGTTTTCTTCAAGGCAATAGTTAGCCCATCTAGATCGGCTTTTGTTTCGATATCCGGGCGTCCCAAGCCTTCCTGGGCAAAGATTTTCAGGTAAGCAAGCATAAACCCGCCGCCTTTCTGTTTCCATTTTCCGCGTTCAAAAACAATCGTACCGCGTTGATAATAAGGCTCAATGATCCAAATGCCAGCCGGACCCACCAAAAGGTGGTTAACAGGTGAGAGAAAATGATACAGGGTGTAGTCTTTTGTCAGCCCTTTGAGGGCGGCTGTCAGCCGTTCGTCGATGCGAGGGCGGCGGCCCCAACGATTGCCGAAGTAGATGCCAACCTGCGAAAGGATAAACCCAACGAAGAGCGCCAGGAAAGAAATGTAAAGCTGGGTGGGGTAAACAAAGGAGACATACATGCCGCCCGCAAGGATAACCAGGGATGCCAGACTGGTGTATTGTCCAATCTTGGCGTTACGCCGAATAGTTTTTTCTTGAGTCAGTATTTTCATGAATTCCTCGGGTGATATTGGGTAAGTCAATTATGAATGGTTTAAAAAAAACAGGGCACAGAAAACCAAAAGATAATTGCGGAGAGCCGTTCTAGATGATGGTCTCTATTTAGAAGGGCTCGTGATATTGGCGCGAATGGCGGATATTGCCTGTTCGGGGGGAAATGCAGGGATATGATGCCATTCAAAATATTGCTTGGAAAAATTTGTTATTTACTCTCCCCGTGCAGTTTGAATGCGATCTTGCAGACTGGTTTTCATGGCTTCCAATACGCCAGATTCGACTGCGTTTCTGGCTACGCGGATGGCATTCTTGATTGCAACTTCATCAGATCGCCCATGCCCAATGAACACCAGACCATTGACACCCAATAGGGGCGCTGCGCCTTCTTCACTGGGGTCAAGCAATTTTTTAATTTTTCCGAGCGCAGGTTTGATCAGCAAACCACCCAGCATAGCGAGTGGACCGCCATTTTTTATGGCAACCTTGATATTATCAACGATTAATTTTGCAACCGCTTCGGAAGATTTAAGCATAATGTTTCCGGTGAAACCATCCGTGACCGCAACGTCGACTGATCCACCGATCACTTCTTTTCCCTCTACATTTCCAAAGAAATTTAAGCCGGCGTTTTTCAATAATGGTGTCGCCTCTTTTACAAGGTGGTTGCCTTTGCCTTCCTCTTCGCCGTTGGAGAGTAAGCCAATAGTTGGGTTTTGGATTCCCCGAACCTTTTCTGCATAAATACTCCCCATAATTGCAAATTGGAGAATATTTTGCGGTTCGCAATCAGGGTTTGCGCCAATATCCAATACCACGCAGGAACCTTTGGCGGTCGGGAAAACGGCGGCCAGGGCAGGCTTTTCAACGCCGCGAATTCGGCCAAGGCGGAATAATGCCGTCAGCCAGGCCGCGCCAGTGTTTCCCGCAGTAACAAAGGCATCAGCCTCACCTTTTTTTATTAAATCGATACCGATTGCCATCGAGTTTTTCGAGTCTTTGTGGCGGGCCTTAAAGGCAAGTGCTTCGCCTTTGTCTTCCATCGTAAGCATTTCTGGGGCATGCACAATGCGAATGGGAAGGTTGCCCGGATTTTGCGCTTCCAGGATAGGTTTGATGCGGGTCTCATCGCCCACCAGGATTATTTCCACGCCGTACTCACGGGCAGCCAGGACAGCACCGATAACATCAGGAGTGGGGTGGCTGTCACTGCCCATGGCGTCAAGAACGATTCTGATCATAATAATGCTCCGGTTATGCTTGGAATTATTGAACTTGATGAAAAAGAGAACAATCTGAGCTGGATAATACCTGATTTTCAAACTGTTGATGCGAAAATGTTGAAATCCAAGTGTTCCAGAAATCATCCGGGATGTTTCGATATAGAACAACCAACACGCGCGCATTTGCATTTTGAGTTTGGGCAAACCAGGCAGATGTTAGCACCGCTGGCCAGGCACCGCTTGCAGATGCTAGAACTTTAAAGTCTTTTGTTTTTTCTGGATTATGGCGCATTGGCCATTCCAGATGATTACGCATAATGGTTTGTTCTTGAGAACTAAAAACGCTGGAATTGCCATAAACCGCCAGCAAAATTCGTGAAATATCGTTGGCTGAGCCATTCACGCCAAAGGAGCTTACCACCTGTTTTTGCACAAAAAGTGGTGCGGCATTGGTTGGTTTGGTTATAAACTCAATTTCTGTTTTTCGCCAATCAGGATCGTTCACGAATAAATCTGCAAGCCGAGATTGTTCTGCCCTGATTTCTTCTGGTGAAAGCTGTTCTTCGGCATACAACCCAGTTTCGTGGTTATTGATAAAAAGATAAAGACCAAGAAATGAGGTCGGCTGACTGGTTTGTGTCAGTCCAAGGCGTTTGAAAAGATTGGGAAAATCTGTTTTTTTCAGGCGGGATATCAGATAGTCAGTTGCGGCGTTTGAACCAAAGGTAGACATGGCGTCAACGACTTCATCGAGGTTCACGCTTGTGCGTGAAGTTCCTAGCGATTTGATGAACTCAAGATGAGCGCCTCCATCGGTGCCAGGTAAATAGTATTTCTCCAACTCGGAAATTGGCAATGTTTCTTTTGGATCCAATCCTCCAAGCGCAACTTCGTTTGCGTAAGCAGATAACAACACCAATTTGTATGTAGAAGCCAGCGGAAATGGTTCATTCGCATTCAGGAAATATCCAAGTTGTGGTTTAGATGGATCAAGACAAACAATGGCGACATCCCTTGGATGGGTTTTTATGTATTGGAATACTGCTGTTGGCGATGTATACCGTACGGACGAAGTAACCAGAAAAGCAAGTATCGTGATGCCAAAAATGACGATCAATGAAAGAATGATAGGTTTGGTCTTTAGTTGCATTTTATCCCGGTTAAAATCGGTTTGCTGGATTAGCTTGACAGACGAACGAAGGTGATTATAATACGTCCTTGCTTGCGCTGGTGCTGGAATTGGCAGACAGGCATGGTTGAGGGCCATGTGCCGCAAGGCGTGAGGGTTCAAGTCCCTCTCAGCGCACCATTAATAATGACTATTAGCGTTATTTGCTGATGGTCATTATTTTTTTATAAATTCAGCGGGTCATTTAATAATTTAAGACATTTGACACTATTCCAAACTTAGCAAGTGAGTATACTAAAAAAATACTTGTATTGAAGGATGATTGCGATGACAGACAATGCATATAAATACCTTGCAAAAAGTTTGGATGCTTTGCCGAATGGATTCCCACAATCGAAGAATGGTGTTGAACTTCGTATTTTAGAAAAATTATTCACAGTTGAAGAAGCTGAATTGGCTGCCAGCTTATCCAACTGTTTAGAAAGTGTTGAAGCTATTGCCACGCGCCAATGTGTCGATGCAAGCCAACTGCGCCAGACGTTAAAAAGCATGGCTCGCCGAGGTTTGATTGACGTTGGGAGGGGTGAGGCTGGTTTGGGTTATCGCATCATGCCATTTGTTGTTGGAATATATGAAATGCAAGTCAATAATATGGATGTGGAACTGGCTAACCTCTTTGAAGCGTACTTTGATGATGCGTTTGGTGAAGTTCTACGTGTTCAACCACAATTTCATCGCGTAATCCCGATTGGGAAAAGCGTTCGAAATAGTATGGAAGTACATCCTTTTGAAAGTGCATCAGACCTGGTAAATGGCGCCCAGGCCTGGGGCGTTCTGGACTGTATTTGCCGAAAGCAAAAGTCATTGATTGGTGAGGCTTGTGAACATCCGGTCGATGTATGCATGATTCTCGATCAACGCCAGGGCGCATTCGACAATAACCAAAACATCAGGGCTGTTAATCGAGATCAAGCCCTGGAAACATTGCGGCGCGCGGCCGAAGCAGGTCTGGTCCACTCAGTCAGCAACAACCTTGAAGGAGTTCACTATATCTGCAATTGTTGCACCTGTTCTTGCGGTATTTTGCGTGGTATGGCTAATCTTGGAATTGCAAACGTGGTGGCCCGTTCTGCATTTGTGAATAAAGTGGATTCGATTTTGTGCAGTGCCTGTGGCTTATGCGTGGATGCTTGCATGTTTAATGCTCTAATAATGAAAAATGGAGTTGAAGTTGACGCGGTTAGATGTGTTGGATGCGGAGTGTGTGTGTTGACCTGCGAGAATGATGCGTTGGGTTTGGTGCGCCGCCCAGAGTGGGAGATTTTATCTGTGCCTGAAACCAGGGCGGATTGGGGGGAAAGTAGGTTGTCCGCACGGGGCATCTAATGGTCTTTCTGATTGGAAATAAAAAGGAGCTGCCGCTTATTCACGGACAGCTCTTTTTATTTGGAGAAGCTACTTCACACCCAGGTAGTTGGCGCGAACGCGAGGATCATCAAGCAGTTCCCGGCCCGTGCCTTCCATTGTGATTTGACCTGTCTTTAACACATAGGCACGATTACACATTTCCAAAGCAAGTGAGGCGTTTTGTTCGACGAGTAGAATGGTCAATCCTAATTCACGGTTTAGCCGAACAATTGTTTCGAACATCGAGTCAATGATGATTGGCGCCAAACCCAGGGACGGCTCGTCCAGCATCAGCATCTGTGGCTGTGACATTAGCGCGCGTCCAACTGCAAGCATCTGCTGTTCTCCGCCGGATAGTGTTCCGCCCCGTTGGTTAATGCGCTCTTTCAAGCGAGGGAAAAGCTGAAAGACTTCTTCCATCATCTTTTCAATTTCATCACGATTTGATCGAGTGTACGCTCCAACCATCAAGTTTTCTCGCACAGATAATGGTGAGAAAATTCGGCGACCTTCAGGTACTAATGTAATTCCACTGGTCACCACGTTGTGGGGTTCTTTTACCAAAGGTTTGCCTTTGAAAAAGATGGAACCCGAAACTTGTGGTTTAATCGCTGCGATTGTCTTCATCAGAGTGGATTTTCCAGCGCCATTGGCGCCAATCACAGCGACGATCTCGCCCTGGTCAACGTGTAGGTTCACCTTATTTATAGCGCAAATGCCGCCATAATAAACAGAAAGATCGCGGACATCAAGCATTGGAGTTTTCTCTTGCATTTTTTCTTTCTCCCAGGTAAGCTTTGATGACTTGCGGGTTATTCTGGATTTGGTCCGGGCTGCCTACTGCGAGGAGAGAACCCAGGCTAAGTACATAGATGCGCGATCCACGACAAAGATCCATGACTACAGCCATATGGTGTTCGATGATGATAATTGTATAGTTCATGGCTTTATGGATTTGCCGGATCAGTTCTATTAAATCATTACACTCATCTTCATTCATGCCAGCAGCCGGTTCGTCGAGCAGCAGCAGCTGTGGAGAGGTGGCCATGGCACGAGCTATCTCCAGACGCCGCTGTAAGCCATAAGGCAGGCTGGATGCTCTTGCGTGGGCATGATCCTTCAAATTGACCATTTCAAGCAATTCAAGCGCTTTTTTGCGAGTATTTAACTCTACCTGGTGCGCTCTAGGTGTTCGGAAAAACGCTTCTGCGAATGTATATAACGGCTTACTATGCAAACCCAGTTCGACGTTCTCGTAAGCTGTCATTTGGGGAAAGAGACGAATGTTTTGAAATGTACGGCTAATTCCCATTCGGCAAATCTTGTCCGGGGACACCCCAAGAATACTTTTTCCGTTCAGTAGAATCTGACCAGAAGTTGGCTTGATGGCATTTGTGATTAAGTTGAAAACTGTTGTCTTTCCTGCGCCGTTTGGACCAATGAGAGCAACCATCTCGCCAGCCTTTAAGGATAGAGAGACATCATTAACGGCCCTGACGCCGCCAAAGTCCACAGTCAGGTTATTAATGGCGATGATTTCACCTGATGGATTATTGTCTGTGCTCATCTGAGTTCCCTAACCTTTCGCTGCATCGATTTGTGTATGGCGTAATTTATTCCATAAGACTCTCACAAAATTCAAGTTCATTTCCACATAACCCAACAAGCCCTGAGGTCTGAAGATCATCACAGCTACAAACAAGAAACCATATATTATCAAACGCCATTCAGCCAGCGATCGTAACAATTCGGGGACAGCAATTAAGACAAAAGCGGTTATAACCGGGCCGATCAGGGATTGAATACCGCCGAATACGACGGCTGCCAGGAGGTCGGATGATTTTGTGAGGGTAAAAAAGGATGGACTCAGGTAAGCGAAATAAAAACCTAGTAGTCCTCCCGCTACGCCGGCATAAAAAGCACTAATGAAAAGCGCCATCAGCTTGGTCTTCAGCAAATCAACGCCCATCATTTGGGCGGCAACTTCATCTTGCCCAACTGCTATACAATTTTTCCCATATTGCGAGGTTACAAACATATGGGCAAAAAATACCGCCAGGATCATTGCGATCAGAACCACGTAGACATTCGAGTGATTGGGGATGTTCATATATCCAAACGCGCCCCCAAGCTTGATAGCCCCAAGTGTTTTGGTGTTATTTAATAATAATCGGATAGCTTCAGAAAACCCAAGTGTTGCAATTGCGAAGTAGTCACCGCGCAGCCGGCTGCGGAAAGCAGGATAACCGATGATAAAGCTGCATAGGCCAGCAAATGTGCCGCCTGCGAGTAGTGCGATAACGAATGGAATATTAAATTCTTTGACCAATACCGCACTTGCATATCCACCCAAGGCCATGAACCCGGCATGCCCAATGGAAAAAAGGCCTGTATAACCTGTCAGGATGGCTACTCCAATAGCTGCAATAATGTTTATTCCACTCAGTATGACGATTGCTGTGAGATAGCTCATTGGTTGGCTGTCCTTTCTTTACAATTTCTCATCGCCACTCTTGCCCATGAGTCCATTGGGAAAGAATAGCAGGATGATGATCAGGAACAAAAAAGAAAACAGGTCGCGGTAGCTTGATGAAATATAGCCCGACACCAGCGTTTCTAATATACCGAGGATCATACTTCCTACGATAGCCGCCGGTAAACTGCCGAGTCCGCCGACGATGCTGGCGATCATTGCTTTGATCGTGACAATACCCATCGTGGGAAAGACTGCGTATTTGATGCCGTAAAAAACACCTGCTATAGCAGAGAGTACGCCAGTGATGATAAAAATAATCATGGCTACAGCGTCATTGTTGATTCCCATAAGTGAGGCGGTCTGGATATCGATTGCGCTGGCTCGAATTCCCAATCCCCACTTTGTACGATAAAGAAACAACCAGAGCAATCCCAGAACGCCAAATGAAATTAAGCCAGCTAGAAGATCCATTCTTCCGATGGATACACCACCAAAGAATATTGGCTGAGCGCTTTGAATTGGAAATTTTCGGAAAGTGCCCCCAAAATATTTATTGATAAGGTTCACAATGGCCAGATTTACGCCCATTGCGGAAATCATCATGAACAGGCGTGGGGCTTTGCGTTGACGGAGTGGGCGATATGCAAGTTTTTCTGCCCCCACAGAGAGAACCACCGTCAAGATGATTGAAAAAATCATTGCCAGCCAGAAAGGAAATGCATACGTTGTGATCGCCATGAAGGCCATGAAGGCCCCGAAGGCCATAAAAGCGTCGAAGGCCCAGTTGGTGAAGTTGTAAACGCTATACACCAATGCATACCCTACTGCCAACAAAGCGTAGATCGCGCCAATCGAAATGCCGCTAACAAGTTGTTGGAAAAATAATTCCATTGATGACTTCCTTCCCATTACGCTTCGTTGAGTTTTAGATATAAACATGAATCAAAAGGGGTGTTTGCTGAGACTCAGCAAACACCCCTTGGGTGGTTTAATATCTATTTTGGCGTGAATGTTTCAACAAGTTTCCATTGTCCACCCGTGATCGACATGATGAGCAAGGGTTTGTTGTGAGGATTGTGCGTGTCTGATTCCATGGTAACTGTGCTCGTGAATAGAGGAACATCTTTCATGGTTTCGATAGCATCGCGGATTGCGGTAGGAGTGGGATCGCCTTTTTTGACAGCCTCTCGAATTCCGTATTCGATCGCCATGAGAGCATCCAGACCATAGTATGTATAGATGTTTGCCTTGATCGAATGTTTTTTCTCAAAATCGGCGTTGAAGGTAGCGAACTCAGGAGAACTTTCAGATACACCCGTGGTAACGTAGGCGCCTTCGAGTTGTGGTCCGGCCATATCCAACAAGTCTGGCACAAATACTCCGTCGCCTGCCATGATCTGGATTTTTAACCCGAGCGCTTCTGCTTGTTGAGCGACCAGACCGACATCTTTGTAGGTGTAAGCGTCGACAACCAGCAAATCGGCACCCGAATCTTTAATCTTGGCTAACTGGGCGCGGAATTCAGAATCGCCTTGCG
The DNA here is from genome assembly GCA_026390035.1 of Chloroflexota bacterium. Classification (GTDB taxonomy): domain Bacteria; phylum Chloroflexota; class Anaerolineae; order Anaerolineales; family Villigracilaceae; genus UBA5195. The sequence continues at coordinate 31,760 of JAPLGT010000268.1, forward strand.
TATAACCTTCTTTTGCGACAATCTGACCACCCAGCTCAAGGAAATGTTTCTCGAAAAATTGGTGAAGACCGACGGTATATGGTGAAGCAATATCGGTTAGAAGAGCAGCTTTACGTAGGCCCAACTTGTTGTAGGCGAAATCAGATTGGGCATATCCCTGGTATGGATCAATGAAGCATACCCGGAACATGTATGGGTGTAATTGACCGCTCTCGGAGACTGTCACATTTACGTTCGATGCAGTTGTTGCGATCACAGGTACTTTGGCAGCATCTGCAATATCAGCGATCGGAACTCCGGCAGCTGACCAAGATGGTCCGATAACGGCGACTGCTTTGTCTTGGTCAAATAGGCGTTTGATGACTGTTACGGCATCCGGAACCTCGGAACGAGTGTCATAAACAACCAGTTGAAGTTTATAACCACCTATCCCACCGGCATCATTTATCTTGGCGATGTAATCTTCCAAGGCGGGCACAGATGCCGTTCCTACATAAGCATCTACACCGGTCTGTTCGGTGATGTACCCGATTTTGAGAACCTTTTCCTGAGAACAGCCTGTGAGAAGGCTGGTCAGCAGCAAAAGGAAAACCAAAGCGAGCCCTAACATTTTGGTACGCGATCGTGAATCCTTACTCATTTGTTTCTCTCCTTGTGTAACGTGATATGGTTTGAGAAAACGATGTAAAAGAGGACGTTTCCAATTTATTAACCATTAAAATTATGCTACAAGGTTTTTGAGTTAGGTTTGAAAAAGATACCCTATATGATAAACCATTCTAGCATTTATTAATCAATTATGTCAATCATATGGTAAAATATTTTTTATTGTAGTTCTGAGGAGATTATCATGTCTACTATGTTTCCATCAGCCGAATGGCTCAAAGAGTTTGAAAATAAGATAAATTCGGATGAACGTTATGCTCAGATTGCCAAAAACTGGGAAGGCGATATGTATTTTATTATTGAACCTGAAGGGAATTTAAAGGCTCAATTTGTAATGTACCTTGATCTTTGGCATGGCAAATGTCGTGGAACCGAGGTTGTTAGTGAAATATCCAGTCATCATCCGGCATTCACGTTAAAAGCAGATTATGGGAATTTTGCAAAAGTCTTGACTGGAGACTTGGATCCCATGCAAGCCATGCTAACGCGCAAGTTGGATGTAAAAGGTAGCATGGCTGTAATGATGCGGAATGTTCCAACAGTGTTAGATTTCGTGCGATGTGCCCGGGAAATGACGAAGGAAATTTTGTAATTCTTATGAATTACTATCTGCAGCCCGGGCATCTTTTGCCCGGGTTTTAATTTGCCCCGGATGTTTGTGCGAAAAAGCACAACCAAAGACATGTTCAGGGGTTTCCTGAATTATGATTATTAAAAGGATAGGAAAATAATGAATGCTACCCTGAGCGAGACAGCATATAGATTTGTGGACAATAAAATTATTATCCGAATTCGAGATCGGGTTTGCGAGTCAGCAGATGAATTACTGGCCAGTTCTTTATTTCGAGAGGTAATTGGGCGATATGTTCATGCATTAATTCGGCAGGATTCCCCAGTTTTGGTGATGTTCGCCAAAGATCCCGTCTTGATTGAAGAATCAGACATAGAATCTTTGAGCCAGACAATTAGGCTCGTGGCCAGAGTTCAATTGGATTGGGTCTTCAAGCTGGTTAACGATCACAGGTTTATCGACAAGCCAGCTATTTTGCATGAATTTGTGGAAGGTTTATATGATTATTGGCGAAAATTTGAACGCTTCTTAGTTTGCGATTCGGCTGGAGATAAATTTGACCAGCGTCCGTACCGTACCTTTAATTCGACGGTGGAAACTTTGATGAACCTTGTGCGAGGAACATACCGGGATGTTCTGGAAAATCTCAGTGGACGACATCCGCGCATATATAGACAGGTGAGTGCTGGTGCAGAAGTTGCAACGATTGCTTTACCAAAAGAAATTCCCGGGTTGGGAAAGTACCGTAGTGAATTGGGGGATGTTCCGGTCATTCGCCAGGTCTGTCTCTACCCTCCGATGTTACTTAATCCTCCAATGAATAAACGAACTGGCAGTTTTGAGCGAATTAGCGTCAATCCGATCGAATTGGCTGCGGTAAATAAAAATGAATGGTTGTGTTATCCTGCCAGGGTCGGAAAAATGCTGATACTGGTTTATTTCCATGAAAAATTTTTCGAATTAGGCTTTACGATGAGTAATCTTTTTGAGCTGGCCGATGACGAAGCTCTGAATTGCAAGCCAGATGCCATTTTCCTTTTTGGAACTCCAGAGCATGCACTTGACCATCTGGCTGCCCTACCGACGGTTTTTTATGATGATGGCGACATCTTGATCGGCGCAATACCGCGACGCGACGAGTTTGGTTATTTTGGCTATCTGAAGAAAATGATCTTAACTTTGCATAATATCAAGGTCATGAAACAAGGTAACTTGCCATTTCACGGTGCAATGCTTCAACTGCATTTAAAGGGTGGGCGAAGTGCAAATATTGTGATCATTGGTGACACAGGAACTGGAAAATCGGAAACATTAGAAGCATTCCGTTCTTTGGCGGGCCAAAAAATTCGAGAGATTACGATTATTGCCGATGACATGGGTTCTTTTGAAATTGCTCCTGATGGGCGAATTCTGGGGTATGGGACAGAAATCGGTGCATTCATCCGATTGGATGATCTGCAGCCTGGTTATGCTTTCAGTCAGCTTGATCGTTCGATTATTATGAATCCAAGCCAGACAAATGCTCGGGTTGTTTTGCCTGTAACAACATTGGAAAATATTATCAAAGGCGTGCCTGTAGATATGCTCCTGTACGCTAATAATTATCAACCTGTTGATGATCAGCATCCCGTGGTCGAAGCCTTTGATAATTTTGAATCTGCACTGACAGTTTTTAAAGAAGGTACTGCCATGAGTAAGGGGACGACGACATCAACCGGATTGGTGCATACTTATTTTGTCAATGTTTTTGGACCAATGCAGTATTCGGAGATTCACGACACCATCGCTGAGCGGTTTTTTAAAACTATTTTTGACCAAAAAATCATGGTAGCTCAATTGCGCACACAGCTTGGGGTTACTGGTATGGACCGGATAGGTCCTGGGCTGGCCGCAAAAGCCTTGTTAGAGCTGCTGCTGACCAAATAAGCATAAAAAGTCACGCTGAACAATTCTCAACCGATTTTCCGATCAGAGAGCTTATTCGTGAGTTTGATGCAAGTTGCCGAAATCTCGCCAGCGCAACCGCTGGCGAGATTTCGGTAGATAGCGTGTTGCTGATGCGTGTTTTTGTGCGGTAAATCGGTAGAGGCAAAGATTCCAATAATAAATTGCTACCTGATGGAGGGTATAATTTAGCCATGCAACCGATCTTGACGGTCAATCTTACAACCAAAGTAATTGGAACTTATCTGATTCCTGCTGAATGGGAATGCGATTATCTGGGGGGGGCTTCGCTTGGTGCTCGCATTCTTTTTGACGTTCTTACTCAGGAACTTGACCCTCTTTCTCCCGAATCACCTCTTTTAATATTAAATGGCCCGCTTTCTGGGACAGCTGGTCCAACCGTTGGGCGTTTTGTGGTTTGTGGCAAGTCGCCATTGACTGGTTTGTGGGCAGAATCGAACTGCGGTGGCTTTTGGGGACCAGAATTGCGAAAGGCAGGCTTCGATGGAGTCTGGCTTTCAGGCAGGAGTGAAGGTCACGTTTATTTGTGGATCAATGATAATTATGTCGAGATCCGGGATGCAGCAAATCTGTGGGGGCAGGATACATACGAGATACAGGAATCCCTGAAAATTTTGACCGGTGTCTCCGGTTCGAAAGTTCTTGGGATTGGGTTGGCGGGCGAGTCCTTGATCCCTTATTCGATTTTGTTGTGCGATCATGGCCGCGTGGCGGGGCGAACTGGACTGGGTGCCGTTATGGGGAGCAAGAACCTTAAAGCTCTCGTTGTAAATGGGACTGGCAAGGTACCTGTATTTGATACTTCAGCGTATGCTGTTCACCGGTCTAATGCTAATCATGATCTAAAAGCTGACCCTATGACCAATGTGCTAAGTTCGCTTGGTTCAGCCGGCGCAGCGGATTACTTCAATTATTTGGGAGAACAGCCAAAGAAATACTTCAGCGCGGGGTTCTTGGAAGGTGCTGATAATAATTCAGGTGCCAGTTTGGCCGAAACAATCCTTGTGGGCAAAAGCGCCTGCCATGGCTGCGTAATCGCTTGTGGTCGAGTTGTACGACTTGTAGATGGACAGAAACGCAAAGGTCCTGAATATGAGACTCTGATTGGATTTGGCCCAAATCTTGGTTTGACCGACCCTGCAATTGCTACGCGCCTGGGTGAGCTATGTGACCGTTATGGTGTCGATGTTATTTCGATGAGCGGAACCATTGGATTAGCATTTCGATTATTTGAGCTTGGTATTATTGGTCTTCCAGAAACTGGCAATCTTGATCTGGTTTGGGGTAATGCTGAAGCTGCCGCGCAATGTATTCACCTGACGGTCAAACGCGAGGGTTTTGGCAAGCTCCTTGCGCTTGGCGCCAGAGGGTTTGCTGAGCATTTTGGCGCTGCTGATGAAGCTATTCATGTAAATGGCCTCGAAATTGCTTACCATGATCCGCGCGGAGCATCGGGCATGGCAATTGTGTATGCCACATCGCCAAGAGGCGCCTGTCATAATCAATCCGATTACTTTTTAGCTGATATTGGCCAGGTAGATGCGAGCCTCGGTCTCAAATTTTTTGATCGCCATGCGGGAGCCGAAAAAGCATTCAATGTCGCCAGGCACCAGGATTTTCGTACAGTAAATAATTCCCTGGTTTTATGTATGTTCGCGAATGTCCCAGCAGAGACGATGCTAAACCTTGTAAATTCTGCTTGCGGCTATGCCTGGACTCTGGATGATCTAATGCTATGCGGTGAGCGATCTTGGAATTTGAAACGGATGATCAATATTCGGTTAGGGCTTACACGTTCGAATGATATTCTTCCAAAGCCGCTTCTGCGGGCATATTCGGACGGTGGCTCTGCTGGTTACATTATTCCTTTTGACGATATGATGCTGGCTTATTACGAAGCTCGTGATTGGAATCCAGAGACGGGTGTGCCAAATTCGAAAAAGCTTGACGAATTAGGGTTAAATGGGTTGGCAAAGAAGGATAGTTAGTATATAATATTAATGCTGAGGGGCGCACTTGCCCCTCATTTGTTTTGTTAGTATTTCCTACCCTGCTCGTGACACACGCGAAGAGCCACACCCCCTGCGGCAGCCCTCGTGCGACGGCAGGGTGGGTCGTTTAATAAGTATATGAGTTTTGTTTGTAAGGGCGCAGCATTGCTGCGCCCTTACGCATGCAATGGGTTAGAATGAATTATTATCCTTTGAATTCCTAAGAGGTACCCTGATGAAACTTGTAACTGTAAGCGAGATGCGCGAAATCGAACTGGAAGCCAGCACTAAAGGCCTAGATTTCGAAATGATGATGGAAAATGCCGGTCATGGCCTGGCTGATGAGATAGCTTTATTGGCACATACCGAGGATACCGAGCGTGAAGTGCTTGGTCTGGTTGGTTCAGGGAACAATGGTGGTGATACACTCATCGCTTTGGCTCATTTGGCTGCGAATGGTTGGCTTACACGTGCTTATGTAGTTCACCGTAAAATTGAAAACGATGTGCTGGTTGAGCGACTTCGGAAAGAAGGCGGCGAAATTATCCTGGAAGAGACGGATTCGCAATTTGATAATCTATCAGCTTTTGTCAGTACAGCTGATGTGATTGTCGATGGTATTCTTGGTACTGGGGTCCAGCTTCCACTCAGGGATGATATTGTTAAAGTATTGAATGCTGTCAACAAAGCCATTGGGGCAGTTTCATGGCCGCCTTATGTAGTGGCAGTAGATTGTCCATCCGGGGTGAATTGCGATACTGGTGAGGCAGCTGATGAGGTTATTCCAGCCAGTTTGACTGTATGTATGGCGGCAGTGAAGGTCGGTTTACTTAGATTTCCTGCTTTTGACCTGGCGGGAGAGCTGCGTGTAGCAGATATAGGTCTGGGTGATCAGGTTATTTCCTGGTTGAATGTCAAAAACTTTGTTGCTGATGATGAAATTGTTGAAGATTATTTACCTCTTCGACCTTCAGATTCCCATAAAGGGACGTTTGGGACAGCAATGGTTGTCGCTGGCTCAATTAACTATATTGGTGCGCCATTATTGGCTGGTAAGGCTGCTTACCGGATTGGTGTTGGTCTAGTTCAATTGGCGGTACCTGGCCAGGTTCAACTAGCAATAGCAGGGCAATTTCCAGAAGCAACCTGGATAGTTCTTCCGCAGGAATTAGGAGTAATCTCGGATGCTGGCGCTGATGTGCTTGTAAAAAACATCGATCGCGCTACCGCTATTTTGATTGGACCAGGTTTTGGTATCGAAGACACAACCAAGACTTTTATTGAAAATATGTTAAATGGCAAGGTCGGTTCCAAAAAGACAACTGGTCGAATTGGGTTTACGCAATCTGAATTTGAAAAGAAGTCTGACAAAAACATTCCTTTACCGTCAATGGTGGTGGATGCCGATGGGTTACGCTTGCTATCGAAAATTGAAGGTTGGCCGAAATTGTTGCCGAATGATTCGATCCTTACTCCGCACCCTGGCGAAATGGCATCACTAACCGGGCTTGATAAGGAAGCTATTCAGGCCGATCGTCTGGGAGTTGCTCTGAAGTTTGCCTCAGAGTGGGGACATGTGGTCGTGCTCAAAGGCGCTTTCACCGTTGTTGCGGCGCCGAACGGGCGTGCTACACTCATCCCGGTGGCAACCTCAGCACTGGCGCGCGCCGGTACAGGTGATGTCCTGGCGGGTTTGATCGTAGGCTTACGAGCACAAGGCGTGAATTCTTATGAGGCGGCCGTGGCTGGCGCCTGGATCCACGCCCAGGCTGGTCTTTATGCTGCGGAAAAAATTGGCGCTGAAGCATCTGTAATGGCTAGTGATGTACTCGATGCAGTTGCTGATGTGTTGAGCGTATTTTAAGGAATTTACAAAAATCCCCGCAGAGTTAACTCTGCGGGGATTTTTTATTTACTAAAGAATTGGAAATTATTTTCTCTGGTTCTGTAAGCTGAAAAAATTAAGAGTAGAGGCCCCAATCCAGTGCAGATGGATCTTCCATCATGGAGAAATCCCAGGGATCCATACCCATTTCAACCGTAACGGGCATCTTTAAGCCTTCAATGGCTTTTTGACGTGTCATGTCCACCATTGCTGGCCCATAGGGGCAGAATGGTGTCGTCAAGATCATTTTTACCCGGGCAATTTCACCATCAATTGTTACGTTGCGTATCAATCCAAGCTGGACAATATTGAGGCCGATTTCAGGGTCAACGACTTCTGAAAGGCTGGCCCGCACTCGCTCTACAATTTCCGGGTGGGTTTCGTGGATACTCCAAATAACTATATTTTGACTTTCGTCTGTCATTTTTCCTCTTCGTGGGTGCTATTTTTGCGTAGGTTGGGGCAAAATACTACTGAAGTATTGGTATAGTAGTATTTTGAATTTAATATTTTACGGTAAGTTTTGGACAGCATACGTACATTTATTTGCACCGCTTAATATGCATTGAATTTTATTTGCGGGGACAGCTAACATGGTGGATATCAATGTCTGGTCTACTGTGCAGATTTCAGGATGACTTTGACCGACCTGTAAATAAGGGCATGAAATCTCGTGGATCAGGTAACGGGTTCCTTGTTTTTCCCATTCGACGACAAAACCTTCATTTGCCAGGATGTCCTTCATCATATTTAGGCGATCTTCAACATTGAGGTTTTTGAGATCGTCGGCATATTCACTTGCCATTGCGGTAGCTAATTCTTTGAACATTTCGCTTACCAGTGGCTGAGAAAATTTATCCTTCATCTGAGTTAAAATGCGGGTTGTCAAACGCAAATAGCGTGTTGGAAATTTTTCGAGGCCATCTTCGGTGAGGTAATAAACCATCCGAGGGCGTCCAACCCCATGCCGCTCTTCATCAGCGGCAATCAAGGATTCAATTAGCAAGTTGGAAATGTGGTGGCGTACAGATATGGGGTTAATCCCCACAGCTTCTGCTAACTCGATTGTTGTTAAACGGGGTCGGCGTAAGAGTGTTTGTAGAATTCGATCACGTGTGCTTTTCATAAACCTGCTATAAATAATTTTACGGAGAAAAGAATGATATCTAATGTTGAAGAATGTAATCGGAGTATATCAGTCTCGTTTTTCTTTGTCAATATAATAGATAAATATCATAAATATTTACCTGACAGCTACCTTAATTAATTCCTCTCCGATAAATAAATTCGCATAGCAATCGAAAAGAGCTTGTTATTTTTAGCCAGCAGTATTCTTTGGTGGTGTTTGTCTATTTTTGATCGAAACGATGGCTCAATCTCGCAAAATATCAGCTTCAACTTAAAAAGCTGATATTAGAGTCGAAGCTGACCTAACGGGCGCAATGAGTCTCTTGTAGTGGGGACGAGCCAAAGGAGAGTGAAAGCCTCAGATCAAATTAGTGCCGAATATCCAGTGCGTATCGAATTCTTGTATTTACGTACTCGGAATTGGATGGACGGAATGGAAAGCACGCTCCAAGCATCCACAAAAACCATCTTTTTCTTTTTTAGGAGACAGAACTGCTCAGGGTGGCTCGTCCGTAAGTTAATACGATGGAAGGATAGAACAAATCTTGCCAGGCTGCTGGATTGGCAATGATTTATCCATTTCCAAAAAAAACTGGCCAAAAGGTTTTACCTTTAGCCAGTTTTGACATTACGCTCCACCGTTTCCATAAAACGAAGGGTCAGTCGGCGTTTGCCCCGATGGGTCATGTACGTAAACCCAGTCGCCAATCTTCGCCCAATCGAACAGCCAGTGTGCGTCGCCAGGGGTTAAATTTACACATCCATGCGATTGCGGGTAACCCATCCTTGCTCGCCAATATGCGCCATGAAGCGCGCGCGCTTTGTCAAAATACATTGTCCAGGGTA
>JAPLGT010000295.1:0-134774 GCA_026390035.1 Chloroflexota bacterium
GATATTGACTTTCGTTTCGAGAGGAAGTACTCTATTCATTAGGCCTCGCTACTTTGGATTGGTTTGCAAACTTTATCCTATCGCAGCTTGGCCTTTTTTTCAAATATCTCTTCTCAGTTCACAACTCATTGAACCATCCCTAAAAACCAGTTACTAACTTTCGACATCAGTTACCAATATTCAGAATTTCCGACCTAAGTCCAGTTACATAGATACCAATAGAACGACTTTTTTTGAATAAAGGAACGAATTTATTTCAACGTGGAACGACTTTATTTTAAATCACCAAATAAAAATTTGTTTCGCTCCGTCTTACTCAACTGTGACGCTTTTGGCCAGGTTGCGGGGTTGATCGACATCCAGCCCACGGATACTGGCGATATGATAGGCGAGTAACTGCAAGGGGATGACTGTTACAACCGGTGAGAGCATCCAAGGGCAATCTGGTACCCAGAGAGTATGGTCGGCCATGCCATGGATAATTTCGTCCCCATCGGTGGCGACTGCGATTACAGTTCCCTGGCGGGCTTTGGCCTGCTGAATCTGACTGATCATTTTTTCGTGCCATGGATCGTTGGGGGCAATGCATACCACTGGCATATTCTGATCAATCAGCGCAATTGGGCCATGTTTCATCTCCCCGGCTGGGTAACCTTCAGCGTGTACATAAGAGATTTCTTTGAGTTTTAGCGCCCCCTCATACGCGATGGGCATGTTGATGCCACGGCCCAGGTACAGGCAGTCGCGAATGTTTTTGAGCGCATAGGCGACCTTTTCTACGTCCGGTTCGCGTTGAAGGGTGCGACCAACCAGGTCAGGCACAAGCCGAAGATCAGCCACCAGTTTTTTGCGAGTTTTCTCATCAATCACGCCGCGCAGATCTGCAAGCAGGATTGCCAGCATGTATTGATCCACCAGGGGTGCAGTAAATGCTTTGGTGGACGCTACGCCGATTTCTGGACCACTTTGCATGGCTATACTGCCGTCGGCGACTCGCATGGCTTGCGAGCCAAGCGAGTTGACAATACTCCAGATCAGGGCGCCTTTTTTCCGGCCTTCTTCCATGGCTGCCAGGGTGTCAGCGGTTTCGCCTGATTGTGAAATGGCAAGTACCACCGTGTTTTCATCCACGATCGGGTCGCTATAGCGAAATTCGGAGCCGATGACTACTTCAACCGGCACCCGCGCAATTTTTTCGAGCAGGATCTTCCCGACCATGCCGGCGTAGGCAGCTGTACCACAGGCCGTGATGTAGATCTTCTGGATGCGCCTGGCGATATCTGCGGTTAAATTCAATTCTGGCAGGCGTATTTTCCCGTTTTGAAAATCCACCCGGCCGGCAAGGGTATCGGTCAGCGAGCGTACCTGCTCGTGGATTTCTTTTTGCATGAAATGCCGGTATTCGCCTTTTTCAGCGGCTACCGGATCAAACGAGACCGTGTGAATTTGTGGCTCGATTGCAATTCCTTCAATGGTTTCCACGCGCAAAGAATTCCTGGTCAGGATGGCCATCTGACGTGATTCTAGGAAGATGACTCGCCTGGTGTGTTCCAGGATGGCTGGGATATCTGAAGCAATGAAATTTTCCCCTTCGCCCAGGCCGATGACTACCCCACCGGCATTTCCTATTCGCGCGCAAACGATTTTATCGGGTTCATCTGCGCTCATCAGTACAATCCCATGCGCGCCTCGGATCTGTTGAATGGTCTTACGGGCTGCCTCGGTCAGGTTCAGACCAGTCGATTGGTATCGCTCGACGAGATGCACGATGGTTTCAGTATCGGTATCTGAGTTGAACTGTACGCCTTCAGCGCTCAATTCATCCTTTAATTCCAAAAAATTTTCGACGATACCGTTGTGCACAACCACCACTCGTCCAGAATTACCAAGGTGAGGATGTGCATTGCGGGCAGATGGTGCGCCATGGGTTGCCCAGCGTGTATGACCGATCCCAGGTTGTCCACTGACGGGTTGACTTGCCACCAGTTTTTCCAGGTTGACAAGCTTTCCGGCTGCCCGCCGGATTTCGATATTTCCATCTTCTAAGACTGCGATGCCGGCCGAATCGTAACCACGATATTCAAGCCGTTTTAAACCATTGAGAATGATCGGCGCCGCGTCACGCGAGCCGATATATGCCACGATTCCACACATAGGGAATTCCTCCAACAATAAAAAATATTTGATGCATGTCCAACTGCTTTCAGACAACACGCTGAACGCAATTTGAGCATGTTCTGCCATGCCACGTGTTTTGTCCCGCGGATTACTCTGCTGGCTTTTTACAACGAGCTTAATTTGGAGGGAAATTTGTTCGGGAGTGGCTCTCCCGGAGGGCATCCGCTGATCATTCGATTTTCCTTGCTCAACCTGCCATTAACCTAAAAAAGCAAGTCAAGCCAGTTAACTCCATCCCGCGATGGAGAACCCTCATCCTCGTCACCCCATCAAAAATACCGGGGCCAGTCTATAAAATCGAGATAGACTATTGCGCTGTTTTCCCTTTGGTAAAATATCTGCTGCACGCCTCCTTTTCGGTTCGGTTAATAAAATTATACACTAAAAAGCAGGCGACTTTTTAGGGCCGCCTGCTTTTTAGTGTATTTTCACGTGTTTATCCACCGCCGCCTGGTCTGGTCGGAATTGGCGTAGGCGACTCTGTTGTTGTTGGTGTGGATGTCGCCTTTGGTGTATTAGTCGGCGGCGGGGTGACTGTCTTTGTCGGCGTCCGCGTGGCCGTATTGGTGGCCGTGTTGGTGGCTGTGGATGTCTTTGTGGGCGTCAACGTAACGGTTGAGGTGGACGTTTTAGTGGGTGTCAACGTTTTCGTGGGTGTCAACGTGACTGTCGATGTCTTGGTGGGCGTCATGGTAATAGTTCGTGTTGGCGTGGTTGTTCTGGTGGGTGTCTGTGTTCTTGTCGGGGTCTTTGTAATTGTCATTGTAACAGTAGGAGTAAGTGTTTTTGTCGGTGTTTGAGTGACGGTTGGCGTCCTCGTAGGCGTCAATGTGATCGTACGGGTTGGCGTGATCGTCAGCGTCGGGGTAAGAGTCCTGGTTGGGGTAAGAGTCCTGGTCGGAGTCAGGGTAACGGTGGCGGTTTTGGTGGGCGTCAACGTGATAGTAGGCGTGGCGGTTTTGGTGGGCGTCGATGTGATTGTGGGCGTAGACGTGACTGTCGGCGTCCGAGTTGGTGTCCGGGTGACGGTGGGCGTCCGTGTGACTGTGGGCGTCCGTGTGACTGTCGGTGTTCTGGAAATGGTAGGCGTTACGGTGATGGTGCGCGTCAAGGTGGTGGTGGGCGTCAGGGTAACCGTCACGGTAGTAGTCAGGGTGCGGGTCGGCGTAAGTGTTGGGCTTGAGCTGGCTGTGGCAGTTGGCGTAATTGTATTCGTCTCGGTGGGCGGACCCGTCGGTGTGGGCGAGCTGGTACTGGTTTTTGTAGGTGTCAACGTGGCAGGATCAGGGGGTAATGCAAAACTTGGAGGAATGGAAATTGCGCGGGTTACACGGAAGCGTTCGACGATGCCTTCGCGATAAGAAGATAGATGGAAATCTGGCCAGATGGTGTTTATAAAAGGCGTCAGGTATGGATAATTAAAATCGACCGATACCAGAACCCGGTCACCAGGGCCGCCAACATCTTCATGTGGGGTGCCATCCAATTCGCATTTGGCATAGTCACTTAGGTTCCTGCCACCCATGTTGGATGGAGAGAAAATATAATTATCTGTAGCCGGGTTGTTGTCAGTGTCACGGGTTGAGCAAATAATAATTTTAAGGAAGCCGTGTTGGGTAAAATAAGTCATGTCGACCGTGTCTGTGGGCAAGGTCGCCGGGTCTATGAACAGAAAATACTGAAAACTATTTGCTACATCGCGGGTGGATAATAAGCGGGCATAGTCTATTTCACGGTTCTTAATAATGGAAGCTTGTTTTGAATCGGGGTTACTGCTGCTGCAATCGGTGCTGCCATCATTATCGCCAACAGCAGAATCGGCAGCTGCGCAGTAGCCCACATTGTATTGACCTGTGGCAGCATAGCGCACTGCCTGGCGCGCCATATTTTGGATAATCAGCCAGGATGAAAATAAAAGGGAAAAATCAATGATCCCGAAAACAATCATAAGAAAGATGGGGAAGGCCAGTGCAAATTCTACTGCACCCTGGGATTTGTTTTTCCTGCGCAAAAATCGACCGTATGGTGGTGAAGAATTAGTAAACATGGTCAGTTTATCCTGCGTGGTTAACGTGAGAGGCGAGTAGCGATTTTATTCGCAATCGCCAGGAATATGGTATCGAGCTGGCCCGCATCGGGAGCTGCGTAATAAATACCACCGCCTTTTTCGGCACCGTATTGCAATAAAGTTTGGCCGAGTGGTGGAAAACCATTAGCGATTTCATTTTGGTTGACAAAAGTAATTTGATTGCCCAAGCCAATTGTAAATAAAAGCGCGCCCTGACCTGGTCTGACAGTGTCAGTATCCGGGTTGGTGACAAAATCAATCATGTCGCGTGCGTAATCGTCAGGGTCATAATGGGCGGTGTCACCACTGCTGTGTCGCGCTGCAAAGACCGCATTGCCGGGTGGTGGCGTGGCACTTAATTGGCTGATGGTTGGGCGCGCATCCTGGTCAACACAAAACCGGATATTGCCGTTTGGTGCTATTGGCCCCCAGGTGTCATTTGGACAGAAGGCCTGGCCTGAATTCCCTGCAGCTATAGTCTGGGGGTCCTGGGCACCATCGTTTGTAAAGCCAGCGTTCGTATAGCCGTCGGTTAGCCAGACGACTACCCAAAGCGCTGTCGTGCGACTGGGAGGAATTGAACCGGCGAAACCAGTTGGGTAATGTGCGCCCAGCACGTTGCCAGCTACTTTCAGTCCACCACCGCTGTTTGTGATCATGCAGCCGCGTGGGTCACCGGTCAAATCCAGTGAAGCACACCACATTTGTTCAAAGTTGCCGTTGATATCATGTAACCGGCAGGGGCCTTCAAACAACTGGGTTTGATCAGGCCAGGAACTGGCCAAAATATTGCTAGGCCATGGGCATTTACCTTCGCCTTCGTAGACTGTAAGGTTTCGGATGGTATTTTCCACGAGGGTCTGATTATCCGATAATTCCAATTCGACCTTTGGAAAGCGGTCGTAGGTTACGATGCTGACGCGGTCGTAGCCCGGATTGCCGTCATGTGCAAGAAACATGCGCCTGACGAGCAAAATAGCGGCTTTCTTAATTTCTTCAAATGGATGGCATTCTCCAGGAAAAGCTAAACCAAGGGGGTTGGTAGTTGTGCCTTCGCTTAGGTCGCTGCCGCCATTTGGATCGGATGTTGGTTGGTTGCAATCTTTGGGGTTTGCTTCATGCCCCGAGTTTGTTTGTGCCATTGAAGTCGATTTGTCGATCAGCAGGACAAGGTCGACCGATGCAGCCTCGGAAAGTGCATCAACCCTGATTGGCACAGAGTGAAAACCGAGCACTGCAAGAAAAAACATGGGGACTGTTTGGGTTACCTCGACCCGAACTAGCTTGCGTGGAGATGCCGAAGCACAGGAAGCATCGATTTCTGGATTGGTTTCACAGGTTTCGATTTTGATATCAACTGTATCTGTTATGCCATTCAGATCCAGGAATTGGTGAGCTTCCTTGACGAGATTTTCGTTCGTATAACCCTCGCGGAACTGGGAGGTTGCCGCCAGTGCAGCCGCATCGACAGCCCGTCGTAAGCGTGAGTAGCTCACAAACATATAGCCCATGTCGATGGCGAGCCCGACAATCGCGACCAACCCGATGAACATGAGCGCCATAATAACAATAATCTGGCCTTTTTCTTTTTTCTGAGGAAATTTATATTTCTGATAAAGGTTCATAAGCATTTTCCTGTCTAAAATTAATTCTCGGGTGTTGGTTCAGCTGCTGTAAGAGGCATAATCGCATAAGCATGCACGTTGATTGGGTCGGGAATCCCAAAAATGCCCCAGAACTTTAGAATCTGATCATATTTATAATAAATTTCAACCACTACCATGCCTGTATCCGGGGTGGTAGAGTCGACAATCCTGGACTGTAGTTCGCTTGTCGGAAAAGAAGAAGGCTGGCCAGTAAATCCGATGGATTGATAATAGCTCCAGCCATTTTCGCTGCTTGGAAAACGCAATGGGTTGCCATCGTGAATGCTGAAAAAAGAGACCACCACATCGTCACCAGCCTCTGGGCGCAGGCGAATGGGCGAAAGTGCGCCTTTCGATGTTGGATCACGGGTACCATCAGACAGGAAGTTGCCTTCAACAATCTGATCAATATTGGTGAAAAAAAGTCCTCGTAAGCAAAACGTGATCGGGGCACCTGGACAGTTGACAGGATCATATTCTCGAATGAAAGGATCATCATTGGAAGCGAAGCGTGCGCCTTCCCGGGCGGCATCAACCACGGTGATATATTGGTTGAGTAAATTGCCAAATTCAACCATTCCGGTCAGAAGGGATAGCAGAATGACCAAAACCAGGGTCAATTCCACCAGGCTCTGGCCTTTACTGATTTGTTTCTGTCTGGAAAAAATACGTTTAATCATTGGCTAATCTCGGATTCTTGCTTAGAAATTAATAGTTTAGTATTAAGACAATATTAACCCAAATGATGCTAGAGTGTAATCCTACTTTAGTACTAAAGTACTATTTTCTAACAAAATTGAAAGGAATTTTGGAAAGTACATGAGAATGATTGCGCCAAAAACGAGGTATGGACCATAAGCAGTGAAAACTGTCATGGTTTCATAGCGCCGGGTAACGACCAGAATAAGCACGAATACCAGGCTAATTAGACCGCCCATCAGGACCCCAATCATTAATCCGTAAAAAATAAAAGGCCAGCCCAGCATCAGCCCTAATACAGCCGAGATTGTGACATCTCCGAAACCAAGTGCTTCTTCGCCATCATCATGACCGAGTTTTCGGGCGCGATAGCGGGCAAATAATGTGCCAAGCCAATAAAAAATTAACATAACGCCCATTCCAACCAGGCCACCCACGAGTGAAGAGACCAGGTTGTAGCGTATCGTTCCGGTAATGACCCCAAGCAGGGCCCCGGCCAGGCTGACCATGTGCAATATCAGGCGATGCTCGAGATCGATCACAACCACCAGGCCAAAATAGGTGATGACTATCAGCCCAAGCCAATAGCCCATGCGGGTGGGTGGATTTAGCCAGAGTGCCATGGAAATGATGATACCTGCTGCCAGGCTGATATACGTTCGCCATGAACGGGCTGCCCCACACTTCTGGCAGCTATTTAGTAAAAGGTAGTTTTTCCAGCTATAATCTGTATCACAGTGGCTGCAGCCAGGGCGGCTCAGTTCACGTCTGGTTGGCAGCACATCTGAGAGATAGTTGACCAAAAAGCCAGCGATCAGACCCAAAAAAGCAGCAAAAGGTAATCCCATAGTTTAATAATTATACCAACATTAATAATGCTTTTTTGATGAGCATGCTCCAAAATACGGTCAATTTACTCTATTTCAGTTTACAATTGGTTTACAACAGGAGATTATATGGATAAATTTATCATTGAAGGCAGGGTGCCCCTTAACGGCGAAATAACCCCTTCTGGGAATAAAAATTCAGCACTGCCTTTATTAGCAGCCTGCCTGTTGACTGAAGAACCAGTAGTTTTACATAATGTTCCTCAAATCCGCGATGTGGTGGACATGCGCAAGATGCTGGAGAGCCTGGGTGTAGAAATGGTGGATTTGGGGGAAAATTCATGGCGGGTGACAGCCAAACAGATCCGCTCGGCTGACCTTGATCCAGATCTGTCCCGGCGCATCAGGGCATCGATATTGCTGGCTGGGCCGATGACAGCCCGCACCGGCGAACTCAAGCTGCCACCCCCTGGCGGGGATGTCATCGGGCGACGGCGTGTCGACACGCATATCTGGGCTTTGCGACAAATGGGCGCAACCGTCAGCTATGATCGCGTTTTTGAGTTTAAGGCTCCCCAAGGATTGCACGGGGCCGATATCCTTCTGGATGAGGCCAGTGTCACTGGTACTGAAAATGCCATTATGGCTGCATCCCTGGCAAGAGGCACCACAGTTTTACACAATGCTGCCTCAGAGCCGCATGTGCAGGAATTATGTGCGATGTTGAACGTTTTGGGAGCAAAGATTGATGGGATTGGCTCAAATACTCTGCATATCCAGGGAGTGGACCGGCTGCATGGTGGGGAATTTACGATTGGGCCAGATTACCTGGAAGTAGTCAGTTTTGTGGGCGCTGCAGTTGTTACCCATGGGGCTTTGCGAATTCGCAATGCCGGGGTGGACCATCTCGGCATGATCCTGATTGTGCTTAACCGTTTAGGTGTGGATTGGAAGGTAGATGGGCCCGATATTGTCGTATCTGGCAGCCAAAACCTCGAAATTGAACCTGACCTGGGGAATGCCATTCCCGAAATTAAAACCAATATTTGGCCAGCCTTCCCGACTGATCTGATGAGTATTGCCATTGCAATTGCGACGCAAGCCAAAGGCAGTGTTTTGTTTCATGACTGGATGTATCCAAGCCGGATGTTTTTTGTGGACAAACTGGTCAGTATGGGTGCCCAGATTGTGCTGTGTGATCCGCATCGCTGCATCGTTACCGGTCCGACGAAATTATCGGGCGAAAAAGTGGAAAGCCCGGATATTCGGGCAGGTATGACCCTGGTTTTGGCAGCACTTGCCGCCAACGGCACATCCACCATTCGAAATGTGGGTCAGATTGATCGTGGCTATGAAAATGTGGATGGGAAACTACGGTCCCTGGGTGCTCAGATCAGGCGAGAGACAGAAAAATAGGCATCGACAGTATTTCTGGAAGAGAAGTGGGAGTGCAGCGTTCAGCTGCACTCCCACTTCTTGCTCTTTGGGCTTGATAAAAATATTAAGCCTGCACTTTGGCACGGAATTTTTTTGAATCAGTTGCATTCCCAGACCGAGCCAGGAATAGCCCGATTGGAGGTTATAAGAAAATAAAGCAAGTCGAATCGGACCGGTTTCTTGTGGTTCGGTCAACGGGTGGACTTTCACCCCGACCTCCTCAGTGACAGAACCAGAACTTATGCATTCGGGAATGACCTGAGATGAGCAGCATAACACTCTTGAAACCTGAGTGGTGTGAAACCGGAAACCTGATAGTTGGAGCGAAAAGGTATTGGTCTGACTGCTTGAAAACCGATCAAGTCTTGAAAAAACGAAACCAGGGAGTGGTGCTTTTACAGGTTCTAGGGTCCAATGATGTTAACAACAGTAGGGTTAACCCGCAAAATTGTTTTATCTTTACTCGCCTGGCTGAAGCTACCTGTAAAAACCCTCTTATTCGGGACCTGTACCACGTATTGATAACGGGCCCATAAAATGGTGAGGACAAGCGCTCCATTAACCTTGTAAGCGTAATAGACTGGCTGGTCACGCTTTAAGGTAACGCCGGTAAGGGTGACAATAATTTCTTTTACACCAGTATTGTTTTCGATGCGCAGGAACCCGGTTGGCAAGCCTTCGGTATTTCCAGGAGATAGCGTTCCAAACCAGGGTGTGGAAGTCGCCAAACCCATCAATGGGTCAACGCTTGCTGTAATCGTCGCCACAACCTGTTCAGGTGTCGGGGTGTCCGCCGGAGGATCGGTCATGGTAGCGGTCGGAAGCGATGTGTTGGTAGGCGCAAGTGTTGCGCTCAACTGCGCTTCTTGTGTAGTTTTGATCATTTGGCTTACGATGGCGGCGGTCGTCGCCTGAATATCCGGTGTCGGGATACTCACTGGGGTTGGGCCACAGGCTGTAATCAGCATCGAAATAGCGACTATTATGGCAATTCGTTTCATGCGATCTATTATCCTTTACAAGGAAAGTCCCGCAGAATTCTGCGGGACTTGATTTTAGTTCTTCCCGGCAACTTCCAAAAACTGGGCGACTGCTTCCTTCAACATTCTTTCGGGGAGCATGCCAACCTGACGATGTACAATTTTACCATCAGCAATGAAAAGCATGGTCGGAATTCCCTGCACACCATATTTTTGGGCCCATTCCGAATTTTCGTCGGTGTTAACCTTGGCGATGATGACCTTACCTGCATATTCTACGGCCAATTTATCAAGGATTGGCGCGACCATCTTGCAAGGACCGCACCAGGGGGCCCAAAAATCGACAATCACTGGTGTGGTTGATTTTAATACTGTCTGTTCAAATGCGTCGTCTGTGACGTGTAAGGGAGTGTCTAACATATTAATTTTCCTTTTTTCTGAATGATTGATCGTTAAGTTCGTGGCATTTTCATTATTGTTTTATGAAAAATAGCCAGCACAATAGTATTTTTATTTGATGCGCAGAAGTCGAAAAAGTTACTTTCTAATTATTTTTGTCTGGTTTTCGCAACTTGGGCGAGTATAACACAAACAGCATGTTATAATCTTGGCCGCTATGGCAGAATTTTTCTCACGCTGGAAGACAGGTCTTGCTCGAACATCCAAAGCCGCTTTTGGGCGATTGGCTGGTTTGCTTGGCGCAACTGAAATCAATGCTGATACCTGGGATGATTTAGAATCATTGCTTATCCAGGCTGACCTGGGATTGGAAACGACCCAGTCTGTTTTGATCGCCCTGAAGGAGGCTGTAAAACGTGATGGCCTGACCCGGGCAGCCGAACTTCAATCAGTACTCAAGGCGGAGCTTCGATCGAGGTTATCTGCTTCTGTACCATTGATTCGGTTTGATGCGAAACCGGCTGTCATCTTGTTGGTGGGCGTAAATGGGTCAGGCAAGACGACCACAGCCGCAAAATTGGGCCAACGCTTTAAACAAGAAGGCAAGTCCGTTTTATTTGGGGCTGCAGATACTTTCAGAGCAGCTGCTGTAGATCAACTGCAAGTCTGGGGTGAGCGGTTGAATATCGAGGTAATATCTGGCGCGCCCGAATCTGATCCTGGGGCTGTCGCATTTACAGCAGTTCAGGCTGGCCTCGCTCGAAATATTGACTTGATCATGATTGATACCGCCGGTCGCCTGCATACAAGGTTTAATTTGATGGAAGAATTAAAAAAAGTCAACCGGGTCGTGGGCAAGGCTTTGGATGGCGCACCACATGCGGTTTGGTTGGTGTTGGATGCGACGACTGGTCAAAATGCTTTACAGCAGGCCAAAGCCTTTAAGCAGGCTGTGCATGTAAACGGTGTAATACTTTCAAAACTCGATTCATCTGCGCGTGGTGGAATGGCTTTTGCGATCCAACGCGAACTGGGATTACCGATTTTGTTTGCCGGCCTGGGTGAAAAGTCGGATGATCTGACTCTCTTTGACCCGGATGCTTTTGTAGATGGGATTTTAGGCTGAAAAATATGATGGAGGCAACATGCAGGATTTGATCGACCGACTGCAGCAAGCTGGGGAGCTGACTTCGCAATTAATGGTGCGGCTTTGACTTACTTTCAAAGGAAAAACAACTTTCTGAACTAGATACACAAATCGCGGCCATTGATTTTTGGGATGACCCTCAGCGAGCCCAGAAAATAAGCAAAACAGCCGCCACCCTTCGCGACGAGCTGGAGGATTGGCATACCTTTCAGCAGCGTATTCGTGATGTGCGCGAATTAGCCGACATGAAGGATGAAAGTTTGTTCGCTGATATCGAAGCTGAAATAAAAACCATTGAGACAGAACTGGAAAAACGCTCTTTCACAGCTATGCTTTCAGGGCCGTATGATAGCGGCGATGCCATCCTGGCTATCCATGCTGGTGCGGGTGGAACTGATAGCCAGGATTGGGCTGAGATGATCGAGAGGATGTATTTGCGTTGGGCAGAGTCTCAAAAATTTTCAGCCGAGATTATCGATATGACCCCTGGTGAAGAAGCTGGGATCAAATCTGTAACGATCGCGATCGGCGGTAATTATGTTTATGGTTATTTGCGCTCAGAAATGGGCGTGCACCGCCTGGTTCGTCTTTCTCCTTTCGATGCTGCTCATCGCCGGCATACTTCCTTTGCGCTTGTAGAGGTTCTTCCGCAAGTTGCCATGGACAGTCCGGAAGTTCCAGTTGATCCAAATGATATAAAAATTGATGTTTTTCGCTCATCGGGTGCCGGTGGCCAAAATGTTCAAAAAAATTCTACCGCTATTCGGCTAACTCACCTGCCGACAGGGATTGTTGTGACCTGCCAGAATGAACGTTCTCAAATGCAGAACAAGGAAGCAGCGATGCAGGTTTTGCGGGCACGCTTGCTTCAGATCCAACATGCCAAGCAGGAAGCAGAAATTTCAGTGTTGAAAGGCGATTACACCAAGGCGGAATGGGGTAGCCAGATCCGTTCCTATGTCTTGCACCCCTATCAACTTGTCAAAGATCACCGTACTGACCATGAAGTCGGCAATACGCAGTCTGTTTTGGATGGCACATTAAATGGATTTATGGAAGCCTTTCTGCGCCAGGCAAAGGGATAAAGATTATATTTCACTAACGGCCCGGGAACGGATCCAGTCCATCGGATCCATTCCCGGGCCGTTTAATGTTTGTCTGGTAATCGCTTCGTGGATACTTGACGTTCAGTCAATTGCATTTGTGCGAATGACGTTTGCGTACCAAAGTGCGCTGTCTTTGATGATGCGCTGTTGGGTTTCATAATCCACCCAGACTATTCCGAAGCGCTTTTCGTAACCTTTTGCCCATTCGAAGTTATCCATCAAAGACCAGGCGAAGTAGCCCGCCACTGGAATGCCGGCCCGGATTGCTCGCTGGGTTGCGATCAAATGCTGCTTGATATAATTTAGCCGATGGTTGTCGGCAATACGTCCATTTGCATCTGGACCATCGGCATAGCTGGCGCCATTTTCTGTGATGTATATTTTTTGAGGCAAGTAATTGAAATACGCCTTTGATAGCAGGCCAAACAATCCATCCGGGTAGTTTTCCCAATCGACATCTGTATAGTTTTCAAGGTTTTTCTCTGCCGGAAAGACAGTTTGTGGTTCATTCCCGGGCTCACCAGCACGTACCACATGGCGGGAATAATAATTTATGCCGATAAAATCGGTTGGTACTGAAATAATGTCCATGTCACCGGGCTGAACAAAATCCAAACCGTTGGGCAATGCTCCCATCTTTTCAAAATCGGCGCAGATATCAGCCGGATAACCCCGCCCATAGAGCGGATCGAAGTACCAGCGTGTCCACATTCCATCGCCTTGACGGGTTGCGTTCCGATCGGCAGCGCTGTTAGAAGCTGGCACTGTCCAGGCGGCATTCAAGGTTATGCCCACTTCTGATCCGGGGCTATGGCTATGAATAATGGGCACAGCCCAACCATGGGATAGCAGCAGGTGGTGAGATGCGCGAATACCCAGTGCGTAATCTTTTGTCCCTGGGGCGTGGATACCCATTGAATAGCCCATCCAGGAAACAACCGCAGGCTCGTTATGGGTGATCCAGTGTTTGCAGCGATCCCCCAGGGTTCGAGATAACGTATCGGCGTATTCGACAAAGGCTTCTGCCGTTGGGCGGACAGCCCAACCACCTTCAGCTTCCAATGCCTGGGGTATATCCCAATGTTCCAGGGTTATGAAAGGGGTAATCCCGGCGTTTGATAACTCATCTACCAGGCGACTATAGAAATCCAGACCAGCCTGATTGATCATTCCGCGGCCATTGGGGTAAATTCGAGGCCAGCTGATGGAGAATCGGTAAGCCTGGAGGCCGAGCTTCTTCATCATGGCAACGTCATCCTTCCAGAGGTGGTAATGATCGCAGGCGATATCGCCTGTATCGCCTGCGTGGATTTTGCCTGGCGTGTGCGTAAAGCGATCCCAAGTTGATTCGCCCTTGTTGTCTAGATTCCAGGCACCTTCGATTTGGTAGGATGCGGTTGCGGCACCCCATGTGAATTTTTCAGGAAAATTTAATGCTTCATTCGATTTCATGTTTTACCTCATCAAAGTAGTAAATGTAATTTGCTTGATATGATTATCTCGTTCGAATATGTGTTTTGAAGTTTCAACGTCAAGGTTGTTGCCTGAAAACTCTTCAAAACTGTTATCCGAAAATATGATCTTCAGCCGCTGATCTGCACCCGATTGGATAACCATGGGTACCTGGCAAAGCGTACAAGCGCAAGAGCCTGGGAGAAGCTCAATTTCATTTGAAAGTCCATTTACCGCTGTGTAGGTAAATATTTCAGGCTGGACTAATAACTCCGATGGTCGCAATAAGATTGGGTTAAAGGAAATCTGACCATCATTAACAAATATCCCAAGCTCTCGCAGACGAGTTAATATTTCTTCTTTCACCTGGCCTGTCAACCCTGGCTGTTTGGCACCTTGACCGGCAGGTGTGTGTGAGTATGGGTCGGTGGGAAATGCGCCGTAAATATCTGGCGATTTGTTAAAGCCCAGGCCTGATCGAATTTCATAATAGTATTTGGAAAGCTGCTGGGTGGTTTCAGTTGGCGCTTGTATTTCTACCGCATGGAAAAAATTCTCCTGCACGGCTAACATAAGCTTGGAGACCATGTGCCAGTAAATGCTGCCCAACCCTTCGTAAGCAAAAAAAGTACCCGATCGTCCGGTAAATGCATCGTGTTTGAACAAACCTTCAAACAGCTCCAGTATAAATTCGGTTTCAGAGTCAACCAATTCCTGGTAAGTTTCGGATTTCCGCAAATCACTGAGGGCAGCTTTTACATCCCGGGCATTCTTGAAGGTGCCATTGAAATGATAATTTCCTTTCAGATCCTGGCTGATTAATCTTTGATCCTTTTGGTCGATCAATTTTTCGATCAGTTTGGATCCGAGAATCTTTTCTTTTTCGATGAGGTTTTTCTGAATGAACCCGGGTAGGTTGCGATCGGGATAAAGAGTGTAGCTAAGCTGGTCCTGCCGGAAAAGCGCTGAATTTCTGAGATTATCCAGGACGCTTAAGGCTTCAGCGCTGGAAAGTAATCCTGACCCAAGAATTGAAACCTGTCCTTCAAGCATTGGATCCAGGTGCTTGATGCTGGCTTCGCGATCTTTGAGTTGAAGAATGTTGTACGCATGAAAAAGCTTATCTGGGCGCTGATTATTTCTGAGAGATTGCTCGATATACTCGAGGGATAGACTTAGAAAATCCGAGAGCTCCGCTTTCTGCAAAGTTTTGTATTTATCAGAAAAACCGTTTTGATAATAATTCGTCCGATATGTACTGCCAGCCTGGCCAAGTGCATCCATGACCTGCCGGCGAGTGTCGGGTTCAAAGCCAGAATTAGCGTGCAGTAAACTTGAATAATTCTGGAGAATCGAAGCTATGCTGGAGAAAAAATCTGCAATTTCTGCGGTAACCATGAACGCTGAATTGTGGTTTTCGAGCAAGAGTTGTCTGGTGAAGACAATAAAGCGCCGGAGATAACCCAGGGTAACCATTGACAGTCCTTTACCGACCAGGGCGTTATTGGCATCATTCCATTCTGGTCGCTGGGTGTTCATCCAAATACCACCATCGGGTACAAAGTTAGCCAGTTTGGCCAGCAAAAGCGTCATTATTTTTTCCAGCAAGGTTACGTGAAAAACCTGACCGTCCGAGTTTAATAATAGTCTGCCATCCGTGCCAAGGCTTTTGATGCGACTCTTGACCAGGTCATCGCACTGCCGGTCAAAGATAATCGTGGCAAACGGATCAATGAGCAGGTCAGCATATGGTTTGATGTGATAGGGCACATTTGCATGGCTAAATATTTTTTCTCCAAGCAATTCTTCTAATCGACCAGGATGAAACCTGTGGGAAATTTCGAGCAGACTCTCCAGATAAACAATTTGATGATCACCCCAGTACCCGATGTTTGCCCACGGATCGTTAGGAGTTGGGGCTTCCCATTCGACACCGTCGCGAGTGACGCGGTATGGATTATAGCCATCAGCAGTTGTGGCATTCAGAAATTTGCAGACCATTGCCTCAATAAATTCTGGGTATGACCAGGCCAGTGGTTCCCAGTTCTGAAAAATATCACGCCAATTACCTTGATAATCCAGGCGGCGTGAGCCGTCCGGTTTTCTAAGGTTGATCGAGAATTTGTTCCATGGACGGCTGGGGTCGCCATGACGCCGGCTAAAGGTGAGTGGCAGGTATTCGAAGCAAAGACGGCGAATATCGGCTGCTGCCTGGATGGTTGCGGCGCGAGAAATCAGTTCGGAAGAGTTAAATGTTTCGGGCAAGGCTGCAAAGAATTCCGGGTAATTCAGCAGTGCAGCCTGGTTGCGGGTTTTGATGAAATCCAGAAAATCGTTTTTTTGAATCAAGTAATTTTCAGCAAAAATACCCCCACGCATGCAATTAAATAATACGTTTGAAAAATGGTGAGCTGTACTCAGGCGATCTTTAGAGACCTGTAATCCGTCAGCACTGGCGACAATGCGCCGCAGGTCAGCGCTGCCTAGCTCAATATCATGTTTAAGCTCAGAAAAAAGGTTTCCCGAATTTTGTTCCAGTTGGATCAGAAGTTTTGCGATGCTATTACCGTCTTGATTAACATCAGAAACGATGGTCCATTCTTTTTCTTTCCCCGCTGCAACACCAAAGCTGGCATTGACCAGGTAGGCACCACGACTTCCACGGATGTCAAGTTCTGGGGTGAGGTCAGCCCCGCTTCGAAAGGAATCCAATTGCTGGGTGGATAATAAGTAATAGGGATTTTCCAATCCATATTGCCAGGCAACCGTGGCTTTCAACGACTCACTGGGTTCGGCGAGATCGGTCAAGGTTGAGCTAAGCGAAAAAATGCCCAATCCGGTTACTGGTTCTAGTTCAGCGCGTTTATATGCATTTAGTAAATTACTAAAGGTGGTTTGCAGCGCAGTGGTGGCGCCGTAGGGTAAGATATTTTGTAAACCGTCAATGATTTCCAGGTTACATTCTGAATTTGCGGTATTTATTATCCAGCTTGTTTTGGCAAAACCGAATTTTTCGCTGGTTCGCCAAATGGTTCTGAACATGAGATGCAGGTCGTAGTTAATTTCTTCAAATATCAGCTGATTGCCCAGTATATTTTTGTAAATATTACGTTCGATTTGGTACAGGTTTTCGAAACGGCTAGAAAACGGTTCCCATAAATAGGTTTTTTGCCCGCGTTTGATTTGGAAGATGGAAACTGAGCCTGTGTTGGGATGGTTTTCGGTGATTTTATCGTCAGTGTAATAGGGAAAGATGGCTGACTCTGCGTTTGATCGACCTGCAGAAAGACCACCAGTACTGGATATAAACATCCAATGATCTGAATTGCTTACGATACTCATAAAGAATGGTTGCATCCGGTCATAATGACCGATGCGGTAAAACTCATCCCCAAGTATGGAGACGTATTCTCCTGTGACACCGCCAATATCCGAAGTATGGAGAACGCTATTCCCGACAAATAATTCTTTCTGCATAGATTAAATACCCGGTCTTACTTGTGCTGTTTATAAAAAATTGGTATCAAACGATTTATGTTATCTAACCAATTTTGGAGTAAATAATTATCATGGCCCATGGCCCAAATAAAAATAAAAACCTCAGCTCGAATTGCTCCAAAACTCAGGTTGTTCTTGGGCTGCTGTTTCAATGATTGTGCGCTTGCAGCCGGCATTAAGAGCAGCATAGTCTGAATTTGCTTCACCAGTATCCTGATTTTCAACCAGTAATATACTGGCATCCTTGCTAAGCACAACTGTGTGCCAGGTATGGCGTTTTACGTTATACATTTTTCCGGGTCTCAGAACCTGGGGGTGCAGCGCTGTAATTTGCTGATCTCCTTCACCGATAAACAGCACAGCCTTGCCATCCAATAGCACAAAGACCTCATCAGTTTCGTTATGACGTTCTGCGCGTTCAATTTGGTTTGGGATCAGGTCATCGATATATCGTAGAACTGCAACACGCCAGGTGCCATAATCGATTAATGGTTTGTACCCAAGCCCTTCGAATGAGTGGATTTCAAGCAGGTTTTCAATCATATTATCCCATCCAGACTTCTAAAGTATGTTTTCCGCCATCCATGACCGGAACAAGATTCCCATGGCTGAATTGGCCATCGACTGCGATCTTTTCGATACCCTTGCAAATGTGTTTATCGTTGTGTACGGTGATATGGAAGACACTTCCGCGAAATCGGCGAATTGCCTTAAACCCATCCCAGGCGGACGGGATACAGGGATCGATCCTCAACCCATCGTATTCGGCACGCAAGCCTAGAATATATTGTGTTCCAGCTTGATAGCACCATGAGGCCGTTCCGGAGAGCCACGAGTTGCGAGCCAAGCCGAATTGCGGATGTTCATCCCCGAGCAGGTTTTGTGGGTAAACGTACGGCTCACTTTCGTAAAGCTCAATGCTATCGTTTTTCCCTGCCGGATTAATCTGTGAGTAATATTCAAAGGCCCGTTCGCCATTACCAAGTTGAGTCTCGGCGATGATCGCCCACGGATTGGGGTGTAGGAAGATCCCGCCGTTTTCTTTTGCTCCCGGTGGGTAGGTTGTGACCCCGCCGACCTGCGGATCAAAGCCGTTATACCCGGGCGCCGAAAGCTTTAATCCGAATTTGGTGTTCAGCCGTTGATAGACCGCATCCATAGCCTGGCGTGCCCGATCCGGCGCTGCAAACCCAGATAGCACAGCCCAGGATTGGGCGTTGAGATGAATTTGCCCTTTTTCGTTTTTGTGAGAACCAAGTGGGTTTCCCAGCTGGTCAAAATACATGACATACCAGTTTCCATCCCAAGCTGAGCTCTCTACTCGATTTTTGATAATGTTATAGTCCTGACGGAATTGCGCTTCGAGGGCTGTCTTGCCGGAAAAATGCAACAGGTCGCAGAATTCATTTAATGCCCGGCCGTATAAATGTGCGCTGAACAATGACTCTGCCCCAGGCGCCAGGTTAATCGTGTCATTCCAGTCCGCGAAGCCAAGCAAGGGCAGACCGTGCCCGCCAGTATCTTGCCTGGTAAAGTTGAGCGCTGCAGCCAGGTGGTCTAATATGGTTGCGGATTTTAAGGGAACTCCGGTTTCATCCTTTTCGTAAAAAGGAATGATTTCATTCAAAAAAGCGAAATCACCGGTTTCTTTGATATAGGCTGTTACGCCCAGAATGCTCCATAGGTGGTCGTCACTGTAATAATGAGGCCGATCATTGCGTTCAAGTGAGTCACCTTCCGAGCCTTCCATCGACAGCGGGTTGAACTGGTGCATGGCAGAGCCATCCCGTTTTTGGAAGGACAGTAAAATTTTTAAGAATGCCCTGGCATCTTCCGGCAGAGCGGCTGCAATTGCCAAAACATCCTGGGATGAGTCGCGAATGCCAATGCCTCGCGCGCCCAGCCCTAGTTGGTAATAGGAAAGGTAGCGTGACCAGGTTTTGGTAATAAAACATTGGTGCGGATTGTGAACATTCAGCATACTGTTCATGGCTGCGTTCGGAGTATCGACCTGCAACGTTGATAGATAATTGTCCCAGAATGCTGCTATGCGTTCCAATTCGGTGCTAATCGTTTCAGGCTGGCGATACTTTTCAATTCCGATTTGAGCTTCTTCCAGGCTGGTTTCCTGCCCAAGCTGGGTGATTAACCTGCGGGTTTGGCCAGGTTGAATCCTGCCAAGGTGATGCATCAAGGCGGCAATATTATCTCCGCGCTGCGCCTCGGTATTACTTAGTTCTTGATTTTCAAGGCTAAGCGGTTTAGCCCAGGTTCCATATTCGTTTGCGCCAAGGAAACGCTTGCGATCAGTCTCGAACGATGAGACCGGCAAGTTGGATGTAAAGTAATTGATCTTTGTATCCCGATTCATAAAAGGATATTGTGTCAGGATCGTAAGGTCTTTATCCCGGAAGGCTTTGGATTGCATGGTCTGCGGGATCCAATCTGCATTTGTAAACTGTTTGAGCGCATCTGGGTGGGAATACTCGATCACTGGAATCGCGTCGACAGATAGCGGTTTCTTGGAAATATTGGTGATTTTAATATCGCGGACTTCCCGATATCCTCCACCCTTGGCTCCCACTGCGAAAATAGTTACCTCAGTTCTCAGGCCGAAAAATTCACTGATAATGCGAGTGTAACCAAGCCCGACGTGGCACTCATAAAGGTCGTATTGATCCAGGGTGGGAACATAAAAGGGGGAGAATACCACCTGTGTGCGCGGATTGTTTATCCGCAGGTACAGGGTTTCTCCTTTGAAATCTGATGCAGGCGCTTGCTGCAAGTATTTGGTCAGCCGGTTAAAGGTTGGATCCTGTTTGCAGATGAGTGCGCCGCCGGTGTGATCGACAAAACCGCCAAATTCAAGCGTACCGATGTAGTTAATCCACTTTGTGGGTGTGCGCGGATTGGTAATTACATATTCGCGATGAAGATCGTCAAAATCGCCGAATTTCATAGCTGCTCCTACGGAAAAATTTATTTTAGAATGCCTAACACTTTGACGGTTCTTGGTTTGCCATGAGGAAGACTGATGAGCTGGCCCTGGATTGGCTGTCCATCCACCACTAGATTGACTTCATTGCCGGGTCCGTCGCGTCGAATGGAAATTTCGTATCTAAACCCACGAAATTCCCGGACTGCCTCGAACCCATTCCAATCCTGAGGGATTACAGGTGAAATTTGCAAGCCGTCATAGGTTGGTTGAATTCCCAGAATTGCCTGAGTAATCGCCACATAGTTCCAGGCAGCCGTGCCGCTTAACCAGGAATTTTTGGCTTCCCCATGGCTGCGGGCATCTTTGCCCGCGATCATCTGTGCATACACATACGGTTCGCAGCGGTGTATCTCGCTTATGCTTTCGCGCGCGGATGGATTTATGCGCAGGTAATAATCGTATGCCCGGTCTCCACGACCGATTTTTGTTTCGGCGATCATGATCCAGGGGTTTGTATGGCAGAAAATTCCGGCATTTTCTTTGTAACCAGGCGGGTATGATGAAATTTCGCCCAGGTGAATATAATATTGACTGAAGGCCGGCTGTTGCAGAACGATGCCGTGCCTGGTGGCTAATTGTTTTCCCACCGAGTCGAGTGCTTTCATAGCGCGTCCGTCGTCAATACCCAGCCCGGCCATGATGCAAATTCCCTGGGGTTCTATGAAAATTTTTCCTTCCACATTTTCTTTAGAGCCAAGAACCTTACCAGAGTCATCATACGCTCGTCTGAACCAGGCGCCGTCCCACCCGGTTTTCCAAATTGTTGCTTCCATCTCTGCGGCTGTATCCAGGTAAAAGCTGGCAGTCATTTGCGCATCGCTGGCGGGTAAGTGCTTGGAGCGTAATTCGGCCATTTCTTTACAAGCCATCACGAATAATCCGGCGATAAAGACACTCTCGGCTACCAACCCAGCCTTGTTTGTTGTAGTCTGAAATGATTGCCCCGGCGTGTCTGAAAAACAATTGAGATTAAGGCAGTCGTTCCAGTCGGCCCGTCCAATGAGTGGTAAACGGTGGGGACCGAGTCTTTCTAGCGTGTATCCAATTGCCCTTTCAAGGTGGTCGTAAAGGGGTTTTTCACTGCCCGGATCGTTTTCGTATTGGACCAGCGCATCTAATATGCTCCAATCGCCGGTTTCTTTGATGTAAGCCGCCACACCTAAAACCAACCAGGCCGGGTCATCGTTAAATCCAGAGCCGACATCATTATTTCCGCGTTTGGTGAGAGGCTGGTATTGATGAAAGGCACCACCGTTTTTAAATTGCGTTGCTGATAGATCAAGGATGCGTTCGCGAGCTCGTTCGGGGATCATGTGGACGAAACCAAGCAAATCCTGGTTGGAGTCCCGAAAACCCATACCGCGCCCAATGCCACTCTCAAAATAGGAGGCTGAACGACTCATATTGAAGGTGACCATGCACTGGTAAGCATTCCAAATATTTACCATACGATTGGTGTGCTCATCGGGGGTGGTAACTTGCATTTTGCCCAGTAAGTTATCCCAGTGGGTTTTTAATGCCGAGAAGGCTTTGTCGACATTCGCGGGCTTGAGATATTTTGCGATGATTGGAAGGACAGTTTTTTTGTTGATCACTTGTGAATCAGGCGGGTCGAACTTGGCATCTTTGGGGTTTTCATGGTATCCAAGAATAAAGATGACCTTTTTTTGTGCGCCCGGCTCCAGTTGAATGCGTACGTGGTGAGAGCCAATTGGCTGCCAACCATGTGCTTCAGATTCTCCCGAGATACCTTTCTCAACGACGATGGGGGAATCCCAGCCTCTGTACGGCCCCAGGAAGTCTTCTCGTTGAGTGTCGTATCCATCCAGCTTTTCAGAGCAGGCAAAATATGCAAAGTGGTCGCGGCGCTCGCGGTATTCTGTTTTGTGGTAAATAACGCCGTCAATTATTTCCATTTCACCCGTAGAGAAATTACGCTGGTAATTTGTGGCATCGTCATTCGCGTCCCAAAGGCAAAATTCAACCGCAGAGAAAATCGAAATATCAGCGATCTTTTCACGATGATTGGTGATGGTGAGTTCCCAAATTTCCAGGTTTTCTCCAAGTGGGACAAAATAACGTGTTTTCGCCTCGATTTTGTGGGCAATTGACTTGATTACGGTATATCCCTGTCCATGGCGGCATTCATAACTATCGAGCTTCGTGCGGGTTGGCATCCAGGTTGGTGACCAATAGGGCCGAGAAATTTTAGTTTTATTGCCGTCGCTATTCTCACGCTTATTGCCGGCAATATTGTCGCGCAGGTAAATATACCGTCCGCCCATATCAATGGGTGTGTTGTTGTAGCGGTAACGTGTCAGTCGCCGCAAGCGGGCGTCTTTATAGAAAGAGTATCCACCAGCTGTATTGGATATCAAACCAAAGTATTCCTCACAGCCTAGATAATTGATCCAGGGTAAAGGTGTATCGGGACGTTCAATAACATATTCGCGGGTTGCGTCATCAAAATGTCCGTATTGCATGGAATTCTCTTTTCTTTAATTTCCCAGATATCCTGGTGAGTGTATTTGAATTGCGAGAATAATGACATTGAAAGCTGTAAAGGGATTATCCAAAAATATTCTTATGGTTCCCTGGCGGCCAGTCAAAATATCAAACCTTTGCGAGGTCATCAGAGAGCGCAAATAGTTTCTCTGGAGTAACAATATTTGGCGCAAACGTTGCAATTTCGTCAATTGTCATATCGAGGATATTTTGCAATTCGGGGGCCTTGATCCATTCGCGAAAATGTTTGGCGAAGGCTGCGTAACCAGCGGGATCATTTAAGACCGTGCGTAACGCCATTCCGGTATGCAAGCGCGTGTCGTGGCGCATGGGAGCGGCGGCCAGCATCGATCTGGCGATTAATCGGATATCCTGACAGGATGCGCCAACCATAATTTCGAACTCGCCTGGCTCCGTGATCCAGCCTCCACGCGCGGGGTCGTAAAACCAGAAAGCTTCTTTATCAAGGTTGAGTTTGATCGTTTTGCTCTCTCCTGGTTGGAGTTCGATTTTGCAAAAAGATTTAAGTTCTTTTTCTGGGCGGACCAGGCTCGAGCGCACATCACGAACATAGACTTGAATGATTTCCTTTCCAATACATTTTCCTGTGTTTTTTACATCCAATCTTACAGTCAGACCAGTCTCGATCTTGAAACTTTCGGGCACAAGCAGGTTTTTATACTCAAAAGTTGTATATGAAAGTCCATGCCCAAAAGGGAATAGAGGTTCGACCGCTTTTTTATCGTAATAACGATACCCGACGAACAAGCCTTCCCCGTAGTAAACCTTTCCATTCTCTCCGGGGAAGTTTATATAAGCTGGGTTATCCTGCAAACGCCGTGGGAAGGTGGTTGGCAGCTTGCCAGAGGGGGTAACATCTCCGAAAAGTACATCAGCCAGGGCGTTTCCCTGCTCCTGGCTGTCATACCAGATCTGTAATATGCTAGAGACTTCGTCGACCCATGGCATTTCGACAGGGGAACCTGAATTGAGGACAACAATAGTATTTGGATTGGCGGCTGTTACTCTGGCGATTAATTCATCCTGATTCCCTGGCAATTTCATATCCAGGCGGTCAAATCCTTCGGCTTCCCATTCTCCAGTCAGACCGGCAACCAGAATGACCACATCGGAGCGACTGGCAAGTTCCACTGCTTCAGCCAGCAGATCTGGGGCATGTGGTGGCATATGACTGAAACTTAGCGAACGCCAAAGTGGGTTGCCATCCCAGTTATACTCAACTTTGACGGCATATTTTTGGCCGGCAAGCATGTCTAATTCGGTGGTTTTTTGTCCATAGGGTGCAGGTTCAAGCCAATTATCGATGACTTCTTTATTGTCAATAAATAGTTTGCCGCGGCCGACCGTTCCCAACCCAAAAGCATGCTTACCTGTTTCTTTCGGGGAAAAGAAACCGCTCAGGCGGACCGAGAAACGAGACTGGTCAACATTTGGTACACAGTCTCCAAACCAACCAAATTGAACATGTTTATTTACCTGGGTAAAAGCGGCAGGTCCCGAAAAGTCAAGGTTATCGAATATTTCAACGAATAAGCCCTGAGCTCCGTTTACAGTTGAGAGTGTATCGGGGTCAGGTGCGGGCATGGTTCGGTGAATAAAACATCCGGGCGCGTACTCAACTTTTACTTGCTGGCCAGCGCGGGTTCTTATGCCTTCGAGTGGCGAAATCACATAATGAGGTGTGACTGCAGAACTGCCTCCACCCAGGATTTGAGTCCAGCGCGCATTTTCACCGATCACCGCGATGGATTTCGCTCCAATCAGAGGTAGCAAACCATCCTTATTTTTTAATAAAACGATGGCTTCACCTGCTGCAGATCGGATAATTTCGCGATGGGCTGACCTATCTTCGCCTCTTTCAGGTTGGAGTTCGGGGTTTTGGAATAATCCAGCCTTTTCGATTACTTTAAGCAAGCGCCTGACTTTGTCAGAAAGCTCTGTTTCGGTTAATGTGCCGTTGGCGAGCGCGCTCCTGACTTTGTCGGCATTCATCCAACGCGCTGGGCCAGGCATCTCCAAATCTAATCCGCCCGTCGGAACATTGTCGGAGTAAGTGCCATACCAATCGGAAATGACTGGGCCTTCAAAGCCCCATTCATCTTTGAGTATGGTTTTTAATGTGTAGGTGTTTTCGCTTGCGAAGCTGCCTCGCACACGGTTATAAGCAGACATCACCGACCAGGGGTGGGCATTTTTGATCGCTTTTCGGAAGGGTTCCAGGTATAACTCACGGAGTGGACGTTCTTCTACTTCGGAACTCATTGACATGCGTTCGAATTCCTGATCATTGCATACAAAGTGCTTAATGCATGTACCGACACCTCGATTTTGGATGCCCTTGATATAGGCGGTTGCCATTTCTCCACTTAAATAGGGGTCTTCGGAATAACATTCAAAATTACGCCCGGCAATAGGAGAACGATGGATATTTACTGTTGGAGCCAGTAAGATATGGGCCCCTTTGGACTTTACTTCATCGCCGAGTACATTTCCAATCTGTTCAACCAACTCCACATTCCAGGTGGCTCCCAGTGCGACGCCAACAGGGGTGCAGACTGAGCTTGGTCCCATCCCCCCCATCGCTCCACGACCACCGTTTGGTCCATCTGTTACTTTGAAGGCTGGAATTCCAAGTCGCTTTACTGGTATTGAATGCCAAAGATCAGCTCCGGCAAGCATCGAAATTTTTTCATCGAGGGTCATCTGGGTGATTAAATTTTCAATATCAGTCATATCTAATTCCTCTTGGGGTAAATTGTAATATTTTAGACATTCAATGGTTGTATCCGCTTGAGGCGCGGATGATCAGCTCTGATGGCAGGATGATTTGGCGGGGTTGTTTTTCAGTCTGTTGAACGATCTGGATCAGCATTTCCACTGCCTGGGTTCCCATGCGATGGATTGGCTGGCGAATAGTGGTAAGCGGCGGGTCGAGTTGGGCTGCCACTGCGACATCGTCAAATCCGACTACTGAGATATCTTTTGGAATGTTTAAACCGGCCTCTCGAATGGCTCGAAATGCGCCTGCCGCCATGGAATCGCTGGCTACAAAAACGGCATCTGGTCTGGCTGGTAGCAATATTTGCATGGCAAGATACCCACCCGATTCGCTGAAATCACCTTCAGTGATCAGGTCAGGATTATTCTGCAGATTATTTTCTGCAATAGCTTGTAGAAATCCCGTAAGTCGGTCCCGCCCAGCCATTGTATTTTGAGGACCCGTGATGGTTGCTGGGCGTAAACGTGCTGGCAGACAGGTGAAAAGATGTGTACACGCGTTTCGTGCGGCTTGTATATTGTCGATATCGACTGAAGTAATGTTGAGGGTCGGGTGGTGGCCGATTAATACAAAAGGGATACCGCTTTCGTATAGCGAATTGACGATGGGGTCATCGATCTGAGTGGATGAAACTACCACGCCATCCACAATGCCATTATTGATGATCTGTCGGATTGTTCTGCGTTCGTATTCCGGTTCAGCAAGCCAGAGCATAACTGAAAATTCTCTGGCATTACATTCCGCCGATACACCCTGGATTAACCTGGAAAAATACGGGTCGTTGAAAATATTGCCAACACCAGTTGGGATAACCAATCCAATTACATTGGTTCGCCCAGCTGCCAGGCGCCGGGCCGCGATATTTGGCTGGTAATTATGTTCTTGAATAACTTCCAAGACTTGAAGCCGGGTTTCTTCACGGACTTTCTGATCCCCATTAATTACACGGGAAACAGTCGAACGAGAAACACCGCTGAGGCGAGCAATATCTTCGAGGGTCAAAGTCATAATTAGGAGATGCCCATTTAAGGATGAATAACTTCTCTGAGATGAGAAATCAAGAATGGGAGCGCTCTCACGGCTAATTATATCGTTATCCGGTGAGGCGTCAACGTTATACAGGTTTTTTGTCAGGGGGAGTTTTTAGTAACCTAATTTGATCATTTCTTCGGCTAGTTTTTTCCTGGCCCAGATTTCCTGGTCATCCGTAGAATAGCCGCGATAGGAGCACTCAATGATCATAATTAGAAAAAGATACAAATTGTAAAGAGTGCGACGGACTTGTTGAGATGGGGTGAAGGGTAAATCAAATCCGTAGCCTTTGAGAAAGGCTATGTTATTTCGCGCTGTCTCAAAGTTGACTTCCATCAATGGGTCGGCCCACAAAGCGCGTTCAAAATCAATGATTCCGTTGATCGTGTTGGATTCTGGATTGATGAAGATATTGCCGTCCCATAGGTCCCAATGGATAAGGGATGGTACTTTGACCTCGTCCAAGGTGCTTGTATGCTGAAGGATTATTTGATTTATTGTCGAGCGAGAAATTGGTAAATTCACCCCGGCATCCAGGCTATCCTGCATAACGTTATCCAGCATTTTCCCAAATACTGCGCTCCAGTTGGCACCGGCCTCTTCAGGGTGAGCAAATGGCCCAAATTGTTTACCCGTAATACTGTTCATCTGGTGAAGATAGCGCCCACAGGACTGATCTATTTTGGATTGTTCGGCCTGGGTGAGTTTTTCGCGAAGCTTATTTAAAGGAGTTCCATCGATAAAATCCATTCCGAAATAGGAACTGGGTAGGATCGAATGGCTGTTGTCAAAAAATATAATTCCTGGTACAGGCATTTCTGTATGGATTTTTATGAGGCGCATTGTATCCACCTCGGCCAACATGATGTCTTTTTCATAGCGCAAAATGGGGTTTTCAGGTTTTGGCGCAACTTTAAGCACACACTGAAATCCATCTTCCAATTTTAAGTAATATGCAGCATTAAAAGCACCATCTTTGAGTTCTTCAAATGTTGTAATTTTTTGTGAAGTTCCCAAATGTTTGGCGACAACTTTTTCAACAGCTTCAAAAGACACAGGTGTCTTTGATTGACTGTTCATCTTGTTTTGAATTTATAACCTTGCAATGGGTCGCGGGGGCGCCAGCAAGTTGGCAAAATCTGAAAGCCGGTTGGCGTGCACAAGCGCCAGAATTTCATCACTGGCTTCCAGAACCGTACCACCATGCGGTAAGATCAAATTATGGTTACGGATAATGGCGACTATGTTACATTCTTCTGGAAAGTTAATTTCTTTAAGAGCCTTTCCGCAAGCCTGCGCAGTCGGAAAGACCTTTTCTTCCACCAATGAGTATTCACCTCGTTTTAATTTAAGCAAGGTCATCATATCGCCCAGTGACATTTCCTCCGCTACGAGATGGGCCAGGATATCTGCCTGGTTGAGAGCAACGTCAACACCCATTTCTTTTGTAAATAACCAGGCGTTTTTAGGATTGTTGACTCTTGCAATAATGCGGGGGACGTTGAACTCAAAACGCGCCAGTGACGTAATCACCAGATTGGTCTCATCGCTGCCTGTAACAGCTGCCAGGACAAGCGCTTTATCGATGCCAGCTTGCTCGAGAACTGAAGGCGAACTACCATCTCCTTGAATAATGGTCTCTGCTGGCAGCTCAGCGCTGAGTTTTTCAAGAAGAGCTGGTCGTTCATCAATCACTTTAACTGTATGCTTTGCCTCCAGCAAAATTTTTGCCAGGTGCGATCCTGTATTACCACCGCCAACAATAATTACATACATGGTAAACCTCCTTACAATCCCAACATGGTTTGAAGGCGAGCTAATGCAGATGATTGCACTGCAAGATAGATCAGGTCGCCTGCGCGAAATTCAGTACCGGCGGTTGGTAGAAAAGCTTTCTGGTTACGAGTGATTGTTATCACACTGAATTCACCTGGAACATTTAAGTCGCGAACTGTTCGTCCCTCCAGGCTGTAATTAATTTCTGTTGCAACGATTGAAACCTCTCCATGCCCGAAGTTTTGAACCATATCGAGGTCTGAATGGGTGACTGACTCGTAAATGCGCTCAGCTCCCATGGTGGTTGTTGAAATGGTTTTTAATCCAAGGCGTTGGTAAATTTCAGCCCGGCGGGGATCAAAAAGACGAGCAACAACCCGAGGAACTTTGAAGATATTTTTGGCTATTCTTGCTCCGACAATGTTGGCATTATCAGACGAGCTGGCAGCGATGAAGGCGTCAGCAGCGGTTATACCGGCTGAAATTAATACACTTTCATCAAACCCCAGGCCATTAATAATCCGTCCTTTGAACCTTGGACCCAGCCGGGTGGCCGCATCCATGTCTCGATGATCAATTACGGTTACGTCATGACCACGATCGGTCAACAATATGCTGACCTGAGAACCAACACGTCCACAACCCATAACGATTACTTTCATCGTACTGACCTCCTTATAAATATTATGATGTCTGGTGGGAGCGAGCTTCCATTCTTCGTACGAATTGTTTTCGGATCCATTCCAGGCTGTAAAGGATTATTGGGAAGGTAATTAATCCAAGCCAGTAGCGATAGGGTATGAATAAATGTTCAAAGTTTTTTGCCAAAAATTGATAATTGATGATTGACCAAATACCAATCAATTCGACAACGACGCCAAAGAGGAGATAACGGTTTCCAAACCATCCCAGGCGTGTGTTGCGCGATTTTTCAGAGCGACAGGCGAAAGCATTTCCAACCTGGGCCAGTACTACACCTGCATGAAAGACTGTGACAGCCATCTTCTGTACTTCAGGTTGGGTAAGGTTCAATCCCAGAAAAGATGGGAATGGTAAGGCAGGCAAGGGTAGATTTAATAAGCCCCAGTTGCCTGAAAAAAGGTAAACTGAGAAAAATCCGATGTAACAAAGTGCAGCCTCGATCATGCCAAGCCAGAGAAATGAGCGAACCAGCAAGCCGTTATCGATCAGAGGTGTTCCGCGGGGACGCGGAGGATGAAGCATCACATCTGGTTCGGGCTTTTCCATACCCAGTGCAAGCGCAGGTAGAAGATCGGTACCGAGATCAATGGCGATGATCTGACGGACTTTTAGTGCTAAAGGAATCTGGGTGAAGCTGGCTGTGACCACAAAAGGCATAATTTCTGGGATATTACTGGAAAAGATGTATGTAATAAATTTCCGAATATTATCATAAATGGCACGACCTTCTTCGATGGCTGCTACGATTGCGCCGAAATTATCATCTGTCAGGATGATGTCAGCCGCCTCCTTGGCGACATCTGTTCCGACCAATCCCATGGCAACCCCAACGTCTGCTTTACGCAATGCGGGGGCGTCGTTGACTCCGTCGCCCGTTACTGCCACAACGTCGCCTCGAGCTTGGAAGGCTGAGACCAGGCGCATTTTATGTTCCGGAGCCATCCTGGCGAGGAGAACTTCCTTTTCCAGGGCTTTCTGCAGTTCGGTATCACTCATATCGTCGAGTTCGGCCCCGGTGATGATGCGCGGGTTCATTGTTGTGAGCATGCCCACGCGCCGCGCCAGCGATTCAGCTGTCAGACCATAATCTCCAGTAATCATCACTATGCGGATGCCTGCCAGGCGGCAGGCTTTGATAGCAGCTTCCACTTCCGGGCGAGGCGGGTCCATCATCGCAATTAACCCAAGAAAAGTCAGGTCACCTTCTACAACATCTGTTGTGTATGGCCCCGACTTGGAGGGTAAAATCCGACTGGCAACGGCTAACACGCGCAAAGCATTCCGGGCATATTCGTCATTAGCAGCCATGACTTCATTTCGGAGAAGGTTGTCCAGGTCAACTACCTGGTTGTTTAGCATAATTTTGGAGCAAAGTTGAAGCACCTCTCGAGGGGCGCCTTTTACAAAAGCGAATTCTTCATTTTTTCCACGATGGATGGTGGTCATGCGTTTCCGCCTGGCATCGAAAGGAATTTCATGCACGCGCGGGTACTGAATTACAAGTGTTTTTTCGTTCACACCTGCTTTAAGCGCAGCAACTTTCATTGCTGCTTCTGTCTGGTCGCCCAGGCTGGTCCAGGTGGGGTGTTCTGTGGTTGGTGGGTTGAGGCGTGCGTTGTTGCAGCAATATGCTGCTTGAAGCAAAGCCTGTAGGCTGACTTCCCAGGGTTTATGGGCTGGAGCAGGTAGGAAGCTTCCGGTTGGATCGTATCCAACCCCGGTCACTTTTAGCTTTTGTTGAGATACCCAGATTTCCCTAACCGTCATCTGATTCTGTGTGAGTGTGCCGCTTTTGTCTGTGCAGATAACTGAAACCGTGCCAAGCGTTTCTACAATGGCAAGTCTTTTTGCCAGGACGCCCTTTGAAGCGAGACGATGAACGGCCGCGGCCAACGAAAGCGTCAGTGTGGCGGGTAGGCCTTCCGGGATGGTAGCGACGATAATACCGAGTGTGAATAAAAATAGTTGTTCCAGACTTAGTCCAATGTTAGTCGTGTAGCCAACCGCAAAGACTACAGCGCCAATCCCAAACGCCACCATCGTGATTACTCGGGTAACCTGGCGTAGTTCTATCTGGAATGGACTGGGTTCTTCCTGAACGGATTGGGTCAGATTGGCGATGCGACCAAATTGAGTCAACATGCCTGTGCCATACACAACTGCTCGCCCTGTGCCTGAAGCAACCGATGTACCAGCAAAGATCAAGTTGGGTTGATCAAGTTCGCTGATACCTTGCTGAAAGGATGAGTCTGCAAGTTTGCGAGCTGGAAGGGATTCTCCCGTAAGGGTTGAATTGTTGGTTCTGAGCCCATATTCTTCAACAACACGTGCATCTGCTGGAATATTATCGCCTTCTTCGAGAATAAGGATGTCGCCGGGGACCGTATCAACGGCAGGGACATGCTCATCGATACCATTTCGAAGGACATGCGCATACGAAGGTAATATTTCCTGTAGCTTTTCAATGGCTTTCTCAGCACGATATTGGCGCCAGAAGGAGAAGGCGGCATTTGCAAGGGTTAGAGAAATGATGACCACGCCAAGCACTGCATCATGAGCTATGAATGCCAGGACGGCCGCAAGTGCCAGGATACCCGCTTGCGGGTGCATTAAGTAACCAACCAGCTTTATCCAGCGAGGTTCAACATGTTGTTCGGAAAGCCTGTTTGCCCCGTAAAGTGATTTGCGCGCAAGTGCTTCGGCAGTGGATAGACCTTCAGGCCCTGTTTCCAGAGCCTTATATACATCTTGAATGCGTAAACAATAAATTGGTTCAGAAGCCATAACAATTGAATATAAACGGGAGACTTGTTTCGTCTCCCGCTTAATTTTTACTCTCCCAAGTCATCGTTGGGGGCAGTCTCTTTTGGAACACCCCCTAGTTTTGGTTCAGATTTGGGTTGTAGATCAAGATATTGATCAAGGAATGTGTCTGTTTTGTGGTTTAGGGCGTTCTCAAAGTTGCCCGCCTGGGCGGGCTGTTCAAATCGCATCGGGCGGCGGAAACCAAAAAATTCCCAAAAGTGGGTAACACCGACGAGTAATTGATAGCGATATTCTTGCACACGTAAAGATTGCCACTCAACGATATTCCCCATTTGACCTTTTATCCGTGACTTTTCGCGAATGATGCGATGGATGTCTTGTGGATTACGATAACCGATTGGTGAAATTAGCAATGCGTGTGCCATCAAAATTAACAAGGAAAGCGAAATCAGTACCACCCAACCACCCTCGGACCATTTACCTACTATCTGCCCGACGAAAACCAGCCCGGCCAGTCCAGCGGCTAGGGATGCGCCAGCCATGCCCCAACTGCGTGCTGGCCCGGTGGAGGTCTGTTTGATATGTTCGCGTATGGCAAGTCCCATGGCCATGATTGGCATAAAAACTCCCACACCGTAATAAGGAACTGCCAAGCCTGTTTTTCCACGAACCAGTAGTTGAATTACGATTGCTGCGATGGCCGCAGCGGTTACCGGGCGCGTAAATGTACCTTTAGGGTTTCGATATACGACTGTTTCGGGAATTTCGCCGATGGCAACATTTCTCCAAGCCATGGCTTGCAGATCTTGGTAAGCTGTCATCGATGCGGATGCGAGTAAGGCAACGGCCAGAATCTGATAAACCCAGTATAAAATGTTTCCGCTTGTACCTATCTGACTGAACCCAATGTAGGCGAGATTACCGACCAGCGAGCGTCCCAGGGTTCCATCAAATACATTGAAGTGTAAGGCAAAATAAGTTAGCAGCAGGGTAGTTATGCCACCATAGAAAAGAAAAGATGTTTGCACAACCCGCCCAATCCCAGATTTTCCACTATAAAAATGCCACAGGCGATTCAGGCGAGGAAGGCGTTCTTTACCCCATTTGACGAAACCAGGATCAGCATCGATTACAAACTGAAGGCCGTTTGACATCGCTTCGAGACCACTCAAAGCTACCAGGCCTTTCATCGAAGCCGTTAACAAATGATAAAAAGCTGTCGCTAAGGATACATTTTCGACAGGCGCTGAGTATGGAACGGCAGGTACACCATTGAATTTTGCAATAAACAGGCCAATTGCCATTGTGATGGTCATCAGTAAGAATATACCCAGCATTGTGAAGACGATTTGCGCGGATTCACCTCGGCCTCGAATGGTTAGATACCAGGTAATTACCACCAACGCTGCGCCGATTAAAAAATGCCAATACCAGGGTATGCCATACGAATCGGTAATTGATAAAAGCTGATCAACCCCCGAAAGCGTTGATACTACGATCGTAAAAATGTAGTCCTGGATCAAAACGACCGCTACTACCAGGCTCAGGGACGGTCCGAGATAACGCATGGCAGCTGTGAAAGAGCCACCTCCCTCGTTGAAAACCCCCAATGAATACATGTAGAGACCACCGAAGACGATATTGGCAAAGGCAATAAATGCAACTGCTACAAAACCATATTGCTGGAGACCATAAGGGTGCAGGGCACCCATCATCTCGCCCGTGGCGTAAAAATATGAGGTGAAATAATCGACGCCAAATAAAGCTACGGCAGCCAGCAATCCAACTTGCCCGGCACCATGGATATGAGCATCTTCCTGTTTTTCGCGCGGAGCGATCCGATAGGCGATGTAGAAAAAGGAGGCTAATAGTAATATGGTAAACAACATGGTTTGCACCTTCTGATCATGGATTATTTCAGCGGAAACATCATTCAACCGGATGTTGTTTGATTTATTCTGGACTAATCAGGATATGCCGGTGTTATTTGGTGCAGCGGAAATTATTTTTCCCATTCCATTCTGCGCGGAAAAATCAGGCGTGAAAAAAAGCCGCTTCTAGCATCTGCAAACCTGCGATCAGGTGTTTTCGCGTGGATGGATTGAAGCGTGTATCCTGGATACGCTTGGCTGCTTCTTCGCGGGCGGCCCGAACCACGAAGGCGGGAATGAACATAATGCGTCCCGCCGGGATAACTTCAAAAGTGGTAATGTTTAGCCGCAATTCCTGGTCATCAAAATAAGGCAGACTGAGGCTCAGTCCACGGTTTAATGTCCCCAATTTTGCGCGTTCCTGTATTGTATGAATAATATCCTGCGTTTTATAACGCGCCAGGGCGCGGCCCTGGTTGATTAATTGCCCAAGCATGCC
Source organism: Chloroflexota bacterium (assembly GCA_026390035.1). Lineage (GTDB taxonomy): Bacteria > Chloroflexota > Anaerolineae > Anaerolineales > Villigracilaceae > UBA5195. The sequence continues at coordinate 34,387 of JAPLGT010000295.1, forward strand.
GTAGCGTTTTTTCTGATATTCCAGATCCGCGATTATATAGGGTGCAATAGATGAGGCTGCGTGGAGTATGTCGATAAACCGTTGCATGGATGCCAGGTTTGCCTCGGCCTCTTTCACAGATCCAACCAATAGTTTTCCGCCGTTGTCGAAAGATATCCATTGCGGCAGGTAGAAACGACGCGCGGCTGGAACAAAAGGAACCTGCAAATTTCCGCGACCCTCATCGGCACTTCCTTCCTCGGCAATCGCGTCGCTGGCCTGGGTGATTGCCGATTCTGGTTCGAGATCATCGGTGGGTATAGTGGGAATGTCTTCATCTTCATCGGGCCGATACGTGACAGACCGCCCGGATGGCAACATATTGTGGACCATGTGCACGGCTGCGGAATAGCGCAGCAAACTTGCGCTGGTTGAGATGGCATGGTCAGGTGATTGTTCGAGCTCATTTAGCCGATGACGCAGTGCTTCTCTGACGTCTTGACGTGTTAATCGGTTCCCAAGCCCACCAACATTCTGTTCTCGAGATGTGGATGGCACACTGATCGTTGCTGGCTGGTCAATTTGCGGTATTTCCGCGACGATTCGATCGGGCAGGATAAATTTAGCCTGAGGCCGGTGTTCGATCAGTGCATCTGCAATCTGACGTGCTTGTGCTTCCAAAAACCGTTGGATAATGGCAGGTTGGGCATTGAAGAGTATTTGCTTTTCGCTAAACTCTTCACGTAGGCGGCTTGCAGGGGAAAGGGGTTCACTCATTTTGGCCATCCTTATAAAAATATTTCTTAATAAATATTACCACAAATCGACCCCTCCTTACGGTTTCGGGAGGGGTCAATGGGGTATCGTGCGGAGAAATTATAAATTGCGTGGATCGGTTTCGTTTGTTTCGTTTGGAGCACCACCGATATGCGGATCTGGTTTAGATAAATACGCATCTAGAAATGATGGTGCATCGGGATGATCAGCGTGCAGAGCATCCTCAAATTCTCCGGCTGTAATTGGCTTGTCATAGCGGGGTAACTTGCGTACGCCGAAAATTACCATTATATCGGCAAGCTGATTGTAGAGCGTATAACGGTATTCCTGCATTTTAAGTGATTGCCATTCGACAATCGATGCCATTGAACCCTGGACGCGTGCTTTTTCTCGAACGATGCGATGGATACTTTTGGGGTCACGATGGCCAATAGGGGAGAGGAGCAGGCCATTTGCAATCAGGATCAAGATACTGAAAGTGATCAGTACCACCCATCCGCCTTCTGTCCATTTTCCGACGATTTGACCAACGAACACTATCGCGGAAAGCACACCTGCCAACCCAGCCCCAAAGGCGCCCCAAGTACGGGCTTTTCCGGAAAGGGTCTTGAGTATATGTTTGCGTATAGCAAAACCCATCACCATAATTGGCATAAAAACGCCGACGCCGTAATACGGTACTGCCGCGCTGGTTTTTCCTCGTACCAAAAACTGAATGATGACAGCGATGATAAAGCCAGCAGTTACTGAACGGGTAAAAGTTCCCTGTTCATTTCTATAGACAACGATTTCGGGCACCTCGCCGATGGCTACATCGCGCCAGGCGGTGGCTTGTAAATCTTGAAAAGCTGTCATTGATGCCGCTGCAAGCAGGGCGACTGCTAATATTTGATAAACCCAGTATAGTAATTTACCGCCAGTTCCTAGTTGCGCAAAACCGATAAATGCCAGGTTGCCTACCAGGGAGCGACCAAGAGTTCCGTCAAATACGTTGAAATGAATTGCGAAATAGGTCAGGAATAAAGTGGTAAAGCCACCGTAGAATAGGAATGAAGTTTGGACAAAACGCCCAATTCCCGATTTTCCGCTGTAGAAATTCCATAATCCGGTCAGTTTGGGGAAGCGTTTTTTGCCCCACTTAACTATTTCGGCATCATCTTCAATCACAAATTGGATGCCATTCGACATTGCTTCCAGGCCGCTTAGTGCGACCAATCCTTTCATCGATGCTGTTAGCATATGATAAAAAGCTTGCGAGAGGCTGGCTGCCTGTACGGTTTCTTCGTAAGGAGCTGCAGCGACACCATTGGATTTGGCAATGAAGAGGCCGATGGCCATTGTGACGGTCATCAGTAAAAATACGCCTAACAAAGTGAATACAACGCGAGACGATTCACCGCGTCCACGAATGGTCATGTACCAGGTGATGGCCGCCAGTGATGCGCCGATCAGAAAGTGCCAAAACCAATGGATACCGTAAGAATCAGTGATGGATAATAATTGATCAACACCTGAGAGTGAAGATACCACGATGGTGAAAATATAGTCTTGAATCAAGACCACCGCCACGACCAGGCTTAGTGCAGGAGTCAAATAACGCATGGATGCAGTATATGAACCACCACCCTCGTTAAAAATCCCCAATGAGTACATGTACAACGCGCCAAACACTATATTGGCCACAGCTATAAAGGCTACGGCTATATAAGCGTAACCTTGCAAGCCATACGGGTGCAGCGCGCTCATCATTTCGCCAGTGGCGTAAAAATAGGATGTGAAATAATCCACCCCGAAGAGAGCAATTGCTGCAAGAAGCCCAATCTGCCCAGCGCCATGCACGTGCGCATCTTCTTCTTTTTCTTTTGGTGAAATTTTAAAGGCCAGTGCCACGAACACGATCAAAAGTCCGATTGCGAATAACATAATTTGCTTGCTCTCCAACCTACTATTTTATTTCTTTAGTATAAAAAGAATACAAAAATAACCACCAATGATATAAAAAAATAATAAAAATTTTGGGATTGGGGATATATTTTTTGGGATTTATTTATTTGCCAAGAACATCATACAAAAGGAAGACGTTGAACCAGATCAGGGTGAAAAGCACGAGAACCTGCTGAGTCCGAGCTTGCAGTGGCATTAGGGATGCGAAGATTATCGCGGCGATTGGCATACCAAAAAGCCAACGCTTGACTAAAGTACCAATTTTTTTCATAGTGTATCACCCATAATTTGGAATTCTAGACCCCTGCTTGAAAATAGGCATAAAAAATTAGGGCAGGTACATAAGAGAATAATAAAAATTAAATTATTAAGGTGTAGACTTTCCTTTGCTGCGCGCAGAAATATAAAAATTTTCCCGAAAAGAACAGGATTTTTGCAATCTAATTGTTGATTTGTCATGGAACAAGGCAAGTTCTGAAGGCTGTTTCGCTGAAGAATCATTCAACAACGGAAGAGATGGTTTTTCTCCAATCAAATAAAGAGAGCAGAGGTCGTCGTCCTCAGCTCTCTTTATTTGCGCTTCCCTGAAAAATGGATGCGGCTTCAAAAATTTGAGTATGTTATTTTTACGCTGATGGGTCTGAAAAGCCAGGATTATCTTTCGTTAGTGTCGCGTCAATTTCAGTGCTGAGTTCATCAAAAACATCATAAGAAATAATACCATCGTGGCGTAATCCCAATAAGGCGCTGCGTTGGGCACGCAAGGCTTCGCGATGTGCCGATGCCAGTTCTTCGGTTTCGATCCTGGGCGTGGCTCTAAGCATTTCTCGGACATCGTTGGATAAAACATCAATTTTTGCTGTGAGTTGATGTTTTAGCACTTCCCAGGTGTGACTTGACAGGAGACCTTCTGCATGGCGGCGTTCCAGATGGCTGAGCGCCGCGCGGGCGGATGCCAAACGTGCATGGCGTTTTTCAAACTCTACTTGTTCTGGTGGGCGCGTAACCAGACCCAGGTGGCGCAAGAACGGATTCATGGTTGTGCTTTGAACGAGGATGGTGAATAGAACTACGCCAAATGCCATAAGTTCCATTAAATTCCTTTGCGGTCCTAATTCGCTGGGTAGACTAAGAACGAGGGCTAGTGCTATGGCTCCACGTAATCCGCCCCAGTTAATCACATGCAACCACGATAACGGTAGGCGGTTGTAAAAACGATCCATAAGACTACCCAGGCCATAGACAACAATTGCCCTTGAAGAGAGAACAGCCAGAATTGCCCATAAAACCGGTTGCCAGGCAGCTGTGAGGGCTGGGAGGTTAACCTTCAATCCAATCATTAAGAAGATGAGTGAATTTGCCAAGAAGGCCACGTATTCCCAGAAATTCGTGATCACAATCCGGGTAGTGGGACTCATGCCCTGCGGGCCCAGGTTTCCGGTGACCAGGCCTGCGGCAACCACGGCTAAAACCCCGCTAAAGTGGTAACTCTCAGCAATAAGATAGGCCCCAAACGCGAGCAGGGTGGTCAGGGTCGTTTCGATCAGGTAGTCATCTATTCGCGATATCAGACGAGTAATGACCCATCCAGACAATAATCCGACAACGGTTCCACCAACCGCGACACGAAAAAATTCGATAAGGCTATTTGTGACCGAAAAATGTCCTGTTAACGCGACGAAAATGGCTAGATTGAAAACAACGATCGCAGTACCGTCATTGAGTAGACTTTCGCTTTCGACCAGCACCGCCAGACGTTTTGAAACCCCCATGCTGCGGAACATCGCAACAACTGCAACCGGGTCGGTGGCAGAAATTAATGCGCCGAAAACCATGGCAAGTGGTAGCGAAAGTGGGGTCAGTAGACTCAGTAATCCACCCACAATCAGTGTAGTTATGATGATGCCAGGAACAGCCAGCACGAAGATCTCTGGAAGTCTTTCGCGTAAATCTTTAAAATTGATATGGAGCGCAGCTTCAAAAACTAGCGGAGGAACAAAAAGGGTCAAGATAAGTTCTGGGGTTAATGTCACAACAATGGAATGTTGGGTAGTTAGGGCCAGCCCAACCAATACAAGCGCAACCGTATAAGGAACCCTCAAGCGTTGAACAGCAATTGCAACCAGGGTTACAACCAGAAGCAGTTCGATAATCAGTTTTTCAGTTGAGAGAAACAATTCCAAATTATTTGGACTCCATTCCAACGTTTTTATTCATCAGCGCTGAATCGGTAACCAACCCCTGGCTCGGTTAAAAGGAATTTTGGTTGTTCTGGGTCATCCTCTAATTTTTTCCGTAATTGTCGCATGTAGACACGTAAGTATTCAATTTTATCAGCCTCGGCCGGATCCCAGACATTCGACAAAATCATGTGATGAGTTAGAACTCGACCGGCATGGCTGGCCAGGTATGCGAGTAATTTGAATTCGGTAGCGGTCAGTGGTATTTCAGTATTTTCGCGTTTGACTAAGAAGCCAACCAGGTCAACCTCGATCTTCCCTGCATGTACGATCGATCGCATCGTACCACCGGTGGCTTGATTTTTATGGCGCAGGGCAACGCGGATGCGCGCCAGAAATTCTTCGATCCCAAATGGTTTGGTCAGGTAGTCGTCAGCGCCAGCATCCAGGGCAGCTACTTTATCTTTTTCACTATCACGAACAGAGAGGATGATAATAGGTGTTTGTGCCCAGGCACGGATTTCTTTACAGACTTGAATACCCTCCATGTCGGGCAGCGACATATCCAGGATGATTAAATCTGGTTGTTCGGCTGCTGCTATTGCGAGACCAGTTTCTCCACGCTCAGCTGTACTGACCCGAAAGCCTTTGGCCGTCAGGATTGTTTTCAAGGCTCTCAAAATCTGAGATTCATCGTCTATTACAAGGATGTGAATCGGATTAGTCATGTGAATTGACCGGTATTATGAATTTAAATGCCAATCCATGGGCAACGTTCTCTGCCCAAATTTTACCCCCGTGTGCTTCGATAATTCCTTTGCAGATTGAAAGCCCCAGTCCTGCTCCGGTAATTCGTTCGGTTGGGTTGATGCGATAAAACTTATCAAAAATACGCTCCAGATCTGTTTCTGGAACAGGTTTGCTCTCATTGATTAATTCGATAAGAATAAAGTTGGGATCCGTATTTGATGCCAGGATGTTGATCTTCGTTCCAGGAGGTGAATATTTCAGACTATTGGTTAATAGGTTCGTGAATACTTGCTGCATCTGAACATAATCAACATTCACCATGGGTAGTTCTTCTGAAACTTCCGCTTTAATAATGTAATTTTGGGTTTGAGTGTGCATGCGTCCCAGTACGGCAGCGATGATTTCTGGTAGAAGATTCGGTTTTTTTTGTGGCTTGAGTACACCTGCTTCAATTCGAGACATGTCTAATAGGTTTCCGACTAGAACGTTAAGGTGATCAATTTCCTCTTCGACCGTTGTTAATAAATCTATGCGGGCATCACTATTCCATGCAATCTCTTCTGAGCGCAGGCTCGATACCGATGCTTTAATGGCTGCTAACGGAGATCGAAGTTCGTGCGAAACAGATGATAAGAGAGAAGATTTTAGTTGATCGCTTTCTTCCAGTACCCGGGATTTACGGGCTTGTCCCTCTAATCTCATGCGCTCAATAGTTAATACAATTTGACTAGCAAAAATTCTCAATATCCGCTCTTCTGAATCCCGGATGGGCTGATCGCACCAGATCCGGACCTCACCGATTAATTCTCGCACAGATTGTAAAGGCAGCACGAATGGTTTTTTATGGAAGATTTTTTCCAGAGTAACGCCTCTGGCCATCAAAACCGGATCCGGGGAGGTTTCAATTAGTATTTCCACTCGATTAGCGCGGAGTGTTTGACCAATCTTTTCAAGGATGATGCGCGCGGCGGAGTATTCATTCATTGTCCCAGAAAGTAAGGTATTAAATTCGTACAAGCGTATAGCTTCTTGTTCGCGCGCTGATGCTGCTGCCAGGTTTCGGCGTACTCGCCCGGTTAGCTCACTTATGACGATGGCCACCCCAAGGAAGGCTGCCAGCACAATTAAGTCTTCAGTTTGTTTGACCTGAAATGTGTAAATATCTGGAATAAAGAAAAAATTGAAAGCGAGAAAAGAAACCATGGCAGCGGTTATACCAGGAAGCAGACCCCATAAGCTGGCACTAAAACCGACCGGTAATAAAAAGATGAGTGCTAAAGCTGTGTTATGGATAGGGAATAGCGAGCTTATAGAAAAGAGAAAACCGCTGGTTAATAAAGAGAGAACCAGTGCCAACAGCAAACCTGCTGGCACTGGTAATTCTGCTTCATTGCGTGAGCGATAAGGCCCGGGGGTCATGCCTGCGCAAATGTGTCGATAAGCAGTTTTACATTCCCGCCCGCCGGGTAAAGAATTGGACAAGTACATCCGCGTTTGTTGTATTCTTCAACCTTCGTCCGAGCTTCCTCAGGGGTGCCCGATGCAGTAATACGATTTACGAGTTCATCCGGGACGAGGTGTTTGGCTTTATTAATCTGTTCCTTGGTGGCAGGCCATCCAAGGATTGATTGGATTTCGTTGACAACTTCCTGGGATACTCCGCTGGCCTTTGCAATATGCGGTTGTTGGGCAAGATATTGGCAGAGGAGCATCTTGGTTGTTTCGATTGCGACATCATGGTCGTGGTCCACTGAGCAGACGATCAGTTGAGGCCGGTCGATTTCGTCGAAATTCCTTCCAGCTTTTTTAGCGCCATTATGAAGTAATTCGAGAGCGCGATCATTATATGCGGGTGGTACGCAATAATTCAACACCGCGCCATCAGCAATTTCTCCGGTCATTTCCATCATCTGGTCGCCAGTTGCGCCAATCATGATTGGAACGTTCCGCGGCTCTCGGCGTCCGTGCACAACATCGAGTTCGATACCATCAACATGCACAAATTCACCATGAAAGGTAACTCGCTCCATATTTAGCAATCGGCGCATTGTTAGTACGGTTTCTTTCATCGCAGTCAGTGGTTTTTTACGATCAATGCCCACATTTTTTGCCAGCGGATCCCACCAGGCACCGATGCCACAAATGATGCGTCCGGGAGCCAGGTCATCGAGGGTCAGGTAAGTTGCTGCAAGGAGGCCGATATTGCGAGTCCAGTTGTTAATGACGCCTGAGCCAACTTTAAGTTTTTCTGTGACGGCAGCATAGGCCGCCATAGGCACGATAGCATCGCGTACGAGCCGTGATTCTGCCTGCCAGACTGCTTCGAAGCCTTTCTCCTCAGCATATCTGACATAATCCAATCCATCGCGCAAATCGTGAGAATCTTGCAGATAAAGTGCAACACGAGCCATATATTTTCTCCTTCAAATGTTGTTTTGTTCGTTAAGGCGTTTGAGTAAGGTAAGGTCATCCGGGGTATCAAGATCAAGCTCAATATGCTGGTTACGAACGATTTCAAGGCGCGCACCTGCATTACGGGCTAATTCACAATGGCTATGAAACGATCCTTTTCCGAAGTCATACTTGATCAAACCGCCAGGAGCCATAAGCAGTGCGTTGGTACCATTTTCGTGTCTATCAGGTGTGATTACCACACAGGGCGGTTTGTAAATATGTTCAAAAAATAACAACAAATCTTCCTTCGTTAACAAGGGTAAATCTGCAGGTAGTACCAAAACACCGCGAGTGGCGTAATTTCGGGCAAGCATGGTAGCACGAGTTAATGCGCTATTTAGATTCGGATTGCCATCTTCCAGTACCGTACGCGCTCCTAGTTCCCGAGCAATTGCCAATGCTAAGGGATCCCGGCTGACGACCAGAATTTGCGAAACTGCTGGAGTGTTTCGCAATACATCGATGGTTTGTTCCAAGAAGGTGCGATTCAGATCGGCACGTTCATTATCTGAAAGTACGCCTGAAAGACGAGATTTACCAAGCCGAAGCGGTTTTACGGGGACAATTGCCCAAATGGTCATGCGATCATTCTTTCTCTGTGAAGTTTAGCACATCTTGCGCGAGCCGGACACGCTCAGAGCCTGTTTTCATCAGGGTGTTTACTGTTAGAGTATGAAGTCCAAGTGCCTGGATATCTTCTTCCCAGCAATTATCTTGAATATCCAAAACAAATCCAGAGATAATACCCTGATAATGTTCTGCGACTGCCAAAGTGGATGGCTTAATTCCTAGTTCTGTGAACATCTTTGCCGCGGGACCCTTTACGGATTGGCCGCCAATAATTGGTGAAACCGCAATTACGTTTTTTTGTGCGATTGCGTTTCGCATCCCGGGAATTGCCAGAATTGGATCTATGCTGACCCACGGGTTGCTCGGACAAAAAATTACAGTGTCTGCATTTTGGATGGCATGCAATACCCCTGGGGCAGGCTTTGCTGAATCGATACCCGCGAAGCGAAAGCCCTTCACGATTGGATTGCACTGTTGATGGACGAAGTATTCCTGAAAGGCAAGTTCACCCATCTCCATCGTTGCGACAATTGTCGCAACGGGTTGGTCTGACATAGGGAGGATGGTTGTTTTGATATTCCACTTCAGGCAAAAATCGTGAACAATCTGGGATAAGGGCTGGCCTGATTTTAATCGTCGGGTGCGTTCCAGATGGGTAGCAAGGTCTTTATCGCCAATTCTGAACCAATCTAAACCGCCGAGATTGGATACATTTGTAAAAACATCCCAACTTTCCCCGGTTCTTCCCCAGCCAGTTTCTGGATTGGCAAGCCCGGCGAGCGTGTAACAAACGGTATCAAGGTCCGGACAAATTCTAAGACCCCAATGCTCAAAATCATCGCCGGTGTTGACGATGATGGTGAGGTTTTCGGGTGGCAAGCATTGTGCGAGGCCGTCAGCAAGTTTTGCGCCACCAACTCCGCCAGCAAAAGCAACTATGTTCATAACGCTCCGTTTATACCAGGAATTTTACAACTTCTTCGAGCGTCTTTAACCTTTTTTCTTTAGGCGGTTCTGAAGAATAACCCAGGAAAAACATCGCTTGTGGTTCCCAGTTCTCTGGTAAATCCAATGCTAACCTGACTGAACTTTGTGCAAATAAGGGGCTGCAGGTCCAAACCGAAGCCAACCCTTCGGCATGTGCTGCGAGTTGAAGCTGCAAGCCTGCAGATGCAACAGATTGGATAGCCATGGTACGTTCTGCCAGCGCGTGGCTTCCAGTAAGATCGGCAAAAACATCCATTTCGCTCATATCCATACAAAGAATAATAATAACAGGGGCATTAATTATTCGATTTTTCGACCGATTTATTCGAGTTTCGATTTCAAGCTCGCCAAGACCATCTGCAATAAGGTCTCGATGAAAATCAGCCGTCATTAGCAGGCTTAGATGAGTTTTATTTATTTCATCTGTGATCACCGTGAAACGCCAGGGTTGTCGATTGTGTGCTGACGGCGCGTACATGGCTGTTTCAAGAATGCGAGTCAATATATCGAGAGAAACAGGAATGGGTTTAAATCGGCGGATTGAACGGCGAGTGCGTAAAAAGTGATGAAGGTCCATCACCCCATTGCCTGGACTTTTTCAGGTAGGATTTTATAAATGACACGTGGCTGTGTGGCGCTATGGCTTGGATAAATTGGGTTGCCACGATACTTGTAATTTAATATGTCAATGTGTTCTTCTGCTCCAACCATTGAAATTTCAATCACTTTACCGCGAATCTGGATATAGCGATAAGGATTTTCAGGATCTGTAATGACGAGTGCAATGCTCGACCGAGCGCGCATGTTTTTATCTTTGATACGTCCCAAAGCAGAATTGACCAAAATACAATCACCCTCAATATTAAACCATATTGGCGTGACTTGCGGGCTGCCATCTGCCATAAGAGTGGCTAATTGTGCAAAAGCCTTTTTTTCATCTGATAATAGATTCTTGTGAGTTTCTGGAATGTTTAGCATGCCATATTCCTGTTTTAGGTATTTTATTTTTAAGTCAAAGCAATCAACCAACTGAACGATATTCTCAATTTCCAGTCTGGTACGAGGATAAGTATCCGATTATTTTTGCATTCAAAAGTAAAAAAAATCATATAAAATTCAATTTGGAACCTATTTGTAACGGGCCAAATTACCTGAACATGTCTTGATCTTTTGGCCGTAACAATTCTTTTATCGAACCGTCGCGTAATTCAAATGGAAAACCTCGTATGTGAACAACTGGGATGCCCTCAGCGGCTTGGCCCATCACAAGCGAGGCCGCGGCAGCTAGTTCGTCTGCGATCCCCACGACGGTAATCTGAAGAGTGTAACCAAACAGGTCTTTCCAACCTCTTTCGTCAATTAGCCCGGGCAGACCAGAAATCCCAATTGCCACACCTACAGTCCCAATCCGCCAGGCACGGCCATGTGAGTCGATGATCATTACACCGATTGTTTTTCCGCTGGTTTCTTCAAGCTTCTTCCGAATTTCAGCAGCAGATTGATCGGGATTTTTAGGGAGTAGCAGGACCCAATCATCAGATGATGTGCCATTGCCGGCAACATTTGAATGATCAATTCCGGCATTGGCGCATACAAAACCCAGTCTATGTTCGACGATGACCGATCCAATCCGAGTGCGCAGGATTTCATTGCTTTCTCGGATAATTAGTTCGGCTAAGCGTGGGTCTTTTCCACTTTTGAGAGCCAATTCTTGTGCATCGGCAGACGGCTCGATCAGAGCCAGGTTCACCAGCTGGTTTTCGGCTTTGCTTATAATTTTTTGTGCAAATACGAAAATATCGCCGTTTTCCAGCGCTAGATTTGAAGATGCACATGCAAGCAATACCATTTCGGCTAGGTCATCGCCGGGTTTAATCATTGGTAGACCTGGAAGAGGGGTGATAGTCAGAGGCATTCAGGTTCTTTTTTTCGACAAAGTCTGATTTCAGGCTTTGTGAACTCCCGTAATTTTGATGCCTGCATGGGTGGATCCGTATTGTTTATTAATATAAATAAGCAAACTGGTCAGCCCTTCAACGACCACAGAATTTTCAATTGGGCCGGCATCCCAGCCAGTTAATCCTGCAGCCTCGACAAGCTTAATTACTTGTAAGCGCGCTTCTTTGGACGAGCCAGTCACGAGAACATCGCAGGGAACTTCATCGCCGAACATGAGATGTTCATACGAAATACTTTGGAATGCATCTACAACTTCTACGCCTTCGCCGAGTATTTCACGAGATTCTTGTGCGGCAGATCCAGCAGGGGGCATTTGTACCTTTGTAACCTTGGGAGGAACCAGCGGAACTGTAACATCAACCAGTATTTTTCCCTGTAGAGCATCTTTGACTGTTTCCAGCGTAGATCTGTGCGCAGCGTAAGGGACTGTTAGAACAACCATTCCGGCGTTTTGCGCTGCTGAGAGATTGTCCAAGCCTTTAACAGAATTATTACCAAGCAATTCATTTAATTCAGCTGCCGCAACCTGGGCTTTTTCAATATCCCGTGACCCGATCGTTACGCTGTATCCTGCTTTTGCCCAACGATATGCCAGTCCTTTGCCTTCTTTTCCAGTTCCACCAAGAACAGCGAGTGATCTAATTGTTTCAGACATAAAATCCTCATTTTTGATTATTTCCGATTCTTGCACTTCAGGGTGCGAGGACCAGGATTTGTTTACAATGGATAAAGCATGACTGTCTATATCCGGTAATCCAGCCGTAATGTTCTTGGATAGAACAGCGGTTAGAATTTTTCGTTGTAACGTTCCCAGGTTTTTGCGGAGAGCTCGCGCGATTTGGCCGTAATTTCTTTTTCATCCAGGGTAAGTAATATCCGGTCTTTCATCAAGACTTTCCCGTTTACGATTGTGGTTGTTACCATACTGTCGCGAAACCCGAACAAGATGTGCCAGGGTAGATTTCCGCTGCTTAGTGGGGTTGGTGGATCATAATCTACGAATATTAAATCAGCTGCAGCTCCATTTTTAATTATTCCGATTTCCATCGCGAATAAATCTTTGGCCAGGGCAGAGTTATTATAAATTGCCATATTCGTGACAGTTTCTCCTCCCATGCTACGAGGGTCTCCAGAGTTAAGTTTATGAACCAGATAGGCTGTCTTCCACTCTTCCCACATCGCGTTTGAAAAACCATCATTCCCGATGCAAACTTTAATTCCTTTGTTTAGCATCTGCTCAACCGGAGAAACACCTACAGCGTTATTCATATTCGAGCGGGGCTGGTGGGTTACCCATGTTTGGGTTTCTGCTAAAATTTCCATTTCGGTGCTATCTACATGAATGCAATGCGCTGCTATGCTGTGCGGTCCTAGAATCCCATGTTTGTTAAGCCACTGAAGGGGTCGTGTCCCGACTTTTTTCTGGGTAAATTGACCATCGTCTTTGCTTTCTGAAACGTGGGTATGGAACCCAACATCTATGCCAACCGCTGCCCGGCATTGGTCGAGAGTTTCACTCGAAAGAGTGAGGGGGGCATGCAAACCGAACACAGCGGCCAGATTGGAGTTGCGATTCTTGACTGATCTAATAAAGCGGACATTTTCGGCTATTCCTGCCCTGGCTTTTTCGAGCCCATCGCGATCCGTGACTTCATAGCATAAAGCTGCTCTAATCCCTGATAATTCAACGGTTTCTGCGATGACATCCAGTGAACCATCGATGAAATTTGGGGATGCGTGGTGGTCTACAAGTGTGGTCGTCCCGTGTTTTATCGCATCAACCTGGCACAGGAGTGCTGAATAGCGGACGTCATCCTCGGTTAAAGATTTGTCCAACGGCCACCATAACTTTTCCAAAATCTGGGAGAAATTTGCGGGTGAGGCCCCTGGGATTGCCATTCCCCGTGAGAATGTACCGTAGAAATGAGTATGTGCACAGATGTTGCCAGGCATTACCAGTTGGCTTTGCGCATCAATTTGTGGTTCGCCTGGGTAGCGTTCAATCAATTCAGCTTGCGGACCAAGGTCAGAGATTTTACCAGCATTAATATATACGCCCCACTCTGGCAAAATCTGATTTGGTTTACCCCATGTAATGACTGTAGCATTAATAATTAACATATTGTCCTCGAGCAATGATTTTGGTCCAGGTTCATCAGTAATATTTTATTCTAATTTGATACGATGTTTAGCCGAGGCCAAATTGCCTGGGGTTTGGGAGCAATGTGCCTGTAAAAGCCATATAAGAAAGAGTTTGGAAAACGGCCTCTTTGGCTTCAGGATCTATCCCATAAAGGTGCGGGTATAAGGCGGCGAGTACGCCTTCGGTTGGCGCGGAACGTAGATAATTAAGTGCAGGTTGAAAGAAATCCCGGTTCGAATCTTTAAGCGCAAGTAGCATCACATCTGTGGCGGGTTGACCCGGTGGGATTCCCATTCCGTATTTCCCAGCCAATTCAATCAACCACGGAGTTTCATGGGGTGCGGTTAATCTAGTTGGTATTCTTGGATCAGGTTTTTGGCGCGCATTTAGAAATTCTACGGCAATATTGCGGACTGCCCACTGTTCATCCTGAACCTGGGCTTTTTCAAGTAATTGAGTGGACCAAGTTTCATTGATACGCGATAGACCATAGATGATGGCACGGCGAACGAGGATGTCATCGCTGTCGAAGCCTTCTCGTAAGGCATCTTGTCCGTCCGATGGATGGTTTGCAAGAGCTTCAGCCGAAAAGATGCGTAAGCGCTCGTCTCCGCGTAAAAGATTAATTGCAACTGCCTCCAAAGCCGAGGCCGTTCCGATTTCTACAAGTGCGAGGCAGCTAGCTCGACGCGTGGCTTCCTGTGTGTTCGTTGTCAAATCAACCAGAGTGTCAACGGTTTTCGCATCTCGCAAAAACCCGGATCCGAGAGCAGCCAGTTGGCGAACCACATTTGATGGTGCAAGTAGAAGTTGTCTGAAGAGTTGATTTGTATTACTATCTCCACACAGAGCCAGGGCAGCCATCGCTTCTCCGCGAAGCCCAATTGGATTATCTTCATCTTGCAAAATCTGGACGAGCGAGGCTATCACATCACCAAGCCAGGCAGATTCGCGGGATTGCCGGGAATTCCGAATGAGCCGAGCTGCTTTCAACTTTGGCCGGAATAGAATTGGATCTTCCTTTACCATCAATTCTTTCACAACCCCAGCAACATCTCCGAATGCGGCCATGTAGTCCAAGCATATAGTCTGGCCAGCCCAAGCTGGTTGTTTTAGGATGGCACCAGAATCGACCTGCATAGTTCCAAATCCCTTCGCAGCCAGAAAACCCATGAAAACAGGGTGCGCGAACCGGAGTTTGTTGCCGTTATGTGCTGTCAATAATTTGGAATTTACCAGGCTGGAGATCATACTGGGCTTTGCCAACTGATGCGTTTCGGCTGATTTCCGTTTACGCACATTTTTTATTTCGGCTGTGCTTGCATCTGCTTCGCTGATAAAAGTCGAATTATTGGATAAATCAGCAGATTCTTCACTCGATATTTCCGCGGAATCGATGGGTTCAAATGATTTTGTCCATTCAACAGCCTGTCGCCCATCAAATAGAGATATCCCGTTTGTGCTGGTCTGAACACCCAGAATTGTTAACGCATCATCAGGTATACCGGATGGAGTCAATCTGCGGATATGAGCTTCAATATTATCAGCCGGGTGGGCAGACCTTGTGTCTCCAGCGTAAGCCCCCCAGATTTTAAGTGTGTATTCCAAAGGTGTCAGAGTGAAGTTGTCAGTTGATACCCATCGATTTAGGAGAGTTGAGTCGATCGAACTGAGACCGTTCTTTACCGATGTTTCGGTGGGTATATTTTTCTGCCATAATGAAGACCAATTATTCAGAAAATGCGTTTGTTGCTCCGCACTCCAGGGCAAAATTGATAAAGCGGTAAATCCAAGATATTGAATGCTGTCCAAATATTCAGGTGAGCCAGTCATAACGATGCGGCAGTTTGGAAACTTCTGCATTAATGTGAGTAAGTATGTATTTATGTCTCGCAAGGACGATTGAGCCAGCTCATCCACGCCATCTAAAAGTAGTAGCGCTTGTCCGTTTGCGAAAGAATTTGCAACAAATTTGGGTATTCTTGTTGCATCAAATACGCGCATGAATTTGGAGATTTTATCGATGATTGGCGCGAGATAATCATCTGATTTTTGGGGATTGTGTAGTGGTAATCCTAGATCGGCAACGTGAACATAAAATGGAATGTATTTTCCCAAAGCCGGATCATCCGAAGCAGATATGGCAATTTGTGATGCAAGGTATGCTAATGCTGTAGTTTTTCCAGCACCAGGCTGCCCGATGATAGCCAGGTTCACGCCGCCGGAGAGAGCCTGGGGTAGTGTTAATGATGGTGCTTTATAGAATGCACCTAATTCTGGATAATAAGGTAAATATGGAAGGGTTTCTTCCACGATATCTTGTTTTTGATTAGGTGAGTGGGGTTCAAATACAATTGGAGGCGCTAAAAGGCGTGGTGTTTCTACAATTTCATCCAAGGCAAAAAGTGAACCTGCCAGGTGCATGCCCTGGACCTGCCGGTGGAGTGCATTGCGGTAATTGATCTCTATTTCTGAAGTGTTGTTTTTCGCGAGTTTACTTTGAATATTTTGAATACTTTTTAGCCATTGTTCCAGCAGTGGACGTAAGAGTGTTACTAACCACCAGACCAACGTGGCGGTTGCCATGCCTATAAAAAAGGATATAGTGTCGAAACGGAAATTCATAGGTAGTACACCGTGTCCAAAGTTTAAACTAATCAGTCTGAATATAAAATCCTGCCACACATTGGGCAGAGAACTAACTGGTTCGATGTTCGTACGGATTGGGCAAGTCCAGGGGTTAGCGATGAGCCGCAAGTATTACATGCATTTTCAATCACAGAGGAGACTGCCAGGCCGGATCGTTTTTGGCGGAGAGCGTCATAAAGAGTTATAGATGATGAGTCTATGGCTGGAAGAACCGCCATGCGCTGGGCATTGAGATTATCCAACTCTTTTTGCAGACTTACCAGCTCGGTGGTTAGGGCTGCGTTTTCGCTGATAACCTTTCCCTGCGTTTGGTCGAATCCTTTTTGAGATGCAGAGTATTCTGTCTGGCAAGTTTCTAACCCCATCATATATTCTAATTGCTGGTCTTCGAGTGAGCCAAGATTGCGTTTGAAGGCTGCGATCTCTTTTTGAAGGTCTTGTAGCTCTTTTGGGTTTTGGATGCGTCCACTGTAGAGACTAGCTTCTACTTGTTCGAGTTTGATACGTTGGTTGGATGACTCGAATTCAGCGTTTTTGAGTGTTTTTTCGGCTTGATGCAGCCCTGATTTTGCGTTTTCCAGCCTCCGGCTGGCAGAACGGAGATCAGCATTATTCTCAATTGTAGCCTGAATGGATGCCAGGCGTGAGGAGACTATTTTCTGACGACTGTCAATTTTTTGAAGGCGATAAAGCAGGAGGGCGAGGCTCATTATTAGAATTATACCCGTTGAACAACAGGAAAGTGATTTGCTTTTATATTATGTTCGAATTTGGAGGGAGATGGATACGAAAGGAGCCTTGAATCGGGATGGTAAAGGTTTCTTGCCATACTTATCTTGGTAAATTGTAGTAATTGTAGACCGCTTCTGATATTTTGGCGATCATTCCAGATATAGGATCCCAAACAGCTTGAATCGGGTGATAAATATAAATTGTTAAGACATAATTTCCACCCGGTGTATAAACGATTGCGGCATCAGAGATATTCTGAATAATCCCACTTGGGCCACTGATCCAACCGTGTTTGTGGGCAATTTGGGTGCCCTCTGGCAGTCCAGCTTCGATCAGTACCCCAATGCGGTCTCGCTTCAGATACTCTATCATTTGCTGACAATCGACTTGGGTGATTTTGCCAGCGAAAGCCGCAACAAGCCCACCGCCACCATTCTGGGCACATTGGTAAAGATCTACCAGCAGCGAGCCAATATCTGAAGGAGTGGTTTGGTTATAGGCATCAGGGCTGGTAGAGACATCATTTCGCTGATTAGCCTGGGTGGAAAAACTCTCGAGTAGTGGTGCACCATCGAAAAAATATCCAGCCAGAAATGTGTTTGATAAGCCAAGAACCTTCATATCATCGGAGACCACTAGTGGTCCGCGATTTCCGTTGATTCTACTCATTAAAGCGTCGGAAGCAGGGTTTTCCGATTTTGTTATCATTTCAAGAATCAGGTCCTGGGTTGTTTGATCGAGATCAGGTCCCAGGTTTTTATAAACAGAAACCAGGATTGGAATTTTGATCGTGCTCGATGCTGTGAATGCAATGTCCGGGTCGATTGGAATGTCGATATTCTGGTTGTAGCCAAAATGCATTTCATCTCCGGTTTGTAAATCCTGTAAATAAACCCCCGCTACTCCATCGAAAGGAGTCAGATCGATAATTTGTTTTATTAGGATTTCGAGATTTTTTAGTGGAGGGCGTCCGGGGTTTGTGCGTTGAAAAGTGAGGGCAATTGTGCGGCCTGTCGGGGATTTGAGCGCATCATCAATTACGACAATTGCCCGATCAATATCCAGTTCCTGCCCGGAAATGCCTGGCAGAAAATTGACTTGTCCAGGTTGTGGGGCAGCCGGAATGGACGGTTGATCATATCGAGAAGCGATCTCTTCTTTCAGGTAAGCGCGTAAGCGATCTTCGCTAAAGCTTGAAATCAAAGGTACATCATTGGTGATACTCTGGCGATTCCACAAAAAATCCCAGAACCCTCCCCAAAAGGAACTTCCCGTTCGTTGCAAATCGGCAGCTGCAAGCATGGATTCTGTGTCGATTTGGAAGCCTGCCACAGCGGGATCGATTTGGATGATTGCGCCAGCATATTGGATTTCGACTGGTGAATTAAAGGCCTGTAAGAGCCGCTGTGAGGCTGCTTGTGGGTCCAGACTGCCAACGGGTACTCCTGCGATTGTCATTCCAGGTGGGTAGTTGCCTCGTTCACGAGAATAGGTCGTTAATGCAATCATTGTAAGAACGATGGCAGCTGCAATGAAAAACAATGAGACCCAACGTAAAATGAAGGAAGTATCGCGGGCTATTCTCACGAGGTCTCCAAATGGGGCCGTGAAAAAGTGTGACCAGCAAGTAACATGAAGGAGATCCAGACCGTATCTGCAAGGAATAGATGGACGACTTGCATCCAGACAGGTGCCAGAAGTATTACGTTACTGATTCCGGCTGACCACTGTACGATAATTAAAAACCCAACCAGCAGGCTTAAACGCTTACCCACTTTTGTTTTGAATTTAAAGAATAAAGATTGAATTAGATATAGCGAATAGATGCCGACAAAAATAGCGATGAGTGGGTGGTAAATTCGTAGTTGGACCAGGAAGTGGGCTCCGGGTGCAGATTGATCGGAAAAAGTCTGAGCCAGTGAAGTTGATGGGAACAAAGTATCGCCCAGGGCTGTAATCGCACCACTCATTCCTACGATAATTACGCCAAAAAGGCCAATTGTGATGGATGCAAGTTTTGAGCCCTGGTTTTTAATAATTATCTGCTGGCCTCCGGATGCCCACCATGCGTTAATTGAAAGGAAGGCGAGTAATAAAAATGTATTTAGCAAGTGGCTTGAAATTGCGATAGCCCTAAACACGGATGAATTCTGTTCAACTAGATTGAACAGAACCAATCCAGCTCCGAGCAGAGCTTCGAGCAAGATAAAAACCGCCGACCCAACAACGCCAATTCGTTGATAACTGCCCTTTGGAAATTTACGCAGCCCCCAGATGAGCAGAATCAGGACTGAAATCAATGCCAGCCCGCTCATCATGCGGTGGGTAAATTCGATTACAGTTTGTATTCGTTGTACAGTTGGGATAATTAATCCATTGCATGATGGCCAATGGTTACCACATCCAGCGCCCGATCCAGTTGCTCGCACAATCGCGCCCCAAAGGATTACCAGCACATTCCAAGCAAGTACGCCCCATGAATATTTAGCAAAACGGTTCATTTGTCACCCAATAGTGGTGTCAGTGATAACTTGATTCAAATTGTCACTAAAAGTATAACATATACATGTTTTCTGATTTTAGGTTCGCTTTGGATGTAGAATGAGATATATTTCACAATCCAGAGTTTCTGGTGAAGAATAAATTTTTACGAGGTGCATATGTTTCGTTCCTTTCTGATCTATCTCTCCAAGGCTGCATGGGCACAAAAATTGGTCACGGGTTGGGGTTTTGCATGGCGGGCAGCATCACGATTTGTCGCTGGTTCAAGTATCGACGAAGCGATTCGAGCTGTTCGTACCCTGAATGACAAGGGCATTAATGTTACGCTTGATCAATTGGGAGAGCATACCACGACTGCCGAAGAAGCGAATCGCGCAGCGGATGGGATCATCGTAGTACTTGATGAAGTTCAGAAAGCTGGTGTGCGTTCGAATGTTTCCATTAAATTAACTCAGATTGGCATGGGGATGGATGATGAGATTTGCCGCGCCAATCTGATAAGAATTTTGGAAAGGGCGAAGAAATACGGGAATTTTATTCGCATAGATATAGAGGATACTCCATACACAGATAAAACTATCGCTATATATCTGGAAATGTTAGACCAGGGTTTTACCACCGCGATTGTTGGCATGGCAGTTCAGTCCTATCTTTTTCGTGCCGAAACAGATGTGCGCAAACTAATAGAAATCGGGACAACGTTTCGGTTGGTCAAAGGAGCTTACATGGAATCGCCAGAAGTGGCTTTCCCAGATAAAGCAGACGTAAATGCAAATTACGATTCTTTGGCTTCGATATTAATAGATGCATCCATCTTGCACAAGACTATACTCAGCCTGGATGGAAGAATCCCACCAATTCCGGCAATTGCGTCACACGATGAAAAGCGTATTGATTTTGTGAAAATTTATGCTGAAAAAGTTGGTCTCCCCAAGTCCGGCGTTGAATTCCAAATGCTCTATGGGATCCGCCGTGATCTACAAGATACCCTGGCGAAAGAAGGTTATCCTGTGCGGGTTTATGTTCCATTTGGTACCCACTGGTATCCGTACTTCATGCGCAGGTTGGCGGAACGCCCAGCAAATATCTGGTTTTTCATTTCAAATTATTTTCGTAAGTAGATTACTGGAAAAGTGACAGAAAAACGCAAAGGCGAAAATATTAATCACCCTTTGCGTTTTTCTTTAATCACACGCTAATAAAAAAAATGTGTATGGCGTGTACTTCTGGCATTAGAAATTTTTCCTGCCGCAGAAGTTGAAAAGATAAATCTGTTGTCGCAAATTGTGTATTCGGTTTTACAATTATTCCATGTCATTAATAATCAATCCGGAAAATAAATTACCATCTTATCCACTTGCACTAGTTACTGGTGGGGGGCATCGTTTGGGTAAGGCGTTTGCAATCTGTCTTGCGCGCTTGGGTTATGGAATTGTTCTTCATTATTTTAGCTCTGGAGAAAAAGTCGCCGAAACAGAAAGAGAGATTCGTCAGTTAGGCGTACCTGTTTTTCAGGTAAAAGCCGATCTGCGCGATGAATTGGATATCCGATCATTATTTGCCTATATCGATGCCCTGATTAATCAACCTGAATTAAATCTTGGCCCTTTGAGTGTTTTGGTGAATTCTGCCGCAATTATGCCTGGGGCAGATATTCAAACAATGGGTGTCCACGAATTTGACTCGGTGATTGACTTGAATTTGAGGGCGCCATTCCTGTGCGCTCAGTTGGCTTACCATCGGATGACACATGGCGGCTTGATTGTTAATATTTCTGATATCGCAGCCCAGAAGACCTGGAAAGGTTATCCGACTTATACCATCAGCAAAGCTGGGTTGGATTCATTAACAAAGGTAATGGCCCGGTCATTTGCCCCAAGAGTACGCGTTAATAGCATTGCGCCGGGGTTGGTGCTTCCCGGTGAAGAAAGTAGCCCTGAGGAGTGGAACCGGCTGGTCAAACGATTACCTGTTCAACGAGCGGCTTCACTTGACGAACTGTGTGCTGCTCTGGAATTCCTCATCAAAAACGAGTATATTATTGGTCAGATCATTGTAGTGGATGGTGGATTTTCTCTAATTTAGTTTCGACCAGCAATTTATGTCAGAAAGATGATTTCTGAAAAGGAAGATACCATGCCTGAATCTCCTGCATTTCTTGCCGACCGTTTGAGGGTTGAAGGTGATAAGACTTTTAACTTTTTTTCCGGACTGAGTCCTGATCAGTGGAAGTTGGAGGTTTATACCGAAGACCAGATCTGGACTATTCGGAGTGTACTTGCGCATTATCTGACTGCGGAAAAAGGATTTATTAAAATTTTTAGCAATATCAGAGATGGAGGCCCAGGCGCCTCTTCTGATTTTGATATTGACCGTTACAACGCCAGCCAACAAAAAAAGACAGGCGAGCTAGAGCCAATTGAATTGCTTGAACAGTTCAGACATGTGCGCTCGCAAATGATTGAGCTTGTGTCTAATTTTGGTGAAGATGACCTAGAAAAGCAGGGCCGGCACCCGTTCTTGGGGCAAACTACGCTCGCAGAAATGATCAAAATGGTCTACCGGCATAACCAGATTCACTACCGGGATTTGCGTAAGGTAATTGGATAGGCCAAAACATTATAGAGAATCTATTATAAAGTAGGTGTCATGCTTCAATTTCGAAATGTTATAAATCTTGCCCGGCCGGTTCAGGCACTTTTTGGTTTGCTCACTTATTGGCTTGGGCTTGGGTTTGCTCATTACCTTGGAGCGACCATAAAGACCGAGCCGCAATTGATTGGAGCCGGTATTGTTATCTTAATGTTGGTAGCCTCAAACCTGTTATTGGAATTTTTTCGCCATCCGAATGATCCATTCGGTTTGAACGAAACGAAAACAGAGCGCGAGGTACTTCGCTCAATATTACTATTTGTCAGCATAGGTATTCTAACTACAATTTCCATCCTTGTATTTTTACTCGCCAGGGACGGGTTTATGTTTTTGGAAGCGGCATTGATCGTGGCTCTGTTCATAGTGCTGGCTCTTTCTAGTGCAGTTCCACCTTTTCGGCTCGCAAACCGAGGTCTTGCTGAATTATCAGCTTCAATTCAGATAGCCAGCCTTTCACCTAGTCTGGCGTTTTTGTTCCAATATGGCAGCTTTCACCGAATTTTGACAATATATACTTTTCCTTTATTGTTGCTTCTGGTGGCATATTTCCTGATCACCAATTTTCGGAGCTATTCCGCGGATTTGAAGTTCGAACGTCGAAGTATGCTAATATGTCTTACTTGGGAGCGAGCAATTCCAATTCACAACCTTTTAATTGTGGTGGCTTATTTGTTCTTTGCGTTTATTCCATTTTTTGGGATACCATTTGGTTTGGTGTGGCCGGCTCTGGTTACACTACCGATTGCTGGATATCAGGTTATTACTCTGCGAAATTTGGGTGGCGGCGCAAGACCGATGTGGCCCATCGTTATAGCCGCTGCCACTGCGATTTTTGGTTTGACAACTTACTTGATAACGTTAACGTTTTGGTTACGATAGTCCATAGGAATCTTTCCGCGAAAACTATGCCTGAATTTTTGACACTCTTACCGCCAGACAACGCACGTTTATTATGGCTCAATTCAATTGCTGCCAGAGATCCCGTATTCCAAACCATTAAAACAATTAATTTACTAGGCCGGGTTACCGCTGAAAATGTAAAGGCTGCGCAGCCCTTACCTGCTTTCACCAGGTCAACAGTTGATGGCTACGCCGTTCGGGCTCGGGATACTTATGGTGCCAGCGACACGCTGCCTGGTTATCTGGCCATGATGGGGGAGGTCCCGATGGGCTCCGCTTCCCAATTAATGCTTTCACCTGGGAAATGTGCATTGATCCATACGGGAGGGATGTTACCCCCCGGTGCAGATGCCGTTGTCATGCTTGAATTTACTCAACCAGTCAGACCTGGCGAAGTCGAAATTCAGCGTGCGGTAGCTCAAGGTGAGAATGTCATTCAAATTGGTGAAGATGTTACTGCCGATCAGGTAGTGATTCCCAAAGGAGTTCGAATTCGACCCGCAGAAATTGGCGGGCTGATGGCTTTGGGATTTAAGGAATTGCGTGTGGTTAAAAAAATTTCCGTAGGTTTGATATCCAGCGGCGATGAGGTCGTGCCCCCGAGTCAGGACACACAGCCAGGCCAGGTTCGGGATATCAATTCATACACGCTTGGGGCGTTAGTTTCCCAAGCCGGAGCAAAACCAATTTATTATGGGATTGTTCCTGATAAATTTGATTTATTGAAGGCGAAGGCCGGTAAAGCCCTAAGAGAATGCGATGTGGTCGTAATTACTGCAGGTTCCTCCGCCAGCACTCGCGATATGACAGCGGAAGTAATTGCCTCGTTGGGGCAGCCTGGTGTACTCGTGCACGGAATCAACACGCGGCCAGGGAAACCAACGATTCTTGGCGTTTGCGAAGGGAAAGCCGTCATCGGGTTACCGGGTAATCCGGTGAGTGCTTTGGTGAATGGATATTTGTTCCTAATCCCTTTGATTGAAAAATTATTAGGAATGATCGTAAAGCCTCCGCTGCCTTCAGTCAGGGCAAGGCTTACTCTTAATTTACCTTCGCAGGCCGGGCGTGAGGATTGGCAGCCAGTCAAACTGGTTTCTTCTCCAACTGGCTGGCTGGCAGAGCCAATATTTGGTAAATCCAACCTGATTTTTACCCTGGCCGCAGCAGATGGGTTGATCAAAATCCATCCTGATGCAAATGGTATTAATGCTGGAGAAATTGTGGATGTGGTTCTGATGGTGTAAGTCATTTCTGGATCAGACCTAAGTTCTGGTTGATAAAATAATTTTAATCAAAGGCCAAAAATAAAGCCAATGTCAGTTTACTTGCATGATATTCCCCTGTCAGACGCCATCGCCGAGCTTAATCAAGCTTTGCGGAAAGCAGATTTGTGGCGAGTTTTATCCAAAGAAATCATCCCGTTAGATGAAAACGCCGTGAAGCGAGTGCTTGCTGAACCAGTTTGGGCGTTGAAATCGTCGCCGCATTACCACGCCAGTGCCATGGATGGATTTGCTGTTCGCGCAGAAATGACGGTCGGTGCGTTACCTGCCGCGCCCATCTCTTTGTCGCTTGGCGAACAAGCAAAATACGTTGATACCGGGGAGCCATTACCAGATTGGGCGAATGCGATTATCCCGATTGAAAATGTTGAGTCGGTTGATGCTCTGGGTAATATTTCTTCAGATGTCCGTAATCCTGATTTTATCCGGATCCGCAGTTCCATCGTTCCATGGAGCCATGTCCGCCCATTGGGAGAAGACATCGTCGCAACCCAGCTAGTTCTCCCTGCTGGTCATACCCTTGGACCATATGATCTGGGTGCGATTGCAGCATCCGGGCATGTATCCATCACTGTGGCCAAGCGCCCGCGAATTGGGATCATTCCGACAGGTTCTGAGCTTGTACCTATCGGTTCAGAACTGCGCCCTGGCGATATTCTGGAATACAATTCTCTGGTGATCGCCGGGCAAATCAAGGCGATGGGAGCTGAACCGGTTCGTTTTCCAATTACGTTTGATGATTTTGATTTAATCAGTGATCGTGTGGTTTTGGCAGCACAGAGTTGTGACCTTGTAATTCTAAACGCTGGATCTTCAGCGGGTAGTGAAGATTTTTCATCACGGGTTGTTGAGAAATTAGGAACCTTGCTGGTTCATGGTGTGGCTGTTCGGCCAGGCCATCCTGTAATTTTAGGTATGGTTAATCGCCAGGCAGAGTCATTTGATACGGTAAAAGAAATTCCAATTATTGGTGTTCCTGGTTATCCAGTTTCTGCTGCTTTGACAGTGGATATTTTTATTGAGCCCTTAATTGCTTGCTGGTTGGGCAGGCGGCCGTTGGAACTGCCTGTTTTGCCGGCATTCATGACGCGTAAGACAGTTTCACCTCCCGGTGATGATGATTACATTCGGGTTGTGGTCGGGATGGTTGGCGATAAAATGTTGGCTGCGCCGATTTCACGCGGAGCCGGTGTTATCACTTCGCTAGTAAGAGCTGATGGGTTAGTGGTACTTCCAAGAGGAGTTCAGGGTGTGGATGCGGGGGAACCTGTTAGTGTGCGTTTATTACGATCTCGTGAGGAAATTGGGCAAACCATTTTCTGCATTGGATCTCATGATGTTATTCTGGATTTAATGGCCCAATTCCTAGCCCAGAACGACCGTCGGTTTGTATCGGCGAACGTAGGGTCACAAGGTGGGCTGGTTGCATTGAGACGTGGCGAGGCCCATCTTAGTGGATCCCATTTATTAGATCCGGATTCTGGTGACTACAATTTGCGCTATATTCGTGAATATTTGCCAGAAATCCGAGTAAGAGTGATGGGCTTTGTCCACCGTGAGCAAGGGCTGATAGTTAGGAAGGGGAATCCCAAGGCTATTAAAGGCCTTATTGAGTTGGCCGCGGGTGATGTCGCGTTTATCAATCGGCAGAGAGGCGCCGGCACACGAGTGCTGCTTGATTTCCATCTTAACTTATTGGGGATAGACTCCGATCGTATCAAAGGGTATGATGATGAAGAATATACCCATCTCGGAGTTGCTGCGGCAGTAGCATCAGGGCGCGCAGATTGCGGCATGGGTATCCCCGCAGCTGCCCAGGCCCTTGAGTTGGGTTTTATACCGTTATATAAAGAGCGCTATGATTTGATTATCCCTAATGTTATTGCGGAAACCGAACTTATGGGTCCTCTTTTGAAATTGTTGGAATCTCAAGATTTTAAAAATGCAATCAATAAGCTACCCGGGTATGATACAACTATTATGGGAAAACTTATCGCGGAGGTTTAGAATGTTTCACGCTTTGGTGGTAGATGATAATCGGGCGACTGCGGATTCTATTGTACGTGTTTTGACAGTTTTGGGCATACAGGCACGAGCTGCGTATGGGCCCGGGCCAGGTATGACAATCTTAAATGGCGAAACACCAAATATGATTTTTTTAGATATCAATATGCCCGGTGTCAGTGGGTATGAAATATTAAGTTATGTATGTCGGGAACCTCGCCTGGCCAAAGTCCCGGTAATTATTTGTACGTCGGATGATCAACCTCAGACGCGACAGCTTGCCATGGAGGCCGGAGCCAGTGACTTTTTGTTAAAGCCAGTGACTGTCGATGCGCTCGAAAATGTATTACGCAAGGTCGGTTTCTTGTAGTTGGTATGAATTTTATATGCGACTCTGCACATTTCCAGTGCAGGGTCTTTTTTATAATTGCGGTTCTTTGATGATACTTGGAAAATTAGTGTTATAAAGGGAATTATAATATTCACAGGAGAGCAGAATCATGTCTATTTCAGTTGGAATTTTCGCTCCAGACTTCATCCTAACTGATGATGTTGGTGGTACGCGTCGCCTGTCCGATTATCGTGGTCAAAGCGTTGTACTTTATTTTTATCCTAAGGATGATACCCCCGGGTGCACAACCGAAGCGTGTAATTTCCGCGACGATTATTCAGCTTATGTAGATGCAGGTGTTATTATTCTTGGTATCAGTCCCGATTCTTCAAAATCGCACGCTAAGTTCAAGAAAAAATTTCAGCTGCCCTTCCCTTTGTTAGCTGATGAAGATCATCTTGTTTGCGAAGAATATGGTGTTTGGGGAAAGAAAAAATTTATGGGTCGTGAATACATGGGGGCGTTACGCACCACGTTTGTAATCTCGCCTGATGGAAAGGTTAAGACAATATTTGAGGATGTTAAGCCCTCAGGACACAGCGCGGAAGTATTAGCAGCTATTAAGGAATAACAAGCTTCTCATGAATAAAAT
The DNA here is from genome assembly GCA_026390035.1 of Chloroflexota bacterium. Taxonomy (GTDB): domain Bacteria; phylum Chloroflexota; class Anaerolineae; order Anaerolineales; family Villigracilaceae; genus UBA5195. The sequence goes on from JAPLGT010000295.1 coordinate 61,835, forward strand.
AGATGCGTTTTGGGCGCGTTTGGCGACATTTGGAGCGCTATTTTTCATGCTTTGGGCGTATCTTTCTACCACTAGCGCATGGGTTCCATGGGTATCTGGTTTGGCTGCCAGCTTTTTTGCTACTCTGGGAACGATAGTGGTGGATTTTTGGTTACGTTTATTTCTTCAACGCAAGAATGAAGCAAAAAACAATTTCAAACCAGACCAGCGAGATGCCGAATCCTCGGTTTTTACTTTGGTTACAATAAATTCCCTTCGCAAGCTTCTCCAGGTGCATACTGAAAAAGAAATACTGGAAACCGTTTTGGGTGCTGGTGTAGAGCTATTGGGAGTAAGTGGCTCGTCATTTGTCCCTTACGATGAGTGGGGGCAGTCGCTCCCAGCTTTGATACATGGAAAAGTTCCTGAATTGGAACTTCAATCCTGGACCCAGCGCCTTTCCTTGCCAGAAACTCGACAGGTATGTAAAAATTGTAAGCTGCTTCATGGAGATTTGGAGTGTGTTTTATTATCAACCAGTGCGGTTAGCCCAGCAAAAGTGCGCTGTTTTCCATTGAATAGCGCTGGTCGTGAAGTGGGTGTACTTAATTTCTACTGTGATAATAGTGTAATAAGGAATTTAGAATCCGAAAAGATTATTATCGAAATCATAGCCGCAGCGGGTCAGGCTCTGGAAAACTTACATACCCGAGACCAGGAAATTGCTGCATTACTTTATCTTCAGAATATCAGTTCGCCGAAATCCGATTTATCAATTTTGCTCAATACCCTTTTGGAAAATGTTCAAAGGGCACTTGATGTTGATTTTTCCATTCTCTACCTGCCAGGAGGAGTTCCGGGAAGAATCAATTCCCATCCTCAGTTTTTTTCAAAGACTAAGGATGATATAAACCCGGAAAGTTCAGTCCCTGGATTGTCTTTTCTTGAGGGTATTTGGAATAGCGTACTGACATCCGGACACAGTCTATCGCTTGAAAATGTCGTAATTAATAAGAGTGAACGTTGGAAAGTGCTTTTGGCAGTTCCGCTTGTATGGCATGGTGAAGATCCTGTTGGAGTTTTGGTATTGGGTTCCAATTCTAACCAGGCATTCACTCAGCGCCATCAAGCATTACTTGAGACTCTGGCGGGACAAGCTGCGTTACTCATTCAAAATGCCAGATTAATTGTGCAGGTTGAATATCAGGCCGTGGTCGAAGAGCGAACTCGTTTAGCTCGCGAAATCCATGATGGGCTTGCTCAGACGCTAGCTTTTTTGAAAATTCAGGCAACTCAAATGCAAAATTTTTTTACGCGTGGTGAGACTGAAAAACTTAGCAACTCTCTTCAGGCTAATTATCGTACCCTATCTGATGCGTATATTGACGCACGCCAGGCTATAGATAACTTGCGTCGTGTCCCAACTACCAATCTGCGCGACTGGATCGCTCAAGTGGCTTCCGATTTTGAAATGTCCACCAGCCAAAAGATAAATGTTTCTGTAGCAGATTTTTTCTTAGAATATCCTGTCAATATCCAGGCTCAGCTAATCCGCATTGTACAAGAGGCTCTCAGCAATGTTCGTAAACATGCGGCCGCCAGTGTGGTAAATATTCTTGGATTTCAGGATGGCGATTGTTACGTGATTGAAATTCGCGATAATGGAAAAGGTTTTGATCCAGACGGGGGGCATGTTGAGATGAACTCCCGGTATGGTTTGAGAGGGATGCGCGAACGGTCAGATAGTATTGGGGCTGATTTTCAGATTATCAGTCAGCCTGGCAAAGGTACTTGCGTTTCTTTGCGAATACCAGTGAGTGTAAAGGAGGATATATGAGCCGAATACGGCTAGTGGTTGTGGATGACCACTCACTTTTCCGGCGGGGGTTGGTTAGCTTGCTAGACGAGATGACAGACTTTTGGGTGGTGGGTGAGGCATCCAATGGTCAAGATGCGCTTCCGATAATTGAAAGTGCAAAACCTGATATCGTACTCCTTGATATCAATATGCCCATATTGGATGGTATTCAGACCTTGGGCGTTATACGGAAAACATGGCCGGATCAAAAAGTATTAATGTTGACTATTTCGCAAAATGATGATGATTTGATTGGGGCTATTGTTGCGGGTGCCAATGGGTATGTATTAAAAAATACTGAGCCAGATACATTACATAATACGATATTGCAGGTATTTTCTGGAAATTCGGTTCTTTCACCGGAAATTACTTCAAAAGTCCTACAGGCCGTTCGCAGGTCACAGACAGATCGAAACCGTGGTTTGCTAAGCGATCGCGAAGTGGAAGTCCTTAAATGCCTGGCGCGTGGGCAAACAACCGCCCAAATAGCAAATGTGCTATTCATTTCTGAAAATACTGTTAAAACTCATATACGTCATATCCTTGAGAAAATGGAAGTAAATAATCGCGCAGAAGCCGTTGCGAGGGCAGCTCAGATGGAATTGCTTTGATGAAGCCAATTTAGAGTTGGTAATAATAAAAAATACTGGCAAGTTCATTTATTAAAAAGCGGGTGATTTTGAAATCACCCGCTTTTTAATTTGAAATCCCCCTAAGTTCACTGACATGTTGATGACAAAAGGGCTAAATTTTGGTAAATTTACCTTGTTATATTTTGAATATATGCGAGAAACCTCATTATGATTGATTCATCTGCCCAACCAAGACTTGTTCTGATTGTTTCAGCCAATCCGCTTTTCCGCGAGGGTTTACGGAAAATGTATACAGAGCGCTGGGGCGGTAAGGCTACGATCATTGGCATGCCCACGACGATGGATGAAGCTCTTTCGGCGCTGGAGACTTATGCGCCTGATCTGGTCATAGTAGATTATGACGATAAAAATATAAATCGAGGCGAATTTCTAAATCGATTTGTAACTGGAAAAACTCCGATGCAGGTAATGCTTGTTTCTCTGCAGGAATCTGGTCAGGTGGTAGTTTACGGTAGGCGCACACTCACTTCTGCGCAGGCCGAAAACTGGTTAAATGATCCGTGGAGTGGCTAGAAAATTTTATTCTCAAGGAGTTTGCTGATGAAGAATACCCGTCATTTCTTGATAATTGCTGTGTTGGTAGTGGTTGTGGCTGTTATATCCTATTTAGGGTTGAATTCAATCGGTTTGATGCCGGTCGAGGCTAGTGCCCAATCGGTGCCGATCGATTGGTTGTTTGATCTCGAGGTCAAACTGATTGCTTTTTTCTTCGCCTTGATCATGGTTCCGCTCGTTTACAGTCTTTTTGTGTTTCGTAGAAAAGAAGGCGATGAGAGCGATGCAGAGCATATCGAAGGTAATACACCTTTGGAAATTACGTGGACTGCCATTCCGCTCGTGATCGTAATTGCCCTCGGAATTATCGGCGCAGACAACTTGCGTCAAGTCAGGGCCGTTGATCCTCAGGCGATTGAAGTTAAAGTCGTAGCATTTCAATGGGGTTGGCGATTTGAGTATCCACAAGGATTCTCATCGAACCAGTTATACCTGCCAGAAAATCAACAAGTTGTTCTAAAGATGGAAAGTCAGGATGTGTTGCATTCCTTTTGGGTGCCCGAATTTCGCGTGAAGCAGGACGTTGTTCCTGGCAGAATCGAAGATTACAGGATTACACCAACCAGGATCGGTGAATACAAAGTCCGGTGCGCCGAGATATGCGGTGGGTCACATGCCTATATGGAAGCGCCAGTAATTGTTGTAAGCCAGGCGGATTATGGGATTTGGTTGACTGAGAAAACCGTCGCAGCTCAAGCTGCTGCGCTGGCCTCGTCCGGAAAGCCGGATGCCGCCCGAGGAAAAACACTTTATTTGGAAAGTGGTTGTAAAGCGTGCCATTCTTTGGATGGCGCAAAAGGTGTCGGGCCCACCTGGAAAGGTCTCTACGAAGCTCAGGTCAAATTAGCTGATGGTTCAAGCGTTTTAGCGGATGATGCATATTTGGTCGAATCGATCAAACTGCCCGGCGCAAAAATTGTCGAAGGTTTTCCAGCCAATGCCATGCCTAGTTTTGGATACTTAACGGATGGTCAGGCTGCTGATCTGGCCGAATTCATTAAAACATTGAAATAGGAGTACTTGAATGAAAAAAAGCTCCTCGCGAGGACTTGGCGCAGTACTTACGTTTTTTGTTGTCGGTTTTGCAGTTGGATTAGTGATTGGAATTCTATTGCATACTTTAACAACGGGAAAATTCGAAGCAGGCTACTTGTTGGATTTGCCTTCATGGTTGCTTGGAATCCTGGTTGCGGTTGTGGCATTTTTATATGCCCTGGTAGGGTACACAGGTGTCGTTCGTGGCTTACTCTGGCAGGTTGCCGGAACCGTGGGTGGTGCTTTATTCGTCACTTTGATCCGATTTTTATTGGGATTGAAGATTTATGATCTAAATACCTTCGGCTTCACAGAGTCTGCATGGGTCTTCGGATCGCTGGTTGGAGCTATTTCATTTTTGGCTGGTGTTGGTGCCATTTCTGATTGGTTTCAGTGGGCTCTCGGAAAGAAAACATCGGACCATCATGCCGATCAAGATGGCTGGCAAAAATATTTTGGTGTGTCGCTCGATCACAAGGTGATCGGAATCCAATATACTTTTACATCTCTATTCTTATTGAGTGTTGGTGGTTCATTTGCCCTGGTCTTCCGAACAGAATTGGCTAAATCAGGGTTGGAGTTTCTGACACTTCAGTTATATAACACATTGATGAGTTTGCACGGCATGGTTATGATTGTGTCGTTATTGTTGGGTGTGGCTGGTGTGATCAATTATCTGGTCCCGATGATGATTGGCGCTCAAGATATGGCTTTTCCCCGTTTGAATGCCTTTTCTTTCTGGGTTTCCATTCCCGCAGCAGTTTTGCTGTTATCAAGCCTGGCATTGGGTGGTTTTGACACTGGTTGGACAGGTTACCCTCCTTTGTCTGTTCGCGCTCCACTGGGCATGTCTATGTTTTTTGTGGGCGTCTGGGTTGCGGGTTGGTCATCAATTTTGGGTGCACTAAATTTGATCGTTACGGTCTTGCGGATGCGGGCTCGTGGCATGATTGCGTTCCGCATGCCGATCTTCGTGTGGGCAGCAACTGCCACCTCGATAATTTCCCTGACCGCGACGCAAATGATTGGTCTGGCTTTTCAGCTTGTGTTATTTCAACGTTTGATGGGCATGCCATTCTTTGATACTGCCAAGGGTGGCAATCCAATCCTATTCCAGCACTTGTTTTGGTTTTACTCTCACCCGGTGGTTTATGTATTTGTGTTACCCGGTTTGGGAGTGATTAGTGAATTGCTGCCTGTTTTTGTGAGAAAACCATTGTTTGGATATAAATGGGTGGCGATGTCATCCCTTGGGATTGCGTTGGTTGGTTTCTTAGTTTGGGCCCACCATATGTTTTCATCTGGAATGAACGAATATTTACGAGTCCCATTTATGTACAGTACGTTATTGGTCGCCATTCCAACAGGAGTTAAATTCTTTTCTTGGGTTGCGACAATTTGGCAAGGAAAGCTTCCGCGTGATATCCCCGCGCCAATGCTGTTTGTCCTGGGGGGGATCGTTGTCTTTCTTTTAGGTGGCCTGACGGGCCCCCCAAACGCGACGGTATCTACAGACCTGCACCTGACAGACACCTATTTTATTGTTGGTCATTTTCACGATACTATGTTTGGCGGTTATATCTACCCATTTTTCGCTGCACTTTACTACTGGTTTCCAAAGGCCACAGGCAAGCGTTTGAACGAGAAACTTGGGAAGTGGCACTTCTGGTTGATGACGCCCTCATTCTTGATCCTAACCCTGTTTATGATGCGTATAGGGCTTCTGGGTATGCGTCGTCGTATTGGGGATTATGATCCCGCCCTTGGTTTTGATGCCTGGCACCTGGCAATGACGATAGCAGCTTTTGGTATTGCCCTGGCGGTTCTTGTTTTCTTCTATAACATTTATATTACGCTAAAGTCAGGCGAAGCTGCCACTGGGAATATCTGGAAATCGCGCTCCCCAGAGTGGCAGGTCCCTTCCCCAATGCCTGCTCACAATTACGACCATGAGATTGAAATTGTCGGTGAGCCATATGATTACGGTCTTCCCGGATCCGTGTACGTAAAAATATCTTCGGAGGAATAGACGTGTCACATCAAAATCATTCAGGTTCTCTTCGTCAAGGGTTGGTTATATTTATCGTATTAGCGTTCCTGACGTTTGTCGAGTTTTTTATCGCAATCACGAACCAGTCTTTACTTTTGTTGGCGGTAGCTGCATTTATCAAAGCTGGGCTTGTGCTTTATTACTATATGCATATTTATAAGCTGGTTGAAGCGGATACAGAAACTGATCAGCATAGTTATGCATGGAAATTATCCACCAATCGTATGGGCTTCTGGTTGTTTATTCTTTCTGACGCATTTTTGTTCGCGGGTCTATTTGTTACGCGTTTCAATTTGCTAGGACTTATTCGCCCGGATCTTAACCAATACCTGGGACTCCTTGTGACTGGTGTCTTATTGATTTCCAGTTTCTTTATGAATCGTGCAGAAACACAAATGGCTCAGGGTAATCAAAAAGGTTTTCTGATCAGTACAGCTATTACGATGTTCTTAGGGATTGGCTTTCTTGCTGGTGTACTTGGTGTTGAATGGCGCGACGCTCCCTTTAGTGCGAGTGACAGTGCTGCGAGTGCTGTATTTTTTATGATGACCGGCATGCATGCTTTTCATGTACTGACTGGTGTTATCTTTCTTGGCATCGTGCTCAACAATGGACGGCGCGGGCTCTATAGCGCAGAAAATCATTGGGCGGTGGAGGCAGCCACGGTTTACTGGCACTTCATTGATGTTGTTTGGATTTTCTTTTACCCCGCGCTTTATTTGATCGGCAGGCTGGCGTAATTACTCTAAAAAGGGGCGGCCTTGAGGGTCTCCCTTTTTTTATGGATTGAGGAAAAATATGGCTCGTCTAATGATCCAGCGCTTCCTGATTTCGATTGTATTGGGCCTGATTGTTGGGATCGGGATCAATGAATTCACTTTTATATATTTAAAAAGTGATGCTGGCCGTGGTCCACAGCGGATTGAACTTTTAATTCCAGATGGTACAGCAGACCGGATTGCAAAAGGAGAACCCAACCCAGCCATCCCAACGAATATGGTATTTGTTGCGGGCGATACATTGGTTTTGAAAAATCTGGATGTTGTTGACCATAGACTGGGCCCATTGTTCATTCCGTCCGGGACATCTGCCATATTGACCTTGAACGATGCGAATAATTTTGCTTATCAATGCTCCTTTCAGTCGTCCAAAGTGTTTGGTCTGAATGTCCAAGAACCGGTTACTTCAGCCACCCGGATATATGGAATTCTTATCGCAGGTCTGCCTCTTGGGGTGATGCTCGGGATGTACAGCCTGGTTATCTGGCCTGTGAAAATCAATCAGAAGGCATCTTAAAATGAAAAGTTCCTGGCATCAGCTACTTACTCCAAAATGGATTATTGCTACTTTGCTAGTGCTGGCTGGAACTTCTGTTTGTATTCGGTTGGGTATCTGGCAGTTGGACAGGCTTGCACTTCGGCGGGCTTTTAATAATCACTATATAGAAGTCAAAGCGAGTCCCCTTTTAATTTTGGCTAATTTTCCCGAAGACGACTTGACCAAAATGGAGTATCGGGCCATTCAAGTCACAGGAAATTTTGATCCTGACAATAATAGTGTGCTCAGAAACCAGTACCATGATAGCCAACCAGGATATATGCTGTTGACTCCCATGATTCTTTCTGATGGTTCGGCCGTCTTGGTTGAACGTGGTTGGATTCCTTCGGATGGTAATACCCGTCCGGCTGATTGGCACAAGTACGATCAGGCTGGCAAGGTTATGATTAATGGCATTATTAGGCTGGGCGAAACCCAGCCTGAGATTGGTGGGAACCCTGATCCGGAATTATCTGCTGGACAAAAACGTCTGGATTTTTGGAATCTTGTCAATTTGGTCCGTATCGGTCAGCAAGTTCCTTATAAATTTATTCCGGTATTTATTCAGCCAGATCCGGATCCTGGCGTCAAAACTCCACCTTACCCTTACCAGCCTGAAATTGAAATTAGTGAGGGGCCGCATTTTGGATATGCCCTGCAGTGGTTCACATTTGCTTCAATTTTATTCTTCGGATACCCGTTTTTTCTTCGTAAACAACTGGTTTTACGCAATCAAGGCGTAGAGCTGGAGGAAAATATATGAAATTTTCACTCTCGACTTCTTTTGCAAAATTGGCATTGATTACTCTTCTATCCGTGTTCTTGCTTATGCTGGGGGGCCGCCTGGTAGCGATGGATGGTAATAATTATGCGTGCGCTGTCTGGCCGGTTTGCACTCCTGAAAGTGCTTCCGGTTGGGCGCAGATGTTTCATCGGATATCTGCCGGTCTGAGTGGGGTGATCCTGCTGGCGTTACTCTTTCATGCCTGGCGCACCCAACGTGACCATCGTTTATTATTACCACTCGCGACTGTAAATACTGTTTTATTTTTTGCGCAAGCTTTTGTGGGTGCAATCGAGGTCAGTCAGGGTTTCCCATTTTACTTAAAGGCATTGCATGCAATCACTGCCGTCACTTTGTGGATTGGTCTTGGATGGTTAGTGATCGCAGCCGGCTTTTATGCAAAAGATACTGTTGAATTTCCTCCTTTGGATGTTCGGCGTCGTTTAAAAGATTTCATCGTTTTGACCAAGCCCATCATTGTCTTACTATTACTGGTGACGACTTATGCCGGAATGGTGGCAGGTGGGAAAGCCTGGCCTTCTTTGTCAATCGCATTTTGGACGATGACTGGTGGAGCATTTGCGGCGGGTGGGTCAGGTGCGATTAATCAATATATAGATCGTGATCTTGATAAAAACATGCAGCGGACAGCCAAACGTCCATTACCTGCTGGAAGGATGACTCCCGCCGAAGGGCTCTCTTTTGGTTTGGCATTATGTATTGCCAGCTTTTATATAATGGCTGGTTTTGTTAATTTGTTGGCTGCTTTTCTCTCGTTGGCTGGAATTGTCTATTACGTTTTTTTATACAGTGTCTGGCTAAAAAAGGCGACTGTGCAAAATATCGTCATCGGTGGTGGGGCTGGGGCTATTCCCCCGCTCGTTGGCTGGGCTGCAGCCACTGGTCGGCTGGATATCCCTGCTCTTATCTTGTTTCTAATCGTTTTCATGTGGACGCCCCCCCATTTTTGGGCACTGGCTATTGTACGCCGAAAGGATTATGAACATGCTGGCGTGCCAATGCTGCCTGTAATCAGGGGTGAGGCTGAAACTCGCAAGCAAGTGCTGATTTATACAATAGAGCTGGTGGCTGTGACCATGTTGTTACCGATATTCAAATATACCGGCAATTTTTACCTAATATCTGCCGCGATTCTCGGAGGAATACTATTGTATTTTGCCTGGAGGGTGTTTAAAACCGAGGGAAACAAGACAGCCTGGTTAATGTATCGTTACTCGAGTATGTACTTGATGTTTCTCTTCCTGGCATTAATGGTTGATGCGTTGATATAAACAATGGCCTGAATAAATCATTTTATCAGGATCACTGCCGTGCCATCCTGATAAACTTCCCGCCATCCGTTCTGCACCAAATCGTCACCAAGGCGCCACTCAGCGGGTAAGAGTGCCCACTTGACGTTGTATTTATCAATAACGTCTTGCCAACCTGGCGCCATCGTGATGATCTGTTCATAGTCTCTCGTGATTTTTTCGCCGTAGACATCTGTTTGTCCGTCAATGAAAACCAATTTTTCAGGCCAGAGATTTAAAATTAAATATCCTCCCCAGGTAAAATAATTTAGCATGTTTCCAGATTGTGGATTTGCCTTTAGCCATTCGACTGCTTTCACAGGAAAAATGCCTGGGTCAAAGCGATTTCTTTCTTGCCCCTGTAAGGCCATGAGTGCCAAGGATAGACTGAAGATCAGGATGGTGGCGACCGGCCAGAATTTGCCCTTTAGCGGTTCTTCCACTTTCGTGAATAGTAATTCCAATCTTTGAGTTAAATAGGTAATTTCGCTGCCCATGAGTGTGGTTGCGAGTACAAAGGGCGCTACAACTCCATAGAGGTGGATATTCCGAGCGGATACCAGACTCATGATCGTGAAGCCAGTTAATAAAAAGGCATGACTGGTTGTGATACGGTCTTTTTTTGTTGCAAGTAAGAAAATTGAAAGAGCTAAAAAGGCCAGTAAAACCAAAAATTTTGGCTGTAGGAAATCAGGTGGGTTGTATTCGTTGGTGTGGGAAGTTAGGTAATTATTATTAATGTAACCTAATACGGTTGTCCAAATCCGTACGCCCACGGGATTTACCAGGCTTGCAATTGCAGAGAGACCGCAGGCCACCCCAAGACGAAAGCCTGTAATATGCTGGTTTTCTGTTTTATGAAAGATAAAATCCCAGGTCCAGCCAGCCAGATAGGTTATAAGTACTAGCAAACCTATAACAAACTCACCATGTAAATTAGTCCAAAGCACCATGAGTACAGGGAACGACCATAGCTTGATTTTTTCACCTTTTGATAGGCGCTCGGTCAATTCCAGCCAGATTGCCAGAAAAAGCATGGTAATTAGGTGTGGGCGCGCTATCCAGTGCAGGGATGAGATCATTGCACCGAAAACCGTCACCCAAAATAGCGAAAACCTTATGCCTGTGCGTTTGATACCTTTGGTATAAATAAGTGTAAAGGTTGTAGCAAGTATAGTTGCTGAGAGAATGATGATCCCGTTAAGGCCAAAAAAAGTATAGAATAAGAAAAAAATCACCCCGGACAACCATTCATGGGGAGCGAAATTTATTCCATACGCTGTGTGGGAAAAGACATCGGTGATTGGTATCTGACCACTTTGAATAATATAGCGACCCATCGCAATATGCCGAGGAAGGTCTCCATCTGTATTTAATAAGCTTGGTCCGAGCAGGACGACTGCGGAGAAAATACCCAGGAATAGGATGTCTTGCAGGCGAGGGATACCAAAATACTTCATATACAATAATTTACCATTAAACATATCAGGGCGAGATGTTACTCTCGCCCTGATATGTTATTTCAAGGTTATTCACCTAAATAATCGCGCAGTTTCCTTCGAATTGATGGATGTCTGAGCCGACTAAGAGCCTGAGCCTCGATTTGGCGAACTCGTTCTCTGGTGACGCCCATTTTTCGGCCAACTTCTTCGAGGGTATATGCCTGTCCATCTAAAAGCCCGTAGCGTAATTGAAGAATTCGAACTTCACGTGGAGGCAGACTGTTCAAAACCTCAGCCAAGTGTTCTTTTAATAGATTATAAGTCGCTGTATCATCTGGCGGAGCGGCCTCATCGTCTTCAATAAAATCGCCTAGAACAGAATCTTCTTCATCGTCGGTTGGAGTTTCCAGCGAGAGCGGACGGCGTGCCACCTGAATCATGTTCTCGACTTTTTTGGGCGGTACTTCGAGAGCATTCGCAAGTTCTTCGACGGACGGTTCCCTTCCCAGTCTTTGGGTAAGTTGGTGTTGAACGCGTAACAACTTATTGATTTGATCGCCCATGTGTACTGGAACACGAATTGTGCGCCCCTGGTCGGCGATCGCTCGGGTGACAGCCTGGCGGATCCACCAAGTAGCATAAGTAGAAAATTTATGCCCACGGCGGTAATCGAATTTCTTTGTAGCCCGGATTAGACCAATGTTGCCTTCTTGGATCAAATCCAAGAAGGGGACACCTCGACCCATATATTTTTTAGCAACAGAAATCACGAGACGCGAGTTTGCTGTGATTAGATGTTCACGAGCTGCCCATCCATCTTCAATCAGTAGGCGAAGTTCCTGCCTGCGGCGAGGGCTGGCATTGCCTTTGGCAAGTTCTTCGCGAGCTATACGGCCTCGCTCAATGCGTTGCGCTAATTCAACTTCTTCTTCTGCGGTTAGTAATGGAACACGACTGACTTCTTTAAGGTAAAGGCCAATGGTGTCATCGGTATCGATGTTTGCCAGGTAATCATCAATATCAAGCTCCGGCTCAGGTTCAGCCGCTTCTTCTGGTAAGGCCAGATCATCTTCACTTGGTTCAGTGGTAGTAGTGTCTTCCACGAAAGGAATACCCGCACTTAATAGTGCAGCAAAAGCCTCCTCTAGTTGTTCAACATCTTGTTCCGCTTCTGGGAAAAAATGTAGAATATCATCGAGAGTAACATAAGACTTTTGCCGTCCGAGTTCAATCAGCCGGGCTATGGGGGAATATTCTTCTTCCTCTTCCACAATCAACAGAGGTTCATCCATGCGTTTATCCTATTCATCATTAATATCAAAAACAGAATACTCTCTTTTGGGAGTTAATTCAATAGCTAATAGAAGTTGCCTTGATTTTCGTATGTTTTTAACCCAAAAGCTCCAGAAAAGTTATAAAATATGGTTTTTGGAAATACGATTGTTGGTAGTATGCCGGCTCATTTCAGTAAGGGTGGTTCAGAAAAATTGAGGATCAATGAGTCAACTTCACTTTTGCTAATAATGTAGATCATATTGTTTGGAGCCTCAACATAATAACCGCTGCCCGTAACGGTTTCTTTTCCTAGCTTTATGCTAAAAATGGATGAATCTGCTAATTTGCAGGAAATGAAAAAAAGCGGGTTATTCAACCCCGTGCCTATGGAGTCTGGAATTGTTTCGAGTTTTTTAATAATCCGCAGAGTTAATAGCTGACCAACTGCAGATTCTGCCAGACTCTCGTCGGCCGGACCGCTGATATCACCTTTCACCAGCCATTGTCCATTTTCTTTTGCAATTGTGATCGTTTTTCCTGCTGAATTTCGTATGGATAAGAGGCTTATCGGGCCCTTGTCTGGTGTAATGAGGGCTCCAGTTTCCATCGATGGAATGGACGTGCTGGAGGTAGATAGTATATTTTGGAAAGCATTATCTGGTTGTTGCATATACCAGGCAAATGTGCCGAGAATTACGAAAATAAGAATCAGGATTACTGTGGAACGACGCATATATTAATTAACCTTTTTTGCGTCTGGAATACCAGGTAGAAAAGCCGCCGGCAATAATTAATAGGGGAATCGCACAAAGAGATATGAGGATTATACCTATTAGGCCAATACTACCCGGAGGATTATATGTGCGTGTAGTGTTATTTTTTGGAGTCAGGCTGATCAATTGTTCCTGTTGAGTTGCCCAGTCAATCGAGTTGAGTAAAATATCGCCATTTCCAAGTTTGTAGAGTGCATCCGAAGCGAATTCAGAATCACCAAAAACTACCAAGCGCGCTTTGCTGGTTGAATTTTCGGCCGCAGCGGCGAGAACAAGCGGACCAGGTACATCATTTGTTTGATCGTAGGAAACCTGGTTGCTCTGAATTGTCGAGAAATCAGTCTCTCCCCAAGCATCACTATAGGTTTTGGCGAGTGGCGTAAGTGTAATTTCTTGTGTGTTGTCAGATAATATAAGTGACTGGGTTGTGAAAAACCTGGAATTGACACCACGTAAATTATTCGTAATAGGATGTTCGGCGTAATTTAAGGGATCAGCATAAACCAGCAGTGGGGGATTCGCATTCGGGTCATATACGATATCGTTTTGCTGGTTAATGCCCCAGGAAACCAACAAGTCGGTCATTGGGTCGAAGTTTTCGCCGAATTTCGTCAGTGCACGAGGTTTCTCCATTACGATCAACGCGCCACCTTGATTGAGGTAGGTCTGTAATATTTTGACTTCATCACTTAGTAGTGGGGTTTGTGGCCCGGGGATGATAATGGCGTTGGCGTCTGAAGGAACTGCGCCATTACTTCCAAGGTTCAGAGATTTGATTGTGTAATTTTTGTTTACCAGTGCAGTTCTAACCAATGAATAGGAAGTGTCGCCAGCTTTTTCCGTATCTGCTTCACCATGACCTGTCATAAAATAAACTACACGTTTTTCAGGGTTTATCAATCGGACTACTGCCACATCCAACCCTTCTTCGTCTGCATAGCTAACCATTTCCTTCTGATTTGCCATGAGCAGGACGATTGTTCCATCGCGGTCTACGCCATCTTGTTGGGCAGCAACCGGGTTTGTTTCAGGGTCGATAAATTCGTAAGTAAACTTACCTGAACCATATTGCTTGAAATTTTCGAGGAGCTTGCGCGCCTGGCCTGTTTCGGCGCGAGTCGTAAAGTATGCCTTGGCAGTTACAGGTTGAGGTAAGGTTTTTAGCATTGCAATTGTTTCTGGCGCAAGGGTATTCTTTTGGCTTTCAGTCAAATCCCAACTTTTTGGGTTCTGAAAGGCCAAAAGGTTGATAAAAAATATAATTCCCAGGAAGGCGACCAGCATAATGAAGGCATTGCTGCCATATTGCACCTGTCGTCCTACCAGGAACTTACGTGTCCGGCTGGGATCCATAAATGCAGTTAATGCCAACCCTAATATGAAAACGCTCAGACAGACCCAAATTGCGCGATCGAATAAATCTGGGCTTGCTGGTTGGTAGACCCCTGCGCTGATCAAACCGCGAATAACAAGCACGGTGATTAATGATAAAACCGATAACCCGGATAAAACAAGTCCCATGAGTGCAAAACGACGCGGATCGGTTTTCATTAGCGCCACCTCCGAACTTCAACCGCTGTGGAGCCAATAAATAAGCCCAGACCAGTGAGGCTTAAGAAGTAAATTACACTTGAGAGCTTGATGACGCCCTCATTGAAATTATTGTAGACCTGGGCGCTCATGTCTAGGTATGCGAACACTTCGCCGCCGGATGGCAGAATATTGGCTGGTGCACCAATCAGCCACCAAAGAACTACAAATAATACCAACGTGGTGAAAAAGGCAGCAATTTGATTTTCGAATAATGCAGAAATACCAACACCTAGCCCAAGCAAGGCACCTGCCGCTAGAATGACCCCGATGTAACCGGCAATCAATTGCATCTGGTCAATTCCGGGTTTTACCATCTGGTTCAACATAAGTGGAAACACCAGTGAAATACCAATCAGGACAAGGATAAAAAGAAAAGCCCCCAGCCATTTGCCGATGACAAGTTCATAATCGCGGATTGGGGCAGTCATTAGCAGTTCCATTGTACCCATGCGTACCTCATCGGCAACCAGTCTCATTGTCAAAGCAGGGATTGCCAGCATGAGCATAAAAGCCATGGGGCCGGTGACAATACGCGCATCTGGAGCACTGGTGATCCCATATGGATTATTTGAAAAACTTAAAATATTTAATACGAAAATCAGACCGATAATTGACAACACTAAGAAGGCGACTGTATATGCCACAGGGCTGGAAAAGTAATTATTAAATTCCCGTTTCGCAATTGTCCAAATATTACGCATAGATTACTCCGCTGTTGCTGGTGCTTCACTCCGTGTTAGTTCGAGGAAGATTTCTTCGAGACTCAAGTTGATCGGATTCATTTCAAGTAGGTCGTAATTTAAATTAATAGCCAAACGGGCAACTTCAGGGCGCAAGTCTTTTCCTGGGGCAAACTGAAATTCTAGTGTTCCTTCTCCCGGGATTTGCAACACATCCTGAATACCGCTGATCTGCCGAATTTTGCTTGCCAGATCATCAGCTTCTCCCCGCACGCGGAGATGAACTCGCTCGGCTCCGGCCAGGCGCGATTGGAGATTCTCAGGTGTATCCTCGACAACTATTTTGCCCTTATTAATGATAAGTATTCGGTCGCAAAGTTGCTGTGCTTCAGAAAGGATGTGGGTGGAAAGTAAAACAGTGCGTTCTTTGCCAATCTCTCTGATGAGATTCCGAACCTCGATAATTTGGGCAGGATCAAGCCCGATGGTAGGTTCATCCAGGATAAGTACCTCGGGTTTATGTAATAGGGCCTGCGCCAGACCGATCCGTTGCCTCATACCTTTGGACAGGTTTCCTATATAGCCGTTGGCCCGATCCGCAAGCCCAACCATTTCAAGTGTTTCATCGATTGCATCATCAGCGTTCGGTAAATGACGCAGATCGGCAAAAAACTGCAGGTAATCATATAGTGTCATATCTGTGTAAAGAGGTACTGTTTCCGGTAGGTAGCCTACCCGCTTACGAACCTCTATAGATTCATTGACAATATCGAATCCGGCAATATTCGCAGAACCGCTTGACGGTGGCATGTAACCAGTGAGCATGCGCATTGTTGTAGTTTTACCGGCGCCATTTGGACCGAGGAATCCCAAAATTTCTCCCTGTCTGGCCTCAAAACTTATGCCATCGACGGCTCGGCGTTCCCCAAAATTTTTGGATAAATTATTAACTCTTATCATACAGATACCCTGATCTTGGAAATTGGCGAAACAAAAGGCACGGCGGCCCATAGGCTGCGGTGCCAGGATTGGAAAGGCAATCATGAACCGGTTATCACTATACAACAAATACAAATAAAAAGTCAAGCACAAGTTAAATTTCTAATAAAATGCTAATCTTTTCTTGTGGATTTAATGTGATTATTGTACATAGTGGTGCTTTTTCTTGACCATAATTCCCTTCCATTGTACAATTTTTACATAAGAACTTCTAAATTGTGTCGGGTTCTTACAAATTTCTTGCGGGAGGGCACCGAATGTATCAAATTGAAGGCTTGACAACTTTTGAAACGATCGCAATTTGGGCTGTTTTTGGAATTGCGATCGTCGGTCTTGGATATGCCTGGCTTCTGCGTTCTCAGATCATGCGGGAAGATAAGGGCACGGCAAAAATGCAGGAAGTTTGGGGGGCGATTAAGGATGGTGCAGATGCGTACCTTGCTCAACAGCTAAAATCGATTTTGCCTCTAATCGGTATACTAACTATCGCACTATTCTTTTCCGTTTACATTGTTCCGCCCAGTCCTGAGGCAATGGATCGATTCAAAGGAATGGACCAGAGTCAGGTACGCTTGATCATTGGTATAGCCCGCGCTGTTGCCTTTGTGATGGGGGCTGGTTTTTCTCTCACAGTTGGGCAAATTGGTATGCGGATGGCAGTCCAGGGTAACGTGCGAGTCGCCTCGGCTTCGAGACGTTCATTCTCAGATGCCCTGCGTATCGCTTATCGCACCGGTACTATCACAGGAATGCTCACCGATGGACTTGGTTTGCTGGGCGGGACGGTGATTTTTATTATTTTGGGTATTGCAGCTCCAGATGCATTGCTTGGATTTGGTTTTGGTGGAACGCTATTGGCCTTATTTATGCGGGTTGGCGGTGGAATTTTTACCAAGGCGGCGGATGTTGGCGCTGACCTCGTTGGAAAGGTCGAGGCTGGTATTCCAGAGGATGATCCGCGCAACCCAGCAGTTATCGCTGATCTGGTTGGCGATAACGTTGGTGATTGCGCTGGTATGGCGGCTGATATTTTCGAGTCTTATGAAGTGACCATCGTTTCAGGGTTGATTCTTGGCCTGGCGCTTTATCACTTTACCAATAGGATCGAGTGGATTATCTTCCCATTGATTGTTCGTGGAATTGGTGTGCTTTCGTCCATTATCGGCACTTATGTTGTGCGAAGTGAGCCTGGCAAGAGCGGAGATGCGATGGCCGCCATCTTTAAGGGTTTCCTTTCTTCCGCAGCCATTTCTGCTGGCTTGTTCTTTATCGCTGGTTTCTTTTATATGAATAACGAAGGAATGGCCGCCTGGGGCGGCTGGTGGCGTACTCCGATGAGCGTGGCCGTCGGAGTACTATTGGCTATTATGATTGACCGTCTGACTGAGTATTTTACGGGGACTCATGCTGCGCCAGTCAATGACATTAAGAAGGCTGCGGACACTGGTCCGGCTACGTTAATTTTGCAGGGTATTTCTGTTGGTTTCGAATCATCAGTTTGGTCGGTGCTTGTAATAGCATTGACTATCGTTGCTTCCATCTTTATCATGGGGACTATTCCTGGATTGGATGCCGGGCAGCGTGTATCTTTCATCCTCTATGGCGTGGCGATGACAGGTATTGGCATGCTCACGCTGACAGGTAATAATGTTGCCATGGATTCTTTTGGACCAATTGCCGATAATGCAAATGGTATTGGCGAAATGTCCTGGTCTGGTATGGAAGATAAAGAAACGAAGGCTGCTCAACAGATCATGTCAGATCTGGATGCGGTTGGAAATACAACCAAGGCAATTACAAAGGGCGTAGCAATCGGATCGGCAGTAATAGCGGCCGTATCTTTGTTTGGGTCTTTTATGGTGGATGTCAGCCGTGCGCAAACTACGCTTGGCATACCGGTCGAGCGCCAGATCCAAGCCATAGGTATACGGGTCGATATCCCCCAGGTTTTTGTTGGTATGCTAATTGGTGGTGCCTTGCCATGGTTGTTTTCTTCGTTCGCTATTCAGGCTGTGAGTCGTGCGGCAGCTTTGATTGTGCAAGAATCAAGGCGTCAGTTTAAGTTGGGCGTACTCACGGGTCTGGTAAAACCCGATTATGCCAAGGCTGTATCCATTTCAACGACAGCTGCACAAAAGGAGCTCGTTGGACTGGCTCTACTTGGAATAGTCACTCCGATTGTTGTGGGTCTTACACTACAGGTGGAAGCCCTGGGTGGTTTCCTGGCGGGTATCATTGTTTCTGGACAACTTCTGGCAGTATTTTTGAATAACTCGGGTGGTGCCTGGGACAATGCTAAAAAATTAATTGAAGATGAGCCCAAGGATCCGGCCAATAATACTGGTAAAGGCTCGGAACGTCACATGGCATCTGTAGTAGGTGACACGGTCGGCGATCCTTTCAAGGATACTGCTGGTCCTGCATTAAATCCCATGATCAAGGTGGTGAACCTAGTTTCAGTGATTATCGCTCCCATCATTGTGAAGTATTCGGGAGCTACAGGCGGAACTTTGATAGGCGTTTGGGCAGTTGCTCTGGCTCTGGTTGGGCTCCTTGTATGGGCGATCTTGCGATCAAAAGCGCAGGCTCCGGCAATAATGTAGAAAAAGAATGATGGAAAAAAAAGATACTGCCCATTATTTTGAGCAGTATCTTTTTTCTTTCAAATATGAAGGTGGAAGCGCGAATTATTTTTTAAATATTGCAGTAGTTTCGTTTTCATAGGCAAGTCTAAACTCGGTTGAATTGCGTAATTCTTTGATTAGTGCTTGTTCGAGTTGGCAGATTTCTGTTTCCGGACAATTTTCGTCGGCAACTTTTTTTATGTAAACATGATCATAGGATATTCCAAGCCTGGCTGTTTGGTTTTTTATGCAAGCGATATCTTGTAAAATACAGTTTATTAAGCCTTGATAGCTCAAAATTGAATCGATGAATTTTGGACCCCATACCCATTCAAGTCCTTGAAGGGTGGTTTGGCTTCGACGTTCAGTGATGGTTGGAAACCACTCTTGAACTGGATCGCGCATCATCTGGGATTCACCTGTAATGATAATGAACTTGCTATTATTAGGGGTATTTTGGCGGATCCACGCCATGGCATCTTGATCTGAGTTGCTTAGCCGGTTGTTAGCCAGTTTTAAATCCAGCGTAAATGCATTAAATAACAAATAACTAAGTAAGTAACCCAGAAATAAGCCTGTAACAAGATATCGTCTACGAAACTTTTGCCCGGGTTTTCCGTGAATAGCTGGCAATATTACGTCCAGCAGACTGATTGCAGCCAGAATTGCAAGTGGGATGATTGCCGCGCGTGAGGAACTTCGAGGGTTAATAAAAAATGGAACGATTAGCCAGGCTGGCAGAAAATATTTGTTTTGCCCGAGTTTCACAAAAAGACCAATCAGGCCGAGGAACCCGAGGATTTGCAGTCCAGTTTCTTGAGCAAAATCAAAAGAAAACAGCGCAGTCCACAGAAAAAGAGAATTCCCGTTTGTCTGCATAGCATTGATAAATGGAGTTAGCCCATGTAGTCGTAAAACATAAAAAAGCCAGGGTCCGCAAATAAGCGTTACTCCGGCGCAGACCAGAAAAACATCAAAAATTGTGCGTTTGCTGCGTGACGAAAAAATCCAGATGATTGCGGCGCTTGTAAGTGTGAGTAGTGCAGATTCTGGATGACTTAACACAACTAAAGCACCACAAATGATTGTCAAGATGAGTGATCTGGTTGTGCGGTTATTGAAAAGTTGGAAAGTGTAGTACGAGGTTAGAATTAAAAAGAGCTGTCCTATGCCCCTTGTTAATCCACCACCCATTAGATACCAGTCCATGGAGAGTGGGGTAAGTGCGAAAAATATGGTGGCTACTGCTGATTTCAACCTTGATTTTAATATAGCATTTGCCAGAAGCGCGAATGCTGGGATTAGTAAAATATTAATTATTGCGGGTAGCCAAAGTAATACAGAAAGATCTGATGCATGCAAAAAATCTGCAGCCATACCAGCAATAAAAAAGGGTAGTGGGGGATAGCTAAAAGGGATATTTTGATTATTATAGGTGGTAAAAATTGGCAATGAATAACCATTATGGCGGAGATCCCGGATCATTGTAATAAACATACCGCCATCGTTTATAGGAAAACCTGCCAATTTTGCAGGCATGATTCTCAACCAGCAGCCAAAAATTATTATCCCAAGCAAAATCAGGTGGGATATTTCGTTCTCTGATAAGCTTTTCGCAGGCTTACCGGATATTAGTGTCATTGATTTTCGCTCATTCGAGACCGGAATTAATAATAATATTGCTGAGATTGAAGATCTTCAGGAAATGGTTTATTTTTTTCTTGGACAAGGGACTGGTTACAAAAAGTTTTTCTGCCATTCAAATAATTTATTAATGGCTTCGATTGGAGAGAGTGTGTTGATATCAACTTTTCTGAGTTCATCCAGCATAGGGTTTGTTTCTGGGAATAGTGCGACTTGTTGGGCAGCTACGGGGTTTATTTTGACGGCTCGGCCAGAAGTCTTTTCTAATTCAACCAAAATTTCTCCTGCCCGTTGAATGACAGGGCGTGGCAGGCCGGCTAATTGCGCGACATGAATACCGTATGAGCGATCTGCTCCGCCAGGGATGATTTTGTGTAAAAAAATAACCTTTGCATCAGATTCGGTGACGGCAACATTGTAATTTCTAACACCTGGCAAGAGGTCAGCCAGTTGGGTTAGTTCGTGATAATGAGTGGCAAATAAGGTTTTTGCACGTAAGTGTGGATGATTATGAATATGTTCAACAACGGCCCAGGCAATTGATACGCCGTCGTATGTACTGGTGCCACGTCCGATCTCATCCAGGATAAGCAAGGACCGTGGTGTGGCATGGTGTAGAATATTTGCAGTTTCAATCATTTCGACCATAAAAGTGGATTGCCCAGAATGGATTTCATCTTGTGCGCCAATGCGGGTAAAAATCCGGTCTACTAATCCTATTTTTGCAGACGTTGCCGGCACATAACTTCCCATTTGTGCCAGCAGAGCGATTAGCGCTACTTGTCGTAGATAGGTCGATTTGCCGGCCATATTCGGACCGGTAATGACCCGGACGCGTTCACCCGCTTCAAAGATAATATCGTTTGGTACGAAGCGATCATCTTTTAGACTGGTTTCAACAACAGGGTGCCTACCATCTCTGACTTCAAGAATATCTGCTTCGACGACTTCCGGTCTGATATATCCGCCAAGTGCAGCAGATTCAGCCAGGGTGGAAAGGCAATCAAGCTCCGCCAGGGTTCGGGCTGTGTTGAGTATTTTCGTAGATGATTTTGCCAGGGTTGCACAAATTTCCTTAAATAGCCGCTGTTCAATTTCGCGAATGCGTTCTTCTGCATTGAGAACCAGGGTTTCGTACTCTTTCATCTCAGGGGTGATATAGCGCTCAGCATTTACAAGAGTCTGTTTTCTGATGTAATTAGATGGAGCGTTGGAAGTTTGACCGGCTGAGATTTCCAGATAGTAACCAAAAACTTTGTTGTATCCCACTTTGAGTGTTTTAATACCGGTTCGTTCTCGTTCTATGCGCTCAAGATTATTAATCCATTCGCGTGCATGGGCGGAAGCTTCGATTACTCCGTCTAGCTCAGCCGAGTATCTGTTTCTTATGATTCCTGTGTTTTGTAGTGTGGCTGGCGGGTCGTCAGATATAGAAGTATCCAATAAAATTAATTCATCAGAACATGGAGAGAGCAAATTCGTGCTGGCCTGGATGGGACTTGGCCCATCTGGTAAGACGTTTTGGATCGCAGGCAGTCGCCGCAGGGTTTCTCTTAATGCCACCAGGTCTCGCGGTTGGGCGTGCCCAGATAAAACTCGATTGGTTAAGCGTTCCAGGTCAGAAAGTGGTTTGAGTGCGCTGCGTAATTCTGCTCTGATCATCCCGGTGGTGAAGAAATACTCGACGCCGTTTTGACGGTTCTGAATTTTTGGTAAATCAAGCAGAGGCTGGCTTACCCATTGGCGCAGGAGACGCTTGCCCATTGGAGTGACAGTAAAATCAAGCGTGCCGAGCAGCGACCCCTTTATCTCACCGCGTAGGGTTTCGGTTAATTCTAAATTTCGTCGCGTTGCGGCATCAAGAGTCATAAACTCATTCAAGCTGTAATACCGCAGACTGGTTAGCAAATTTAGAGAAGCTGGTTCGGTCTCTTTCAGATATTGTAATATGGCCCCGGCAGCGCTGATAGCCAATGGGGAATTTTTTAAACCGAACCCATCCAACGTGGATGCATTGAAATGTTTGAGCAGGCTTTCGCTAGACCGCCCAGGTTCGAAATGCCAACCAGCCCAGGGAGTGGTTCTGCCCGGTATTCCAGGTGGGAGGCTAATGGTGTCTGGGTGGATTATTTCAGCAGGGCGCAGGCGGGTTAGTTCTGCCCGTAGTTGGGCGCCACCGGCCAATTCAAGCTCGGTTACGGCGAATTCGCCGGTACTAATATCAACATAAGCAACCGCAGCTTTTTCGGTGTCACTGATAACAGCTGTGAGGTAATTATTTGCGTCGCCAGGCAATAGGTTTGCATCGATCAATGTTCCAGGGGTAACAACGCGAACCACTTTGCGAGGAAAGATTCCCTTCGCGGGCTGATCGCCAACTTGTTCAGCGATGGCGACGTGGTAGCCTTTTTCGATTAGACGTGCGAGATAGCTATCGACAGCATGATATGGAATACCAGCCAACGGGACGCGAATTCCATTTCCGACTGGTCTGGATGTGAGTACGATATCAAGTTCGCGGGATATTGTTTCGGCATCCTCGTCGAAAGTCTCGTAAAAATCACCCAGACGGAAAAATAAGATAGCATTTGGGTATTGACGTTTGGTATCAAGGTATTGTTGGCGGACTGGAGTGACATCATCGTTGGGCATATTTTGATTCTACTACGTGAAACGAGATTTAATGGCGGCAAATTGGAAATGTTGAAAAAGGTCTGGTGTTCGTAATTCAATATTGAATATTTTTGAATTAAAAAAATGTTATCAAAATTTAAAAATGCGCTATAATTAGATCACTATATTTTACTGAAATGGAGGAAGTTATGGCCAGTGTAACATACGAACATGTAACAAAGGAATTTGGTAATGTGCGTGCGGTTAATGACCTCAATATGGAGATTGCTGACAAGGAATTTCTTGTATTCGTCGGCCCTTCAGGTTGTGGTAAGACAACTGCTTTGCGTTTGCTTGCAGGTCTGGAAGAAATTTCAAGCGGTCGAATACTTATTGGCGACCGTGTTGTAAATGATGTCGCACCCAAAGATCGCGACATTGCCATGGTGTTCCAGTCTTATGCGCTCTATCCCCATCTGACTGTATTTGACAACATGGCGTTTAGCCTTAAGCTTCGCGGCACACCCAAAGAAGAGATCAAGAAACGTGTCGGCGAAGCAGCTGAAATTCTGGGCATTAATGAACTCCTCGAGCGCAAACCCCGCCAACTTTCCGGTGGTCAGCGTCAACGCGTGGCTGTTGGTCGTGCTATTGTGCGCCATCCCAAGGTATTTCTTTTCGATGAGCCGCTTTCGAACCTGGATGCCAAGCTGCGTGTCCAGACTCGTGCAGAGATCAGCAAGCTTCACCAGCGTTTACAGACTACGTTCATTTATGTTACTCACGATCAGACTGAAGCTATGACCATGGCAACTCGTATTGCAGTTACAAACAAAGGTATGCTGCAACAGTTGGATACTCCGCAAACCATGTATGATCGACCTTCTAATATGTTTGTTGCCGGTTTTATTGGCTCACCCGCCATGAACTTTTTCCCTGGTAAGGTCAAAAAAGAGGGTGGAAGATTGTTTATCGAAACCGGTGGCTTTACGGTTGCTATTCCTGAAGAGCGATCCAAGCCTTATTTCGAATATGTTGACAAGAAAGTTGTTTTCGGAATTCGCCCAGAAGATGTGAAAAACCCTGATTTTATGCCCCCGAACATTCATGCAGAAAAAATGAGTGCCAAGGTGGATGTCATTGAATTGATGGGTAATGAGATTTACTTATATTTGGTCAGCGCTGGTAACAATTTTGTTGCGCGCGTTGATCCAAGAACTGCTTTCAAGGCTGGTGAAGATGTGCAAGTCGCCTTGAACATGGATAACTTCCATGTCTTTGATCCGGAAACCGAGAAAGCCATTCGCTAAGCTGTTGTAAAATAATAAACCGCCAGGCGCATAGGCACCTGGCGGTTTATCTTGCCTAATGGAGATGATGATGGAACCAAAGTACAAACTTATTCTTGTTCGCCATGGCCAAAGTACATGGAATTTGGAAAATCGTTTTACAGGCTGGACTGATGTCGATTTGACCGAGCAGGGAATTTCGGAAGCTCGGAGTGGTGGAAAATTGCTTAAAGAAGGCGGATTTGACTTTGATATTGCTTTCACTTCCGTTCTCAGGCGCGCAATTAAGACCTTGGGGATAATTCAAGAAGAAATGGGATTGGAATGGATGCCTGTTGTGCGTGCATGGCAGCTAAACGAGAGGCATTATGGTTCCCTTCAGGGTCTGAATAAGGCTGAAATGGCTGAGAAATTTGGCGAAGCCCAGGTTAAGATTTGGCGCCGCAGTTACGATGTTCCGCCGCCCGCGTTAGAGTTGACAGATGAGCGCCACCCACGTTTTGATCGGCGCTATGCCGATCTGAAGCAAGAAGAGCTTCCTGCAACTGAGTCGCTAAAAATAACCCTGGAGCGGGTTCTACCGTATTGGCACAATACTCTGGCGCCAATGATTAAATCGGGTAAGCGTGTCCTGATTGCTGCTCATGGGAATAGTCTGCGCGCCATGGTGAAATATCTGGATAATATCCCTGACAATGAAATTACCGAGTTAAATATTCCAACTGGCATACCACTGGTTTACGAGTTGGACGCAGAGTTGAAGCCCATCAATCATTATTACTTGGGTGACGCCGATGCGGTCGCAAAGGCTGCTGCGGCGGTTGCAGCGCAGGGCGCAACTAAAAAATAATTCTTCAGGCTGGTTGTTTGCTAGAGACCCCAAAGGTTTCACTTACCTTTGGGGTCTATCGGTTAAAATTGATTCATGACACTCTCACTCGATTTTGTTTCAGAACTTCGCAGACATTTTAAAGGTGATATTCGTTTGGATGATGTCACCAGGGCTTTATACAGCACGGATGCTTCCATTTATCAAATAGAGCCTTTGGGTGTTGTTGTCCCTCGCTCTCAGGAAGATCTAATTTCTGCTGTTGA
Organism: Chloroflexota bacterium; assembly: GCA_026390035.1. Taxonomy (GTDB): domain Bacteria; phylum Chloroflexota; class Anaerolineae; order Anaerolineales; family Villigracilaceae; genus UBA5195. Next base: position 87,403 of record JAPLGT010000295.1, read on the forward strand.
GCTGGCTGCTAAATTTAAAATTCCATTGCTGCCTCGAGGTTCTGGTTCATCACTTGCGGGTCAGGCGATTGGGCATGCTTTGATTCTGGATTGTTCCCGATATCTGGATAATATTTCTTTGCCTATCAACACTGAGACACGGACAGCGGTTGTGGAGCCAGGGGTGATACTGGCCAGGTTGAACCGCGCTGCCGCCGAACACGGTTTGATGTTTGGCCCTGATCCGGCGTCTGCCGAACGTGCAACGATGGGTGGGGTTATTGGAAATAATGCAACTGGAGCACATTCAATTTTATACGGCATGACATCTGACCACATACTTTCGGCTGATGTGGTCTTGTCGGATGGTAGCCTTGCTACCTGGGGACCTATCGTAGGCGACCCAATAATCCAGAAAGATAGACAATCAGATGTGGTCGCAGCAGTGTTTGATATACGCCAGAGATACATTGCGGCAATCCAAAAATCATGGCCGAAAACTTGGCGTAATTCAGCAGGTTATCGTTTGAATTATCTCTTGCCGTGGTCTGCTACCCGGCCCTATCAATGGGTTGGTGATGAATATCCTCCGAAACCTTTTCCGGCGGAGTTTAATCTGGCGACTCTTTTGGCCGGTAGCGAAGGTACACTCGCTGTAATCAGGTCTGCCACGGTAAATCTGGTCAAAAAACCGAAACACACAATTCTGGGAGTTCTGTCATTTGATAGTATCGCGAGTGCTTGTGACGCAGTCCCTGAATTATTAATGCGCAGCCCTTCGGCAGTTGAGCTTATTCCGCAGATGCTTATTCATCTGGCGCGTAGCGTTCCTGCATTTGCGAGCCAATTGGGCTTTGTTCAGGGCGATCCAGCCGCACTGCTTGTGGTTGAATTTTCGGGTGACGAAAGCGCCATTTTGTTGGAAAAGGTTAGAAGTTTGGGATCTGAGGTTGTGATAGCTGAAACTTTTTCTGATCAAGACAAGGTTTGGGCGGTGCGAAAGGTTGGGCTTGGAATTATCGATTCGCGTCCGTCGCAAGAAAGGCCGATAGCGTTTATTGAAGATTGTGCAATTCCGGTTGAACACCTGGGCGAATTTGTACGCGAAGTAGAGCAAATTTTAGCAGCCCATGGCACGCAGGCAGCTTTTTATGCGCATGCTTCCGCCGGATGTTTGCATATTAAGCCTATTCTGAATCTCAAATCATTCGCGGGTGTTCAGAATTTAAGATCTATCGCATCCGAGGTGCTTCAGCTGACTCTGCGGGTGGGTGGGGCTATGTCATCTGAGCATGGTGATGGTTTGGCAAGATCGGAATGGCTACTGGAAACATATGGTGAGCAAGTTATTGAGGCGATGAGAAGTCTGAAGCGAGCCGCTGATCCCGATTTACTACTCTGTCCAGATAAATTATTTGACGCGCCAGCGATGGATACGAATTTGCGCTATGGTGGCAATTATGAATCCAATCCGTGGTCTCCGGATTTAGATTTTAGTCAGACCGGTGGATTGGCAGGCGCCATTGAACGCTGTAACGGACAGGGGGTATGCCGCAAACAGGGTGGTGTTATGTGCCCATCTTTTCAGGCCACGCGTGATGAAGTGAATTCAACCCGCGGCCGTGCCAATTTACTGAGAGCAATGATCTCTGTCAGTGAAAAGGGATTGCAGGATGAGCAGGTAAAGTCAGCCTTGGATTTGTGCCTGGCCTGTAAAGGATGCAAGGCTGAGTGTCCAAGCGGCGTGGATATGGCAAAGTTAAAATACGAATTTCAGTCACGCTATTTTCAGACTCATTGGCGTCCACTTCGGGACTATCTATTTGGTTATATCGGCTTTTTTGCTAGTCTGGGATCCCCTGTTGGTTGGCTGATTAATTGGATAATGGGAAAGGTAATAGTTAGAAATCTTGCGAATCGATTTTTAGGAATTTCATCAAAAAGAATTCTGCCGAAATTTGATTATATTAATACGCATAGTTCAAACAGACAACCCCGGGTAAGCCTTCAATTGAATAAGCACAACAACAACAATAATGAGAGTTGCTTATTCCTTCCCGATACTTTTACGCATTACTTTGAGCCTGAAGTTGAGAAATCAGCGCTTGATGTTCTGGCCGCATGTGGTGTGAACGTGGTGATATTACCTGTCTTTGGTGCTGGGCGCACTCTTATATCGAAAGGTTTTATTAAACCAGCCAGGAACCACGCCATCCATTTGATGGACGAAATCCGACGATTAGATCCATCAGGAAAACTAGCAGTAGTGGGTTTAGAACCTTCTGAAATATACACCTTGCGAGACGATGTTCTGGATTTGCTCCCCGATCGCCGTGATGAAACCGAAGCTCTTGCCAGACGGGCTTGGCTAATTGACGAGTATCTCGTCCGGCCTCCTTCAGGTAGCCAAAAATTACGCATTCATAATGCGTCCTACCGGAAAAATACTGAAAACGAATCCAATAGAATTCTTTTGCATGGTCATTGTTACCAAAAGGCTCAACCGCCGAATGCGGATGGAATGGCAGTGGGGGTAAATGCATCAATCGAAATGTTAAAATCCGCCGGATACAATGTTGATGTACTAAATACTGGCTGTTGTGGAATGGCGGGGGCATTTGGGTATGAGACCGATCATTTTGAGGTTTCTATGCAGGTTGGAGAGCTAAAATTATTCCCGGATTTGCGGATAGACTCTGGTAGATCGCTGGTGGCAGCGCTGGGAACATCGTGTCGTTCGCAAATAGAGGATGGAACCGGGGTAAAGGCTCTCCATTCGATTGTTTTGGTCTCAAATAAACTCATGGCTAGTGTCGAATCTGATAGAATGAGTTAGTTGTTTATTAGAAATTGTATAAAATAACCCTGGATTTTGGGAGTAAATAATTTGTACGAACTAAACCGAACTGATTTTGAACGGGTACGCCCACTTTTTCGAAAAATGGATATTCACCTGCCGCTCCAGGCAATTCTGGCTGGTAATGTGGCTGCTTCGATTTATGTTGACAACCCTTTGCATCCACAAACGGCAATTACCTGGACTGGGCATCGCTTTTACCTGGCAGGATCGCCTGGGAATACTGATTTAATAGCAGCCGCTCGAAAAATATTTCTAGAAAAATTCGCCATGTCTGCCTGGAAATCTGGAATAGATTCTTATCATTTATATTACCCGTCTGACAAATGGGAGATTTTTATAAAGGCAATGCTGCTGCAAAAATTTCCAATGAAATCCATGCGCTCTTATTTAGCAATAAAAGCCAACCGTCGTGATATACCAGAACCACCGGAAGGGTTTTCCATCCGCCCAGCAGATCCGGTGTTATTATCCGAAAAATGGGAAAATCAAGAAATTTTAACCGAAGAAATGTGTTCTGAAAGAGAATCTGTTCAGGACTTCTTGGACAAAAGCTTTGGCCTGTGTGTGACCAAAGAAAACTTCATTGCTGGTTGGTGTTTGTCTGAGTACAACACAGGCCATCGTTGTGAAGTTGGTATAGCTACACAAGAAGAATACCAGCGGGCAGGCCTTGCCACGCTGATGACCGAAGCATTTATTGAAATGGCTCGTAAAAGGGATGTCGCCCGGATCGGTTGGCATTGCAACGCCACCAATGCAGGATCAATTGCGACTGCCTTGAAAGCTGGCTTTGAAAAAATTGAAGATTACCCAGTTTTTATAGGCTGGTTTGATGATACGCTAAACATTGCCAAGAATGGGTACTTTGCTCACGGCCGTGGTGAATATGCCGATGCACTCGCTTTTTACGAGAAATCTTTTTCTCTCGGTGATGTTCCTGATTGGGTTTATTGGGGAGCAGCTTGCGATGCGGCATTAATCGGTGAAACTGATAAAGCCCTAAAATATTTAGCTGAGGCTGTTGATCACGGTTTTGATGATATAGAACAAATCCAGAATTCAAAATATCTTGTAAGTCTGCATGGTTCGAAAGGCTGGGAATTGCTGATCGAAAAACTTGCTTAGTATGGAGTGAACCAGGTGGAACACATTATTATTTATGTGTTCCACCTGGTTTCTTAACCTGGAAATGTTAATAGGGCGGATTTCGTAAAGCGGATATGGCAACTCCAAAGGCCACTTCTACGTTCAATGAGCGCTTTTTCCCCAGCATTGGTATATAAATAATTCTTTCGCAGATATCCAGCAAACCAGGATCCACGCCGCTGACCTCATTTCCGACAATTAAAACAATTGGCATGTCATCGATCTGAAAAGTGGAATAAAGAGGTATTGCCCTGGGATCCTGTTCGAGAGCCCATAAATGACTTCCGTCAGATTTTATTTTTTGGGCTAAGTTGAGTGCGTTTGGTGAAGAAACCCAAGGGATGTTTGCATCAGCGCCCAGGGCTGTTTTTGCTACGGAAGGATTCTTGGGGGTTGGAGTGATACCACCTAAATATATTTTTTGAATGCCAAAGCCATCTGATGTGCGAAAAATTGCGCCAACATTCCAAGCCGATCGAACATTGTCGAGCAGAACCTCCAGCTGGAGGGATGCCGTATCAGGTTCGGAAATTGGTTCTGATGTGAGTTTTTGCGTAATGACTACAAGAGTACTGCCTAAGCATAATGGACAGCGTTCACCAAAAGGATGCCCCTTTACAAGCGGATAGCGTAGTCCGCATTCGGGGTTTTTGCACACGCGAATTTCAAAGCTATCAGCCATAATCGGAATTAAACCATAGAGTTGAGTTCTGGTACATGTTAAAAAAAGTAGCTGTCCGAATCCGGACAGCTACTTTTTTTGTAATCAGTTTTTACAGTGAGAGTGATGCCTCAATCATGCTGGTCTGGTTATTTGTGGAGAAGCTGGAAAAACCAGCCTTGCGACACAGCTTTTGCATCGATTCGTTTTCCTGCGACATCACGGCGACGATGCGCTTGATTTTTTCATGCTTTGCTGCCGATATCAGGCGACGAATAAGCTCGACCCCGAGGCCCTGACCTTGGAATTTGTCACTGACGAGCAAACTCATACGAGCTTCATCATCATCTCCACGGAACCTACTCAGGCGACCAACCGCAAAAATTGCGCGCTGACCATCATCTTGACCTTCCACAACCAGGGCAATTTCGCGGGCGTAATCACAGTGGCAGACGCGTGAGAGACGTTCATGCGTAACTCGTTCACTCAGCAGCATAGGAGAGAGGTAACGCAGGTATACCGAGCGGTCAGAGAGTTTTTCGTGAAAGCGAAGCATTAATGGTTCATCTTCTGCGCGGATTGGACGGAAAATTATTTCAACGCCATTTTTCATGGTCCAATTTGCTACATATCGGTTGGGGTATGGGCGTATGGCCAGTTTTGGCAAATTGGCTTCACTGGTGTCTTTGCCAAAAAGTACGACACGACCATCCAGGGCGAGCAAACCATCCGGTGAAGCAATGAGTGGGTTAATGTCTAATTCTTTAATCCAGCGTTGTTCGACGACTAACTGACTGAAACGTACCAACAGTTTTTCAAGAGCATCAAGATCTACTGGTTTCCGACCGCGGACACCTTTTAGCGCGGTATAAATTTTAGTGCGTTCAATCATTCGGCGTGCGAGAGTGGTATTTAATGGCGGTAAAGCTAGTGCTCGATCTTTGAAAACCTCTACAAGCTGACCGCCGGTTCCAAATAGAAGAACGGGTCCAAACTGAGGGTCAATACTTGAACCAATAATCAGCTCGTAACCTTCCATTTTGATCATTGGCTGAACCGTAACACCCAAGAAATGTTCGGCACCAGCTTTTTCAGTGACTGACGATTTTATGGCATCGTAGGCAGCTTCGACCTCGAGTGAGTTCTGTAAATTTAACTTAACCCCACCCACATCGGTTTTGTGGGTAATGGTTTCCGAGTGGAGTTTAAGAACGATCGGGTAACCCAGGTCGGTTGCCATTTCGCCGGCTTCTTTTGCGGATGTGGCGATCAGGGTTGGGGTGGTAGGGATCCCATATGCTGCCAGAAGTTGCTTGGATTCGGCTTCTGTAAGTAATTCGCGACCGGATTCGCGAACGTAATCGATGATTGCTTTTGCTTTGACCCGGTCGGGGCCGGCGCCTTCATCATCCGGGATGCTGGGGGTCTCGTATAGGGTCTTCAAGTTAAAGGTGGATTGCCACATATATGTAAAAGCCTGTGCGGCGTCATCAGGGTATTCAAAGGTAGGAATACCTGCTTTGTTTAGAATTGCTTCTCCAGCCGCGACTTCTTTGCCTCCTGACCAGGAAGCCAGGATGGGCTTATCATAGCTTTTGGCATAATTTTTTAGCGCTTCGGCAGTCGCTGTCGGGTCTGTCATTGCCTGAGGTGTCAAAATGACCAGCAGGCCATCACTGTTTTGATCCTGAGCGGCGACTTCCAGGGATTTTGCGTAGCGGTCAGGGTCGGCATCCCCGATGATGTCAATTGGATTATTGTGGCTCCATGATGCGGGTAGAAATTCATTGAGCTTTTCCATGGTTACTGGAGAAATTTCGGCCAGCTCGCCACCAGTGGTTAAAAGAGTATCTGTTGCTAAAACACCCGGACCGCCTGCGTTTGTCAGAATGGTCAAGCGTGGTCCTTTGGGACGTGGCTGTCGACCGAGCACTTCAGCCATAGAGAAGATTTCGCTGATGCTATTGACTCGTAAAACACCAGCTCGGCGGAAAGCCGCATCCAAGACTTCATCGGAGCCAGTCAGTGACCCGGTGTGAGATGCTGCCGCTCGGGCAGCTCCTTCGGTCCGACCTGGTTTGATAACAATGATTGGTTTGGTGAGTGCAACTTCGCGAGCTGCTGATAAAAACGACCGAGCGTCGCCTATGCTTTCCATGTAAATTACAATGCTATCGGTATGAGGGTCATCACCTAGATAATAAATTAGGTCACCCCAATCGACGTCCAACATAGATCCGACGGAGACAAAGGCAGAAAAGCCAACGTTTTCCTTGAAGGACCAGTCCAAAACCGCTGTGCAGAGCGCCCCGGATTGACTAATGAAGGCGACGTGTCCTTTGCGGGCCATACCAGCCGCGAAGGTGGCATTCAAGCCACTAATTGGATTCATAACTCCGAGGCAGTTGGGACCGACAATGCGCATTCCACCTTTGCGCGCATTGTCGAGTAGCTGGCGTTCTAATTCAACACCCGCTGGGCCAACTTCTTTGAATCCAGCTGATATGACTATTGCGCCTTTTACTCCAGCCTCTGCGCATTCTGCAATGATTCCAGGAATGCTGGTGGATGGCGTGACGATCACGGCCAGGTCAACCTGGTCGGGTACATCTTTGATACTTGGGTAGGCCTTGATGCCCAGTAAGCTGGGGCGTTTGGGGTTGATCGGAAAAACTGCACCGCCGAATGGGCTGCTGATCAAATTCCATAAGATCGTTCGTCCTACACTGCCTTCTTTTTCGGTTGCACCAATTACAGCAACGTTTTTTGGAGCAAAAATGCTTTTGAGAGGGTTGGTAGTATATTGGTATACATCATGGGATGGATCAAATTTTGACCAGGTTGTGTTTATGGGTGTTGATGGGGTTGTCATAAAATATTCCTTTTGTATTCCGCTTTGCGGATGGTTTGCCACTGATTGTGAAAAAAAGAACAAAGCGGATTAATTATACGCGAAAAAATAAGTGATAAGCGTTGACTTGTCACTTATTTTACATGCGAAATGTCCTGTCTTTGTTTTATTTTGATAGTATTACTCTCGAATAACTGTTAAGTAATGGTACCACGGTGTTTTGCTTCAAGCCGTAAAGCAAGAAGAATGGCATGCAAATTGAGACCGCGTTTACATGCGTGCGAAGATTCGACCAGTGCTCGATCTGACCAGACCGTCCGGCAGGTCAGAACTTCTTCGTCGTCAAACATGATCATTTTTAGAATTGTTGTCAGCGGTACATCCATATCTACATCGGGCGGAATATCACATAGTTGACATTCTCGGCAGCGATAAACGTCCTGACCGGTCGCGGTCTTGATAACCTGGTGTAGAGATTTCGATGACATTTCCGAATATATTTTTCTACTAAAATTAAAACTCTTCGCCTTTTGGATTTAAGTTGATCATTAAATATGATACATCGCAGGTATCTCCATCGGGGAACATAAAGAAATCTTCGAGCAGCGCTTTTGGTTTGAAGCCTAATTGTTCAAAAGCCCGAACTACTTTGGTTTGATCGGCAATTACTTCGCCGAACACGATACGAATGTCTTGTTTACGGGCGATCTCAATCAAGGAACGGGTCATTTTCATGCCCAACCCACGCTTTCGAAAGTCTTTTGCTAAAAATAGTCGATATTCTGCGATATGCCGTTTTGGTCCCTCAAAGAATATTAATGAGGCGCTTCCTACAATGCGATCCTTTACCAAAGCAAGGAGAGGTAAAACCTTGTCATAGTTAAGATTGTCACACCAGGCATTTATCAGATTTTGATCGCGTACATTGTGGCGCATATAACGCAAGTCATCATCACCGACCAAGCTGAAAAACTCGATCAGATGTTGTTTGTCTTCGTGAACCATCGGGCGCAGCAAAACCCGGACTCCATCTTTCAATGTGACAACATCACGGTGGGATTCAATTTCTTTGACGAGCATTTTGCCTCCTTATGGTGGTGGCGAGTGGTAAATTATGATGTTGGTATTTTTTCACTACGTTCTGGTTGGACGAAGCCTTTTGGTAATAACCCTGCTTCGGTGACGATTCGTGGGACAATATCTTCCCAGCCGACTGGCATGATGTGCAGGCCGTGAATGCCCTGTTTGCCCTTGATCTTCTCGATAATTTCGAGGGCAATTTTCACGCCTTCTTCTTGAGCACCCATTGGCCCACCTTTTTCAGTGGCCTGGTCCATTCTATCCAGGATAGGCTTGGGCACAAAAACGCCTGGCACCTGGGTCATGAAATGGGCCATTTTTGCGCTCTTGAGTGGTGTGATACCGATCATGATATACACCTTGTCCAAAATATTGCGCCGGGCAAGTTCATTCAACCAAATTTCCATGCGTTCCGGGTCATATACCAGGTTGGTTTGGAAGAATTGCGCACCGGCATTGACTTTTTTATGTTCACGAATGGCTTGAAATTTTGGATCTGACGCGAATGGGGCGGCAGCAGCACCTAAAAAGAATTTTGGTGGGAACTTGATTTCGCGTCCATCCAGGTAATGTCCTTCATCACGCATGCGTCGTAAAATCCAAACCATTTGGATTGCATCCATATCGTTGATATCCATGCGCCCACGTGGCTGAGGGGCAAGGACAGGGCTATCACCAGTGATGCATAATACATTTCTGACTCCGAGTGCAGAAGCTCCCAGGATTTCACCTTGAAGGCTTGCCCGTGTTCGGTCGCGTGCGGCAATTTGCATGACGGGTTCAGCACCTGCGTCAATTGCAAATTTACTGCATGCCCAAGACGTCATCCTTGGCGTGGCGGATGCATTGTCAGTAAAATTAATCGCAGTAACATAAGGTTTAACAAGGTTAATATTTTCGATCAGCTTTTTCGTCGATATGCTTAGCGGAGGGGCGATTTCACAGGCAACAACGAATTCACCGGACTTAAATCCACGTTCGAGGTTGGACATTGGCTCGGTATATCCAGGGGCATGGTACTGGTTGTCGCCTTTCCACCATTCTGGTTGCCTGACTGAGCGAAAAACCAAGTCCCATGTTTTCCAGCGCGATTCACCCTGGTTTAGTATCATGCTCTTGATAACAGTTCCGGTACCATTTTTCTGAACGCAATTCGCTACATCTCTCCACGTTTCAGTACCAACTTTTTCCCAATCGAGTGGGGGTAGGACTTCCAGTAACATTTCTTCCCGACCCAGCTTGAAGGAGCGTTCATAAATTTTATACCAGATGCATGGGCGGGTTTTATCGACGTAACAATATTCAGGAGTTGAGCCTCCACAGGGCCCATTTCTTAAGCCTTTGGGGCATTCCATTGGGCAAATGAAGGCAGTTTCTTGCAAAAGGCAATTGCCACACATTCTACAGCCAAAAAGGGGGCTTTTTATGGCATATTCGATATTTTCTAAAACAAGATTACTAAATGATTCCTGTTTGAATGGCGAATAAGCTGGCTGCCAACGTCGGCCTGGGGTGAAAATGGGCATAGCGTCCTCCAATTATCAGTTTGTTTTAGGTTTGATCGAGCAATATTTATCGGGTATCTTACCCGATCTTGGAGATTTATCCTGATTATTGAGTCAGGTAACCGTCTGCGTAAATGACTTTGTTAAGCAGGATCTGGGTTGTTTTCCAGATGGCGTTTTGCTCTGGGTCAGTCATATCGAAATCTTCAGGTTGAGGTTCATCCGATGCAGCGATACGATCTGCAATTTTATTATACAGCCGAGCCAAGGCAGATGATGTGTCTTTTGTCTCTATCCACTTTACGACATTGTTTTGATCTTTGTCGAAAGGATTGGCAATCATCATTTGTAATCCGACACCCATCAACATGGAAAGATAAACCCGGTTGATAAGGGGTCGGTTTTCGTTGGGAACAGCGTTTGATACGTTTGAGAGCCCGACGGAGATCAGAGGTGCCGGATCCCATGCGTATTGGAGTGTCCGTACAGTTTCGATCAAATGTGGGCAGTACTGTTGACAGCCTGATGTAGTCAGTACTAGCGGATCAATGATCAAATCCTTCATCGGAAAATCAATCTCCATCATGCGTGGAATTAATTTTTCTAGCGCGATAGTGACACGATCATCGGCTGAGACGGGAATACCTTCTGCAGCCATTGTCAAAGCAATTACTTTGGCCCCGTATTTTTTGGCCAAAAGTGGTATTTTTTCCAGACGCTCTGGTTCTGCAGACGTGGAATTTAAAATTGGTTGAGCTTTTTTGATTGTTTTGAGGGCGGCTTCCATGCCATCAATATTTGTAGTATCAATCGAAAGTGGGACATCTACAACCGATTCGACAGCTTCCACTACCCAGGGGAAGACCTCAGCCCAGTCTTTTTTCCGAGGGCCAAGGTTAATATCCACTGCACTTGCTCCAGCTTCGACTTGCCTGACAGCCAGGTCCATAAAAAACTCGCGATCCCTATTGATCAGGGCTTCTTTAACTTTTTCTGAAATGATGTGGATGTTTTCGCCGATTATGTACATTTTTCCTCCGAAAATTGTTTTAGCATGGTGGTTTGCAAGAAATTATTGATTTTGTGGAAGGTGAGTATTAGATGGCATGTCTTCTTAAGTTATTTGGTTTTCAAATGCGGACTGAACGGTGGGAAACTTTGAAAAGTCGGTATGGGGTAGAAAAAGTGCTGATGTGAATGCTTCGTAAAAAGTATTGTCAGCTGAAAGTTCGATATAGGTCATGCGGTTGGCGATATCTTTGATGCGCTCACGTTCTTCTGAATTTAATAGAGTGAAGTAGGCGCCCTTGATGGAAGTGTTCCCTAAAAAGCTAAATTTTTCCCAAGGCATGTCAGGTAGGAGACCTATTTGTACCGCTTTTTCGACATTGATGTATTTGCCAAAGGAGCCACCAATAAACATTTGCTCTACATTCTCAAGTGTCATCCCGACTTGTTCAGCCAGAACACTGAAGCCGGCATAAATTGCCGCCTTGGCTCGCAACAAGTTATCAATATCAACGCGGGTAATGGCAATATCTTGTCCGGTTTCACTTTCTGCGGCCCAAGAGACCACGTATTCACTGCCGTGATCACCTGCACGGACACGTTTTGTTGCCAGGGTGAGGTTAAGATTGCCGGCTTTGTCGAGTACGCCTGTTAGAAACATTTCTGCAATCAGGGAAATCAATCCAGAACCACAAATACCTTTCGGTTTGCCGCCACCGATAATGCGTATGTTTGGTTCATGTGTAGTCGCATTAATCCAGACTTCTTCGATAGCTCCGCTGGTGGCACGCATGCCGTGTGCAACGCCCGCACCCTCAAATGCAGGACCAGCAGAGCAGGCACAGGTCACAAGCCAATCGCGATTGCCCAGTACGATCTCTCCATTGGTACCAATATCGATGAACAGAGTTACTTTATCGGCTGTGTCAATTTGGCTGGATAAAACGCCCGCGGTTATATCGGCTCCTACGTAGCTGGCGACGCCAGGTAAACAATCGATGATTGCTTCTGGGGAGAAATTTAACCCTAGTTCATGGGCATTTGTGATTGGAGGATGATTGACGGATGTAATGAAAGGAGATAGCCGGATGGAGGTAGTTGGAATACCTAGCAACAAATGGATCATAGTGCTGTTGCCTGCGATGGTCGCCTTCACAACCTCTGCTGGTCTGGACTTGACACGTTTGCAGGCGGTCTCGCAAAGTGAATTGATTGTTTCGATGACGCGTTTTTGAAGATCGAGTTGACCATTATTTTTGCTCGAATAAATTATTCGCGAGATTACATCCTCGCCTCGTGATATTTGACCATTGTATTCGGCAACCTGTGCTTTGACTTTTCCAGTCGTGAGGTCTACCAGCCAGAAGCTGATGGTCGTTGTGCCTATGTCAATGGCTGCTGCGTAGAGTGGGTCGTTTTCATCCGCAGGTCCTGGGATAATATTGATTATTTCGATGCTATTTGAATCATGTAAATTGGCAATAACACATACCTGCCAATTGGCTTCCCGTAGAATGGATCCAAGGCGGCGCAGCAAGTTAATGGAACAGGAAACATTTTCCAATTTGTGTTGCCGTCTTAGGCTGGTTTGTAAACGGCTCCAATCGTCAGACTGATCATCCATGGAAGGTTCACTAAGTTGAATATTGTAGCGGCGGATTTTTTGAGACCAGTTGATTTCGTATCCGCTTGGTACGCTCACTTCCGCCGCTACGCGGTCGGTGGTCAGATTGCGTTCAATTTTTTCTTGTTCGGGAACAAATACAGCGACATCCCCTTCAACTACGGATTGACATGCGAGGGCAAAGCCCTGATCAATAGCATCTTCGGATAGCCGTAAAGTTGAGCGCCTGCGTACATTGCCCGCGGTTACTTGAACTGCGCACCGACCACATCTGCCCTGGCCTCCGCAAGGTTGGCCAATATCAATACCTGCAGCTTGTGCGGCTTCGGAGAGCAGGAAGCCCGTCGGAGCTGTTACGGTTTTAGTATTACCGTTTGCGGTTGAGAATGTCACGATGTGTTCAGGCATGATTGGTTGTTGTCACTTATTGTTACTTGATTTTTTCAAACAAGAAGCAATCTCATGCATCATCCAAGGCCGACCTGACCCATGAGATTGCTTCGGTTTTTATTATCAGGAAAAGCTAAAGAGCTTTTTTCATAAACCCGGGTAAATCAACAGCTTCGCGCGGGCCAACGCGGATTTCCCAGCCTGGTAATTCTTCTTCGAGTTCGCCAGAGAGCACTGCGACGTGACCAGGAATGATGATACGTTTCCTGTTGGTTTTTTCCTCTATTCCGAAGGTTTTTACTGCCTTGGCGATCCGTTCTGCGTCAAATTTTCCGGCGGCCCAGGCTGTCAAAACTGACATGCCATCGGCATCCACAACCAGTAGTCTGGCTGGTAAGCCCGATCCTTCGACTTCGTTTGCCACCGAGAAGTAGGTGATACTAAAGTTGGTAGTAACCAGAATCGGAGAATCTGGTTTGGGATTATTGATGTCATATAAACCTGGTGTGACCTGTATCGGTTTTTGTGGGTCTGTATAGATGTTTTCCCGCAGAACCAGAAGTGCATATAGTAGTTCTGGGCTGAACTTATCAAGAATGATAAATCCGGCATATTTGGCCACAGATTGAGCCGCCAGGAGTGATTCTCGTTCGACGGATCCGGCGTTGCATGGAAGCGTCAGAATGGGGTAGCCGAGGGCGCGGAAATTTTTGAGTGCCAGTCGCCGGATTTGGGTTGAAAGGGTGAGTGATCTGCCCATGGTGTTTCCGCCAGGTACGAGCACAAGATCTTCTACGCCCTTGCTTTTGAGCTTGTCAGTTAGGGCTGCCAGTTCTTCCAGGGTATCCGCACTTACGGCTAGGGCTGCTTTGTTATTTTTGGCAATCTCAGCCAGCGCTTCCCAGTTGGCTGCATCTGCACCTAATAGTAGCGGTGTTTCACCAGCCAAAACAGTGACACCAGACGATAGCACTGCAGGATCTGATGCAATCAGAATGATGGGACGTTTTGAATTGGACCGGACTGCTTTGATAGCCTCTACGAATTTTGAGGGGTCATCGGCCTCTACAGCGAAACCATCCACCGAGAAATCGATGCCGACATAGGTAACTACGTAAGTCTCAATTTTAGCCACCAGGGTGGCAATGTCCATTTGGGATGATTTGATCCGAATAAACAAACCACTTTTATTGTAAAAAGTTTTTTCGTGGCGATAGAGACAGACTTCGTTTCCGACTTTAACTTCAGTGCCTGGGCCTTTGAGGGTAATAAGGCGAATTGGTGGTGCAGATGATTCAGCAAGTTGAGCCTTTGATTCTGCGCTTACATAAGGGCAGCCGGCTAACTCAACTTGTTTGGCTGCAAGTTTCATGGCGAAGGCAAGGCAGGTTGGGAAACCGCATTCTTTGCAGTTCGTCTGAGGGAGCATTTTATATATTTGGATACCAGAGAGTGCCATGTCGTCCTCCTTCCTAGGCGGTCATGAGTTCGGCGATGGCTGTCCGAACTCGTTTCAGTGATTCTGGGTGACGCAGCACAACGATTGAAGCGCCCGATTCGAGCAAGGCAGTGGTTGTCAGTGTTTCCCAAAGAATGGCGCGTTCTTTCCATGCTCCCCAAGCTTCCGAGACTCCAATACCAACCTTAGATTCTTTGGTTTTCCAGGTTTCGAAGCCCGGAGTAACCATCATTGGGAGCTGTGTCATTGCATCACCCTGCAAGGCTGCCAGGCGAAGTCGTTCCATGACTGAATAGCCATATTCCATCCCGTATCCAAGCGCCCCGGTGGTTGGGTCCATGATGACTCGATCCAATGGTAAGCCCATATCACTGATGAGAATATTCAATTGTTTGGCAAGGTTGACGTCCATAGCTGTTCTCGCAACAATCAAATGCCCATTGGCCATTGAAGTTGCGGCTATGGTTCGATAATTTTTGTCTTCGCAAATACCGAGCAGGAGTTGTTCACCTTTTCCAGCTTCTGAAACTGCAACGAGTAATTCATTATCTTTTTCTACCTGTCCTGGCCCAAAAACAGCCAATGGAAGACCGGTTGAAGCGAGCACTGATTTGACAGCTTTTGCTGCATCTTCTGGGCTATCTTCGAGAGAGAGCCATAATACAATTAAATCTGCGCCAGCAGCCTCGGCAGACTTTGCCCATGTGGCCGGGTCATTCATGGAATCTCCCCAGGCTTCTTCTAGGAGCGCGGACCAGTCTTCTGGTTTGCGCGATCTAATTTCAATGGCGATCGCGGGGGTGTTAGGTGTGGGCGCTTCAAACTGCATGAATGGCATGGTAGTATCACCACCAACAGTAACTGTTTTGGTGCGTGTTCCGCCATCAGCGGCTTTTGCTCCAATTGTTACCGTTCGAACTTTACCGGTCCATTTGTCTTTTGGAATTTCTACTGGCATATTGTGCTCCTTATTATTTTGGCATCGAATTTGCGGTTAATTGAGCAGTTATTCTGGTTGCCCCAATCGTTGGGTCAGGCAAAGCATCGCTAGATCAGACCAGCCTTACGCCTGGCTTCATCCCGTCTTTCAAGAAAAGTTTCGATTGGAGATTTACGATCTGCAGCAAGTCCTAGATCCTTGAGTTCCGAATCGTCCTTAGCTGCCAAATGTCTCAGGATATGTTTATAAGAGATCAATGCTGCCGGATAAATTATGCCGGCAGCATTATGAGTCATGTATGCGACCCGAATGCCTTTGTCCTTCATCATCTGCGCAGCTAAACTTAGCGAAATATCTGCAGGTAATTCTGGAACACCTTCGCGCATTATGTCTTCAGCATTCAAAGAATTTTCATTTTCTCGGCAATATGTGCTAACCAGTTCTTCATATCCCACGATCCCAACACCTTCCCCTTCGGTACCAAGAACGACCATTTCTTCAATGTTATGTTCAAGTATATATTTGGCGATATCCACGATTTTGGTTGTGGTTTTACAGGTTGGTACGCCAACTGACATAAGGTCACGAACGAGTTTTGGTTGCATATTTGACTTGGGTGGATAGAAGGGGATTGAGCCAGGATTGGCCCAATCCCCTTACTAATACGAGAAAGAAGAATTTAGAACATTGGTTCCATGATCATGGCAGGATGTTGGTGAGCTTCAAGCCACGCGAGAAGTTCATCAACGGTACCGACACTGCGCTCATCAGCAATTCGTTCCAGTAATTCTGAGTCGCCTTCACGCTCTGCGACAACCCTGAACTCATCTGCCATGGTTTCTTTTAGGACTGAAGACATCCACACTACACGCTTGAAACCGCCGTCGGACGAAATAAATTTGGGACTGATCAGGTAAAACTTGCCGACACCCATTACGCCGGGAGTTTGAAGACCACCACCGGCGATACCTGCCAGCGTGCTGAAAGTCATACCTGCGGGTGTCATGCTGGTATCTTCACGGCTGACGATCATGACACCATTAGCCTCTGGAATAAGCATCACAATACATTCGAAGCAACCACATGCTGTCATCGGGTTTTCCATAATAGAGTACATAGAAACCTCATTGACAACACCATGTGATCCCATGGATGCATATTCATTAGTTCCGGTCCAATAACCTTTTTTGAAGTCAATTGATTTACCGAGTTTGATCGGTTGGTTAGGACCTGTTGGGTTGATATTGAAAGAGGCCTTACAATCCAGCCAATTATAGGCACCGCAAAGGCCCAGGCGCTGCGGGCTGACCACGCAAACATGATTTGGTGCAAAACTTTGACATAGTGTGCAAGAATAGAATTCTTCCACTCTGTCATCTGTTAAATCAGCCAGACGCTTATTGCGAAAATCGTAAGTGCCTCTGGCGGTTTCCAGCCATTTATCGAATGCGATCGGGTCTGTGTAAATGGTTACTTGGACTTTATCTACAATGGCGCCGAAATCTGCATGGAAGCGTGCGTGAAGGATTTTGCCAATGTCGGAAAGGTTGAAACCTTTGTCTGCGGCTGCATTCGAAATTCGGATCCAAGCGATGTCGCGTTGCCCCACATGTTGAATGCCAGATGCTCCGTTTACGAAGTAGTGAATCTGACGCTCCAAAACTGGTTCGAAATCAGCTTGCATGGATCGACCTGCAACTTTTATTACAACACCAACGCTCAGGTTGCCTTGAGCAGGGATCGTACTAAAATCTGGGCCAATTACATCAACCTTGCCGTCAATGACCTCTTCCAAGGGTGCTGTGTAAAGATATTCATAACATCGACTGTGTTTGCCGCCAAACTCAACACGCAGGTCAACTTTCCGAACAACTTCCCCTTCAAATGCTGAACCATACGGAACTGGGATGGGCACTTCCGTCATTTTTATCTTGACGCCTCTTACTTCGATGCATTTTTGAATCAGGCGTTCTGCGCGTTCGAGATCGTCTGCGCCGTCAATTTTGTCAAATGGCATAGAAACGACATGTTCGTAAGTTGTTACGCCAGTCGGCAGAATTTCTGGGATGACGGTATCAGCGATGACTGGGAAGCCAAAGTTAATTGCGCCAGCTGCTGCAGCGTATTTTAAATCGTCGACTTCACCGAGCGCCAGTACGAAAGCGAATACTCGTTCTTTGTTATATAGCAGGATTTCCTGAGCCATACCGGCTTTCATACCGCCAAAGGTTAGGGCCGAGCGGGCTGCAAAGCCAAGTGGGTAAATAGCAGAAATCGAGTCTGTCCCGAAGGGAACTGTATAAGTGTCATATCCCAGTTCAACACCTTCTTCATGAAGCTGATCAATAATCGAGCGACCGTTGACGTTTCCGCATAAGAAGGTGAGAATGTTGCGTTTTTGTAGCTCGCGCACAATCTTGACTGCAACTTCGTTTGATTTTGCACATCCTACGATTGCGGCAAAACCAGGCATACGACCGTCGACGAGGGAAATACCCCATGATCGCAATCGAATATCATCGATTGGTCCATTTAGATAACCGCCTTGATCGCCAAGTGCGGGATAGGCAGTTCCACCTGCCAGGTTGAACCCTGGCTTTCGCTCAGGCTGAAGATCGTAAATAAAGCGAATGGCTTCGATTGTCTCAGCCGCGAAGAGGGTTGCCATGCCGCTGTCGAGTGTTTCGCCCAAGTAAGGAGTCCAGTGGCGGTTAGCGGGTGATGGATGCAGCAAGTTACGCGCATGTTGAAGGACACCCTTTAGTTGGCCGAGTGTCTCAACGGGGATGCCTGTCAGGGCATATATCGTTGGCAGATAATAGGCGGTGTTTGGGAATGATATGGGTGCATCGGCGCCTTTTTCAGAGAGAGCCTTATTCAGCATGAATTCGGCTTCTGTGACCAGAGCATTTGCGCCACGGATGGCTCTTGTTGCAATATAGCGTGACATATTTTCTCCTCAGTCCATTCGGGGGCGAGTTTTCGTGTAGGCAAAGGCATGTTGAAGCTAAATGCCAGTTGAAGACTCGCTTGGAATTAGACTATCCATAAATGGCTTCGCGTCGTTGTTCGAGAGGCATGGCTTCGAGTTCATTCATTCGACTATCGCCAGACTTGCCGAATTTACTCGGATCCCAGGCTGGTAATCCAAGGGCGGCGCGCTTCTTGTCTATATGTTCGAGTGTGGCTTTGATCATTTCTTCGGGATCAGGGATGAATTCTAATTTGCCGCCGTACAATTTCTCCCATCCTTCAGAAATATACTTTAAGACGTGATCGCTGTCGTCCACACGATCGGGCATGCCGCCAATAGGAGACTGGCCACCGAAGATGACATAGGCACCAGATGCAACGCAATATGCCGCAATAGCGAGTGCTTTCTCGGACATCCATTCGGGGGCAAGGCCAACAGCTGGAATTTGGTCAATATCATCTCCGAGCCCACCTTCTTCAGCCATTTGTGTTAAAACGGTCAAAATGCGGGTGTTATCTACGCATGAGCCCATGTGTAGAACGGGGGGGATGCCTACTGTTTCGCAAATTTCTCTTAAGCCCGGGCCAACCTGGTCGAGACCAGCTTCTCCGAGCAAGAGTCCAAGTTTGGCTGATGCGATTGCTCCGCAGCCTGTCTGAACAACAAGCACATCTTTTTTGAGCAATTCGCGTACTACCTTGACGTGTAAATAGTCCTGTTTTGAGCGTGGATTATTGCACCCAACAATTGCAGCTACGCCACGAATTCGGCCGCTTATAATTGCGTCATTGAGAGGGCGGAAGGATGCCCGATATGATCCGCCGAGCATGTAGTTGATGTATTCGTGTGAAAAGCCAGGAATTAAATCTTCTTTTTCGTTGGGTATTTGAATTTCGCCACGGTTTTTATAGTTGTCAATGGCAACTTTGAGGATGTTTTTCGCAACAGCCAGAGCATTGTGCTCGTCAAATTCAATGTGTGTAGCCCCGGTAATTTTGACCTTTGGTGAGGTGGTAATTATCTTTGTGTGGAAGTGACTGGCTAATCCGACCAAGGCTTGCATGATGCATTGCACATCAACAACCATAGCCTCGACTGCACCAGTCATGATCGAAAGTTCTTGATGAAGGAAGTTGCCAGCCGCCGGAATGCCTTGGCGCATGAGAATTTCGTTTGCTGTGCAACAAATGCCTGATAGTTGGATGCCTTTTGCGCCGGCAGCGATGGCATATGCGATGATCTCAGGATCTTGCGTTGCAGCGACGATCATTTCACTGAGTGTTGGTTCATGACCATGTACTACTACATTTACCATATCTGCTTTTAGTACACCCAGATTTGCCTGTCCAAGTACAGGAGCGGGTGTTCCAAAGAGAATATCTGAGATGTCAGTGGCGATCATAGATCCACCCCAGCCATCTGCCATGCTAGTGCGAATGGCATGGTTCAGAATGTGCTCATAATCCTGATCATCGCCAATATGGGTGCGGTGCAAGGCTTCAACTACTTCGCGATCTACACCACGAGGAATGACCCCTAGTTTTCGCCAAAGCTCCTGACGTTTTTTCGGGGCTCTGTGAGCTGGGACAACTTCACCACGTTGTTGCCCAAATTGGGCAATATAGAGATCGGCCAGTTCGTTTGCAATTTCTTCTGGTGCGCGACCTTCTACCTTGATTGCATAAAAGCCAGCCACCTGGCGCAATTTAGCAATATCTTTAATTGTATAGCCATCAGTTTCGTGGTTAGCAACAGCTTTTAAGGTGAAGGCCATGTCTCGACCATGATCTGAGTGGGCTGCCGCGCCGGCTGCAATCGCTCTGGTTAGGTTACGTGCTTGAATAGTCTCTAAGGTGGCACCGCAAACCCCAACATCACCATTTTTTGTTAGACGACACGGTCCCATGCCGCATTGTTTGCAGCACATTCCCGCGGCACCAATATTACATGGGGCCATATTGTCTGCGCGACTGAAGGCCGTACCAATGCCTAATTTTTCTGCGCGTATGATCATTTGTTGGGCAGCTGGGTCTATCGTATACTCGGTTACTTCTCGTTTTTTAGGCATATCTAACCTCTATTCGTCCATACTCTTGATAACGCCCATGCCTGGGCAATTCCAAAGTGGTCGCCCAATATAAGGCGCTTTTTGGGCAAAACTAACTGTTTTTTTTACAGTTGAATAAGTTGCTGTATTTCGGAAAACACTGTTACCTTCTGCGGCATGACCAGTTTCTGCCATCATCGGAATTTCCCCAAGATAACCAGCATCGTCTAATATTCTTAGAAGTGCTTCGTGGGTAACCAGGTTTTCATCAAATTCAACCTGAACAATTCGAAAAGAGCTGCTAGCGTAAACATCTTTTACACCTGCTGTCGAAAATAACATACGCCTGACCTCGGTGACGTGATGATCACCGAATAAGGCAGGCGTATTAAAAGTGGATTTTTGCATTTTAGCCTCCTGACAAGTATTGATTGCGTGGAAACCTCGTGTTTGAAGTTTGAGAGCACATAATAAGTTTTCTTTTTTATTACAGTATGATATTCCTTTTTGTGAATTTCCGTATTGTGACAAATGTCACAATTTGAACTTGAAAATAATCCAAACTTGTTCTGTTATCTAGATTTATTATACTTATTGTTATTTACTATAATAGTTCCAAATGTTACTAACAATTTCTTACTAAATATGACGTTGTGCAAAAAATCACAAAGTTGTCTGGGCAAATCGTCGTTAGATCGTCGTTAGATATCCATAATGGCAGTTTCATTTTATAATCATTGCTATGAATTGTTTTACTGCCGGGACCAAACGGATATTAGCGTTCAGTTTATTAACAATTTCAGTATTTTGTTTTGTAACAAACCCTGTTCAAGCAGGCAAGGATAGGTTCTATTCAACCGCGCGCGGAAGTCTGAACGCGGACCCTGGATCACTGATTGGTGCGGTTAATGCGCTGCGGATAGAAAATGGTTTATCTGGATATTTCATCAGCCCCATATTGATGGCTGTTGCTCAACAGCATGCTCAATACATGTCTGTGGCTGGAGTGACCCACGTCGGTTTGAACGGCTCGAGTCCTTGGCAGCGTGGGTTGGCAGCTGGGTACCCCCTGGCTGGTGACCTCTCGTTAGGAGGTTTTTATTCCGAAAATATCACAGCCGGAATAAACATGTCCGCACAAGATGCGGTGATTTCCTGGCAGGCTGATGCCCCGCACTTGACTACCATGCTCTCACCAAATTTGTCCGAGATCGGTGCAGGTGTTGTGGTGGTGGGGGATTATGTTTATTACGTGATAGATTGTGCCCAACCTACCAACGGTCGGCAAGTATTAGCGGATGGACTTACGCCGCCAGCACCAGCTGTTGTTGCGCCGGGAGCGAGTGTTTTATTAACGTCCGAAAATTTTAAGACAATTGTTCCAGCAACGCCGCAGGATGATGGGAAGGTTTACCATACTGTTAAATCTGGAGAAACACTCTGGTTGATCGCGATCTCCTACGGCATAAAAATTGTTGATTTGCGTAAGTGGAACAACCTGACAGATAGCCAGGAAATATATCCTGGTGACAAATTGTTTATCAAGCAACAAGTGAAGCCCACGCTGGTTCCAGCAATGATGACTGGAACTCCCTTGCCTGTTAACACCGTTTCGTATACAAGTACAGTTTTTCCATCGTTAGTATCAACTGACGCCCTGGTTCAGATGCCATCTAATCTTTCGGATTCGAGCACTTTTGTATTTGTGATTATTATTATTGCGGCGGTTATTTTGGCGGCTGTTCTTGTGTGGGCTGGCCGAAAGCGATGATTAATTGAGATCAATAACCCAACAAGAGTATTCAAGTCGCTGAAAATGTTTTTTTGTGATGTATGATATGCTCAGAAGGTGACGATTAGCCTTTGTGCGCTTTTTTGACGCGTTGTAACCTTAGGTATCAGCTTGCACGTAGAAAATTATGTGTACTGCAAAAAGCGAATTCCGGATTTCAGGGAGCATTCATGAAGGCCTTTGTATTGATCAATATTCGTACAGGTGAAATATATGATGTTGTTCATCAATTGCAAAAGATTCATCAAATCAAGGAAGTGAGTATGACCTTTGGCCCTTACGACGCTGTTGCGATTGTAGAGTCGAAAGATATTGATGATCTCGGCAAAATATTAGCAGGTGCGATTCAGCCGATACCAGGTGTGGAAGAAACATTAACCTGCCTGGCTGTGGAAATATAAAAACTTGCCCGATCCTGTAAATCGCCTCGCGAAGGAATCTGTTCCGGGATTTTCCCGTAGAGTAGGTGAACTGCGGTCGGAATTAAGGTTGATTCCGGCTAAATTGCTTTCTGAGCAAACTGGGTGTGAATATTCAGCTTTTGATTCTGGAAAGAGCGAATTTAGACTCGAATTATATAATTCCCCTGTGATATGTAAATATCCTGATTTGTTTTTTTACAATGCTTCTGGAGATGAGCTGCCAGAATTCCAACAACTCTTGCTCCTTTATTACTTTGCTACTTCTGATGGTGCGCCTTTGACAGGAAAATTTGTTTCCTTCGCTGATCTTCCGGTTGGACGCATTTATTCTCAAGCTTTCCAGGGTTATTCTGGTGACGAAGTTGTCAAGGTCTTTGGCGAAAATGTTGCTGATTTTAAAACAGCTTGTATCCAAGAAAATGGACTATTTACAAGTTTGGGAGATGCAGCATATATTTTTCAGGTTCTTCCCCGCGTTTCTGCCCAATTTGTTTACTGGCTAGGCGATGAAGATTTCCCATCTTCTTGCAAGATCCTTTTTGATGCTGCAGCGACTCACTACATACCAATTGATGCCTGCGCAATAGTTGGAAGTTATTTAGCTCGCCGCATTATAAAAGCATTTTTGGCAAATAAATAAACCATTTGTCGCCGGGTCCTTTAGTATATCAAGCTGGTTTACCATTCCTTACACTGTTGCAAAGATGCCTCGATCGGAGAAATAAATAATGAAATTAGCGATCACTGGAAAAGGTGGGGTGGGGAAAACTACCCTCACTGCGCTTATCGCGCAAGTATTTGCAGAACAAGGTCGGCAGGTGTTGGCTGTAGACGCTGACCCTTCGCCATGCCTTGCTGGCGCCCTTGGTTTTCCTGAAGAATTACGCGCGAAGCTGTGCCCGATTTCTGAGATGGATGATTTAATACTGGAGCGAACCGGCGCCAAGAAGGGACAAGTAGGTGGTTTTTTTACGATCAACCCTCGGGTCGATGATATCCCTGAGCGTTTTAGCGTAAACCACCGGGGAGTCCGACTACTTGAGATGGGAAGCGTGGAAGCTGGCGGCTCCGGGTGTATTTGTCCTGAGGCTGCAATGCTTAAAACCTTGTTTACGAATCTTATGTTTCGCAAGGACGAAATTCTTTTGTTGGATATGTATGCCGGGGTGGAGCACCTGGGTCGCGCTACGGTTGATTTCGTGGATGCCATGTTAATAGTGGTTGAACCAACACGTCGTTCTCTTGGTACGGCTGCTCAGATCAAGAAATTGGCGAATGATATTGGCCTAAACAGGTTGTATCTGGTTGGAAACAAGATACGCAACCAGGATGAGGCGGAGTTTCTAAACTTGGAAACTCCTCAAATTCCAGTTTTGGGTTTTATGCCTGCAGACATGGCCGTTCAGGAAGCTGATCGGTTGGGAATTCCAGTCTATGACCATGTTCCATCTCTGAGAGAATCGGCCGAAAAAATTACCGAAAAACTTTTAGATTTGGTACGGCTCTAATAATTTCAAAGTTTATTTATAAAGGATTTGTTGATATGACTACAACGATTGCATTGGCAGGGAAAGGCGGCGTTGGCAAGACGACCGTGGCAGGGATGGTGATAAAGTATCTGGCACAAAATCAGACTGGTTCTATACTGGCTATTGATGCTGACCCATCATCCAATTTAAATATGGTTTTGGGTCTTGAATTGGATTTTACGGTTGGAGAAATTCGTGAGGATATGCTCCATCAAGTTAAAGAGTCTCTGCTCCAGGGCGGGGCTGCAATGGGTGGGCTTCCAGGCGGAATTTCGAAACGGGAGTATTTGGAATACCACGTGCGGTCATCATTGGCGGAAGGCGCACGTTTTGACTTGATCGCCATGGGTAGAGGTGAGGGCCAGGGCTGTTATTGCGCTGTAAACCATAATCTTCGCGAGGTAATTGATGGGATGAGCAAGCACTATGCCTATGTGGTTATTGATAATGAGGCTGGCATGGAACATCTATCACGGCGTACTACTCGGGATGTGCAACATTTGCTTATCATTAGTGATCCTTCGCAACGTGGATTGGTCGCTGCTCAACGAATAGCTGATATGAGCAAGGAACTTGATGTTCGCATAGAAAAATCTTATCTGATAATAAATCGCTTGCAAGGAAAATTGATGGCTGAAGCGGGTAGCTTTGTAGAAAAATTGGGTATTCCGCTGCTGGGAACGATTGCCGCTGACGATGAACTTGCGGCCTTTGATTATTCAGGTCGTCCTCTGGTTGAGCTCAGCGATGCGTCGCCAGTTTACCAGGCTGTGTCAGAAATGCTTAGAAAAATTTTGTGAGCTTAATAAAGCCACAAGACGATTCTTTAGCACACTCCAACTGTATATTTTTTTCATCACTCGCTGGAAGAATAGTCTGGCGAGTGATTTTGTGTATTGGATTTTGTTATCCGCAAAGGGTTTCTTGGAAATTGTCTGTATCTTCGGATGCCCAGAACTCCTAATTAGGTTAAAATTTATGTATACTATTGAGACCAAATTCATCGGGAGGTTTTTATGAATATTCGTGCAACCAAGGGACTTACGTTTGAAGATGTTTTACTGTTACCACGTCGTTCGGCGATTAGTTCACGCCAGCAAGTTGATACTTCTACACGTTTGACCGACAATATTCGAATTAATATTCCGGTTATCAGTGCCAATATGGATACCGTAACTGAGGCTGCTATGGCAATTGCCATGGCAAAAGCGGGCGGCATGGGCATTATTCATCGCTTTATGCCTATTGATATGCATGTGAAACAGATCAAGAATGTGAAACGAGCCCAGGCTGTAATGGTGGAAAATCCGTATTGCATCAATCTGGATGCAACCGTGGAGCAAGCGCGTGAAGAAATGCGCCGCTACCATGTTGGTGGTCTGGTTGTTACGAATGAATCTGGAAGAGTGGTTGGAATTGTTACCACTCGAGATGTTAATCTTGCGCCTCCCGATCGAACTATGGTAAGCCAGGTTATGACTGGAATGACAAGACTTGTGACCGCGTCTCCTCATATTTCGCTTGAGGATGCCCGAAAAGTTTTATATGAACACCGAATTGAAAAACTGCCAATTGTAAATTCAGACGGAATGTTGGTTGGGCTGATTACAGCCCAGGATGTTCTAAAGCCATTGCAAAATCCATTAGCTGCCTTGGATGATAAGGGTCGGTTGCGTGTAGGTGGAGCGATTGGCGTTTCCAATGGCGAAATCGAAAGGGCAGGGGCTTTGCTTGAAGCCGGTGCAGATGTGCTGGTCCTCGATATCGCTCATGGGCATGCTGATCATTGCATAAACATGGTACGAGAGCTGAGAAGGCGCTTCCCTGCTGCTGAGATCGTAGCTGGAAATGTCGCTTCGCGTGCGGGAGCCAGGGAGCTGATCGAGGCAGGCGCAAATGCTATCAAGGTTGGAATTGGACCAGGTTCGATCTGCACTACTCGAATCGTGACTGGTTTTGGAGTTCCTCAATTGACGGCCATAATGGATTGCGTCCAGGGGGTTAAGGATTCAGGACAAAACATACCCCTGATTGCGGATGGTGGGATTCAAAAAGCAGGCGACATGGTTAAAGCGCTCGCTGCTGGTGCGGAAACCGTCATGATTGGGAGTATGTTTGCGGGTACCGAAGAAGCGCCTGGATCGCCGGTTATTCGGGATGGGCAAAAGGTAAAAGTAGTTCGCGGGATGGCTTCTTTGGCGGCGACGATGGGGCGTCGGGCTGTCGAGAGAGGGTATGACGAGAGCGCTGAGGATCAAGAGGACTGGGTGAAGGTTGTCCCGGAAGGGGTCGAGGCAGTGGTTCCATATCGTGGACATGTTGGTGAGGTATTAATTCAACTCGTTGGCGGGTTGCGTTCTGGACTAAGCTACGGTGGGGCCCGAAATATCACCGAACTTCAAGAAACTGCTGAATTTATGGAAATTACCCCAGCGGGTATTCGAGAGAGCGGTTCGCACGACGTAAAGGGATTATAAGATGCGATTGGATTTTTAGTGGAAACGCTGTTAATTAATATACTAGAAAAATATCATAAATATTGACTTTTTTGCTCCAATTTGCTATAATACGGCTTGTCGAAAAATCCGCCCTCGAGGCGTTAAAGAATATGCCAGGAGCAAATATGTCTGAGTTAGTAATTAAAGACTTGCAGGTAAGTATTGAAGGCAAGGAAATTTTAAAAGGGTTTAATTTAACCATCAAACAGGGTGAAGTACATGCGATTATGGGACCGAACGGGACCGGAAAATCCACCCTCGCTTATACATTGATGGGTCACCCTAGCTATGCAGTTACTGCGGGGGAAGTCTGGTTTAAGGGCAAAAATCTTCTCGAAATGGAAGTGGATGAGCGCTCGAGATCCGGCTTATTTTTAGCCTTTCAGTATCCGGTATCCATTCCGGGCGTGACGGTGGCCAATTTCTTGAGGACCGCAATTAATGCCAGGCGCCGTGCACTTAATCCAGAAGATAAAGGTGTACCGATTCCAGAATTCCGCAAGATGCTAAAAGAAAAGATGGAATTGCTAAAAATGGATCATTCTTTTGCTGGACGCTACTTGAACGAAGGTTTTTCTGGCGGCGAGAAAAAACGTGCCGAGATTTTACAAATGGCCACCCTTCGACCGGAAATTGCCATTCTGGATGAAACAGATTCTGGATTGGATATCGATGCGTTGAGAATAGTTTCTGAAGGCGTGAATGCTTTGAGTGGCCCAGATATGGGTGTCTTGGTGATTACTCATTATCAACGTTTACTGAATTACATCAAGCCAAATTTTGTTCATATCATGATGGGCGGTCGTATCGTCGAAAGTGGCGGACCTGAGCTGGCCTTGCATCTAGAAGAGGCCGGATATGATTGGGTTCGCGAAAAATATGAGGAAGCTGCGGCTTAGAAATTTGAAACTGACGGAATTGACCTGGGTGCTTGTTTTATGATGCACCTTTTTCAACTGTAGTTTCATAAATCCCGAAGGTATTACTACTGGTGAGAAAATGAGTGAAGACGCAAAAATCTTGGAAGATATTGGCGATTATAAATATGGTTTTCATGATCGCGATGACAATTATGTATTTAAATCACAGCGCGGGCTCAGCCGTGAAGTAGTATTGAATATTTCACGTATGAAAGGCGAGCCTCAGTGGATGCTTGATTTTCGTTTAAAAGCTTTAGATCACTATCTGAGCCGTCCCATGCCAAATTGGGGCCCTGAATTGGGTGAATTGAATCTTGACCAAATTTTTTATTATGTCAAGCCGACAGAAAAAAGCGAAAAATCTTGGGATGATGTTCCCGATGATATCAAGCGAACATTTGATAAACTTGGAATTCCTGAGGCAGAGCGGAAATTTTTAGCAGGCGTAGGTGCTCAATATGAGTCTGAGATGGTTTACCATTCAGTTCTTGAGCATCTTGAAAAACAAGGCGTAATTTTCCTTTCCATCGAGGATGGATTAAGGCAGTACCCAGATTTATTCAGAGAATATTTTGGCACTGTTGTGCCGATTGAAGATAATAAATTTGCAGCATTGAACAGTGCGGTT
Source organism: Chloroflexota bacterium (assembly GCA_026390035.1). GTDB lineage: Bacteria > Chloroflexota > Anaerolineae > Anaerolineales > Villigracilaceae > UBA5195. The sequence goes on from JAPLGT010000295.1 coordinate 115,716, forward strand.
TGGTCGGGTGGCTCTTTTGTGTACGTCCCCAAAGGCATCAAGGTGGATCTACCTTTGCAAGCATATTTCCGATTAAATACTGCAAATGTTGGTCAGTTTGAGCGGACTTTGATCATTGTTGAAGAAGGCGCACAGGTCCATTATGTCGAGGGTTGTACTGCGCCCCAGTACACAACGAATTCTTTTCATAGCGGCGTGATTGAGATCGTAGTTAAAAAAGGCGCTCGCTCGCGATATTCGACAATCCAGAACTGGTCCACGAACGTATTTAACCTCGTTACCCAGCGCGCCAAGGTTTTTGAGAATGCAACGCATGAATGGGTCGATGCGAACCTCGGTTCAAAGTTGACGATGAAATATCCATCTTGTTATTTGATGGAACCAGGTGCCCATGGAGAAATGCTTTCAATGGCATTTGCTGGTCCAGGGCAGGTTCAGGATGCTGGTACGAAGATGGTTCACTTTGCTCCCAATACCACCAGCAAAGTTGTTTCCAAGTCGATTTCCAAGGGTGGTGGCCGGGCTTCCTTCCGTGGCCTTCTCAAGGTTTATCACGGTGCAAAAGGTGCAAAGTCTAGTGTTGTTTGCGATGCTCTCTTGCTAGATCCGAAGTCTCGCTCTGATACCTATCCGACTATCGAAATTGATGAGAACGATGTGACGATTGGTCACGAAGCATCAGTTTCCAAGGTTGGTGAGGAACAACTTTTTTACTTGATGAGTCGTGGTCTTAGCGAAGAAGAAGCAACTACGATGGTTGTTTCTGGTTTCATTGAACCTCTTGTAAAGGAATTACCAATGGAATATGCTGTTGAAATGAATCGCTTGATCCAACTCCAAATGGAAGGCTCGATCGGCTAATATGGAAGATAAACCTAAAGTTATAATTTCGTCTCGTTCAAATCGTGCAGACCATGGGATCAAACAATTTATTTTTCGTGAAGATCAAATCAGAACAGATAAATTGAGTGATTATCGAAAAAATGCATGGCAATCTTTCCAGCGGTTTGGAATACCTGTCACCACGGATGAAGCCTGGCGCCGTACCGATTTGCGTAATTTTCCGGCTGAAGTTTTTCGTTTACCTGAAAATAATGCGTTTGAAGATCTACCAGTGGTTCCTGAGCATTTGTTAAAACCGTTAGTGGATAATCAGCATGGTGGTCAGATAATTTTGGTACCTGGCGGTGCACAAATTGATCTGGACGAGAAGCTAATAAATCAAGGTGTGATTTTTACTGACTTAAAAACGGCTGAACAAAAGTATCCAGAATTGCTTGTGAGGCTGATTGGTAAGACAGTTAATCCAGAAGAGGGTAAGTTCGCATCACTTGCGGGTGCCTTTGCTCAGAATGGTGTTGTTTTATATGTCCCTAAAGGGGTCATTGTGGAAGAACCCCTCCATAGTATTTTATGGGGACCAGGTGCAGATCTTGCGCACCTATCTCATATCCTTGTTATGGTTGATGAAGGCGCATCGGTAACTTATGTGCACGAATCTGCCTCGCCGGATACTGACCGGACAAACTCCATGCATGCGGGCCTGGTTGAAATACAGGTAATGCAAGGCGCGAACCTGAGATTTGTTGAGCTGCAATCTTGGGGTAAAAATGTCTGGAACTTCAGCCATGAAAGAGTTCGAGTGGAGCGAGATGCTACCCTTGATTGGATTTTTGGTGCTGTTGGTTCACGTGTGACCAAGAATTTTTCGGAACTTGACCTGGCCGGACACGGTGCTTCGGGTCGAATGTCTGGCTTTTATTTTACAGATGGTTCCCAGCATTTGGATCATGATACCCAGCAAAATCACCTTGCTCCCAATACAACCAGCGATCTTTTGTTTAAGGGTGCATTGAAGGGCAAGAGTCGTTCTGTCTGGCAGGGAATGATTTATGTAGCGCCTGGTGCTCAAAAAACAGATGGCTACCAGGCAAATCGAAATCTGGTGCTGAGTGAAAACGCTCGGGCAGATTCTATTCCTGGGCTTGAAATTTTAGCGGATGATGTACGCTGTACGCATGGCGCGACGGTTGGAAAGCTGGAACAAGAGCCATTGTTTTATCTTAAGTCGCGGGGTATTCCGCAGGAAGAAGCTGAACGTCTGGTGGTTGAGGGCTTCTTTGATCCAATTATGCAGCGAATCCCATTCGTGGGTGTTCGCGAACGTTTTTTGCAAGCCATCCTTGACAAGATGGGCTCGTAAACATTGCTTGTACCTAAGTAAATCAATACCTTATCCCCTTGCATTTTATGCCAGGGGATAAGGCTTATGCGTAGGATATTCATATAAAATTGAGGTTGTCATGAAAATTACACGTCCGATACCACCCACTCATGGGGCAGCAAAACGAAGCGTAAGAGGGAGTACCATGGCTTATGCGTTCATGCGCTCGCCGACCGTGGTGTATGCATATGAAGTAGGTGATGCAGTCGAAGCTTTTTGTGACCACGAAAAAAGCAATGAGCGGGTGCGCGGCTGGCTTAAGGGCATTGTTGTGCAAGTGGACAATAACAAGATGGTTGCCGTCCAATTTAGGTCGAATGTATTTTTGACCGATGGTTGGATGGTTCCGGACCGAATTCTATGGTATCCCACCAATTCGGACCAGATCCGCCCTGCAGGTACTGGCAAAAAAACTCCGGTTGTCAAGAAAGATGTTCCCGATTATTAAACATTGAAGCCAACTATGACATATGACACAAGGCAGATCAGGCAGGATTTTCCGATACTTGAGCGTGAAGTGCGCCCAGGTGTAAAGTTAGTTTATTTGGATTCAACAGCCACGGCTCAGAAACCCAATTTTGTTATTTCAGCCATGGATAATTTTTATCGAAATAACAATGCCAACATTCACCGTGGAGTACATGTCCTGGCGGAAGAATCAACTGCGCTTTACGAACAGGCGCGCGAGTCGATTTCCAAGTTTATCAATGCGCCATCGCCACGTCAGGTAATTTATACGAGAAACACTACAGAATCAATTAATCTGGTTGCTTATAGTTGGGCCAGAGTATATTTAAAAGCTAATGACCTGGTGATCCTGACCGAAATGGAACATCACAGCAATCTTGTTCCATGGCATATGCTTGCCAGTGAACGTGGCATTCGTCTCGAATTCATTCCTGTCACACCGGACGGGATGTTGGACCTTGATGAATACAATAAATTATTGGCTCAAAATCCAAAGCTGGTTTCTTTTACCCATATGTCGAATGTCTTGGGTACGATTAACCCTGCAGCTGAGATGATCAGAATGGCACATTCGGTAGGGGCTGTGACGTTATTGGATGGCGCCCAGTCCGTTCCTCATTTTAAAGTGGATGTTCAAGCGTTGGATGTAGATTTTATGGCTTTTTCAGCCCATAAAATGGTAGGTCCCACTGGCATTGGCGTCCTTTATGGTAAAGCTGCTTTACTTACATCTATGCCTCCATTCCTTGGTGGTGGCGATATGATCAAAGAGGTAAAACTGAGATCATTTCGAGCCAACGACTTGCCGTACAAATTTGAGGCTGGTACACCTGCAATCGCAGAAGCAGTTGGATTTGGGGCAGCGGCAGAGTATTTATCTGGAATTGGGATGGATGCGATTGCGCATCACGAGCACATGATTACGGAATATGCGCTGGAGCGCTTGGAAGAAATTCCGGGTCTGAAACTATTTGGTCCAACTGCGGATAAAAAGGGTGGCGTGGCTGCTTTTACAATGGATGGTGTACATCCACATGACGTTGCTCAAATCTTGGACAGTATTGGAGTGGCAGTACGTGCGGGCCATCATTGTGCTCAGCCTTTGCACGAGAAATTTAATTTACAAGCGACTTCACGGGCCAGTTTTTATCTTTACACCACAAAAGAAGAAGTTGACATGTTGGTGAAAGGTATCTATAAAGTTAAAGAATATTTCGGATAGGTTGATTGGAGAAAAAAATTGGACGACTTATATCGTGAAATTATTATTGAGCATTATAAGAATCCTTCTTATCGCGGCCATCTAGACCCAAATGATATAAGTTTTGCCGACAATAATCCGCTTTGCGGTGATCACATTGAGGTTAATTTGTGCGTCGATGAATTGGGGATTGTTTCTGATGCCCGTTTCAATGGTCATGGCTGCGCGATCTCACAAGCGTCGGCCGATTTATTGATTGAGTCAGTAATTGGTAAATCATTAGAAGAGATCAAACACTTAAATAAACAACACGTTCTTGATTTGCTGGGGATCGAACTCGGACCTGTACGCTTGAAATGTGCTTTGCTTTCCCTCAAAGTGCTCAAGGCTGGTGTGTATGGCCTTGGTTCTGCGAGCGACGATCTGCTGGAATGAACTCTGTAAAAACGGCGCGTTTATTTATTGCGCTTGAACTGTTGCTTTTGTTGTCTTTGGTTTTTGCAGTTCTAATTCCATTCAGCCCCCTAAGCCAGAGTCTGCCCAGCCGTGATTCAGGAGTTTTTCTTTATACTGGTTGGCGTGTTTTGCATGGCGATATACCCTATCTTCAAATTTGGGACCATAAACCACCAGTTATTTATTACCTGGACGCATTGGGTCTTTGGTTAAGTCCAGATTCGCTTTGGGGGGTATGGATTTTAGAAGTTGTATCGCTCTGGTTGGCTACATTAGCTGGTTACAGCCTGTTTAAAAAATTATTTGGATTATTTCCAGCGATAATTTCTACTTGTCTCTGGTTATTTTCCGCTTTTTATTTACTTGCTGGCGGAAACTTGACTACAGAGTATGCCATTATTTTTCAATTCAGCTTATTAATGATTTTCTTTAAGGCGGAAAGCCAATCTCGTTACGGTTGGTATGGCGTAATTATTGGCGCAATTTCTGCCTTTCTTTTTTTTACACGGCAAAATGCTATTGCCATCCCAGTCGCGGTTGGGATATATGTATTGGCGGCCCGCAGTTATCAGCGAGAATTTCGGCGGTTTGTAGACGATATTTCGCAAATTCTGGCTGGTGGATTGATTGTTTCATTTGTTATCATTGGTTATTTCGGGATTAAAGGCGCACTGCCGGCTTTTTGGGAAACGGCTTTTGTTTATAACTTTTCGTATGCAGATGAACGCGATACGGTTGACAGGTTTAATGCGCTTGCCCAAGGGTTGAACCAGCTTCAGAACGTTGGTCTGGCGCAAGCTGCTTTTTTGGGTTGGGGAGGGGCGTTGGGGCTCTTGATCTTTAAAAAAGAGCGAATAAAGCCAGAGTCTCGTCAATTTCTGGCTATGGCGCTGATCGCATTGCCCATCGAACTTTTGATGGTCAGTATCGGAGGCCGTCCACGCATCCCATACTTTCTGACTTTGTTACCGGTTTTCTCTGTTTTTGCTGGATTCGGACTCTGGTTGGTATTTGATTCTTTATTAAGAGATATTCCGAATTATGCTGGGGCGTTATTTACTATTTTATTAGTTTTATCGCTTGGGTCTATCTTTTTTGCTGATTATTCAGAATTGGCGCAAAGCTTTATGAAATTATCCAGCGAAGCGGAAATAGTCAGGTATATTCGGGATAATTCGGCTCCAGATGATTTTGTTTTGATGTGGGGAGCCGAAACCTCTTATAATTTTGAGGCGCGTCGTGTCAGCCCTACCCGTTTTGTTTACCAAACGCCGTTATATAATGGAAAAAATGAGGACAAGGTCACTGAGTTTTTACGTGATATATTAAAAAATAAACCACGTTTGATTGTGCTCAAATCGGATGATAAGTTTTCAGATTTCCGTTTCGGGTATCGGGATGATCAGATTGGGGCATTGATGGATCAAATCAAGGGGAGTTATGAAGATATTAAAAAAGTGGATGGTTGGCAGGTTTTGACTTATTCGGGTCAATAAAAATGCGGAGCAGTATGTTTAATTATTCAGAGCTGGATGAAACAGAAGCAGAATTTTATGAAATCGGCAGCGCCGATTTGCCAAGTGGCGAGCGTCTGTATGTTGAAATTGATGGCAAGCCTATCGTTATCTTTAATATCGCTGGTCACTTTTTTGCTATTGATGATTTTTGCACACACGATGATGGCCCTCTTGGCGATGGTTTATTGGACGGCTATCACATAGTTTGTCCACGCCACGGAGCCGAGTTTGATGTGCGCAACGGGAAGGCGATGCTTATGCCTGCTGTTGTCGATATTCCATCCTACCCATTGAAAGTGATTGGCGAAATCATATATATAGGTCTCCCAAAAAAATAGATGGTGGTAATAAAAAGCGATCGACGGATATTTCCCGCGATCGCTTTTTGATATTCGAGAGCAGTATTTGCTGGGAGAATAATTATTCCGTGCAAAACGCAAGATCGACCTCAGCGAGTACTTCAGGGCTGATTTTGGACTTTTCATTCATTCTATGTAATTCTAAGCAAACTTGTTTTTTGTCGATAGGTTCTTGCTTGAAAAATTTCGCCAAATTACCCAGTTTTCGTGTGTTTCTAGTGTATGCATATGCCTGAAGGAATGGCATCCATTCGATTGCATCGTTTGGGTGAAATTCCATCTGAATTGCTTCATCTCCCAGTATTACAGCCTGAGCCCAATCACCCTTTTGTAGGGCGAGTTCTGCTTTTTGATAGTAATAGCACCAATTATGCTTCGGTTCCTTTCCGAAGATGTTTTCGGCTGGCTTCGGAGCTTGAGCATCAAGGAGTACCCGTTCAATCTTTGAAAAGGGGGCTACAAGAGATATTGAGTAAGGATCTGATGTGCTTATGCGAGGCTGGTTCGCATCTATAACGTGGACACACGATTCTTCAGTTGGCTGGCTGATAACCAACAGGTTTGCATAATTTACTTCACTCTCGTGAGTTCGGTACCGAAAAGTAAAGGATTTTTCAGGGTTCGCGATGATATCCTTGCTGGTTGAGTCGCCTTGTTCCAAGGCTGAAAGTTGATAAATGGCAGGAATCTGATTGGTGTTTTTTGGAAAATATAAGAAATTCGCTGGACCGCCGACCGTGTCTACGTCCTGGCCATAATCCACGGAAGGATAATTAACAAAAAGGGTTGTTCCAGCCTGGATCCCTGGTGCTCGCCAGACAACTTGCTGCCAAAAATTTGAAATTATCGTTTCTTCTTGAGTGATCTTCAACGAGATTGTGTAATGGGTTAAAACCGATAAAAGCACAAGGGTTGACATAAAAGCAAGCCTAATTCGGTAGGATTTTATTGAAAAAACCAATCCGCCAATTATCGCTGCGCTGGCCAATGATGCCGGTAGTGCATAGTGAGAATAATTTCCAAGGGTCGCATAACGATTTGCCATGATAACGGGTAACACGCCAACGATCACGCCAGCCAACCCAATAACAATGGCTTCGACCTGGGAAATATCCGATACTATTTCGGCGTTTTTCTGTGGGTTGGCCTGATTTGAATGAGAAAGATATTCTGCAAAAACAAGCGCCATTACTGCAAGAAAGGCGATGAGAACACCGATCGTAATATCTGACACACGGTAGTTAAATAAGCCTTGGGCAGTTGGCATGACCCAGGCAAGAACAGCAACATTTACTGTACTTTGGAAAAGGCGAACAAGCCATAATAGCCCAGTATGCAAAGGTGATTCGAACAGGGAACTGAGCTGCAAATTTATATCAGTGGTTGGACGTTGATTGTGAAATATGAATAGGCGCCAAAATAGAAATCCCAAGGGAATTGATGCAGCTACCGCCCAAGCTTTTAGACTATTTAAGGATTTCTTGAAAAATGAAGCTCCTGGGGTATTATGGCTTACCAGAAGAAAAACACAAAGGATTCTGAAGAACTCCATTCCGATGGAGAAATCTACAAAGGCAATATAAGCCCAACCCGTCACAATTGAAACCGTCCAGGTTAATGTTTTTGGAATTAGCCTGGTTGTTCGAATAGCTTTTAACGTGAGTGCGATTGATAATGCTTCTAAAAAGGAGCTAATAATTCTTGGCTGGTTTTCAAATCCTTCTAACCAACGGGAATATCCTGGAAAAAGCATGAAGAGGATCGCCATGAATAATGCGGCTTGTTTTTGGTTAGGCCATAAAAGTTTAAATAGGTATAAGGCAGCAAACCCTCCCAGGACCCTCCAGGCAAAAGAGCTGATGTGGTAAGGGAGAGGCTGAACATCAAAAGCATTGTAGATTAATTCAAAAAGTGGTCCCCTGGCGGGTCTGTCAATGCTAAACATTTCTTGGAATACACCTGGTCCACCGATCATCCGATCCAAGGTGTAGTACCAATCATCTCTGTAAATGGATGCTTTGTTAAGATTGGGCAAGTAAGCACAACCAGCAATAACCAATATAAGGATTATTTCGATCAATCCTTGATACTTTGACTTGGTTTGAGAAATCATAAATCCACTCACTTTCGTCTTGAAGAATAATTAATTTCTAATGAGCCTGAGTGTGTAGGCCGTTATTTATTGCACAATGAGACCAAAGTGCTTAATAAGTTTTGGACCAAAGATAATTGTAGCAGTCTTTCAAAAATTAATAGGGTTACAAAATATAGATGCCACCTATATCGGTGGCATCTATATGAAATTCAAAAAGAAATTTATTGTGGGGGACTGAATTCTGCAACGATTCGTAAAATGTCAAATCCTTCGGCGTAGGGGACTTCAGCTAACGCTCCGTGTCTTACCATTGTGGCGCGTAATAAAGAGGGATCAAAGTAATACTTATCAAGATAAGTCTTGTATTCTGCCAGTGCAGCTAATTTTGCATCGACATCTGCCTGGCAAACTTCTACGAGAAAATGAGGGAAGAAGCCATAGCTGGATCGAACTACGTCAAATCCCAGCACTGTCGTGCCTCTGTATGCGCGCAGGGCCTCTTCGGTGACTACATTGTGATCCTGATGGATATCGGATTTTGTATGAACGAATACCATATCGGGCTTAAATTCTTTGCGCAGCTTGAGTAAATATTCCAAGACTTCCTGGCGCATATCCGGGAATTTGCGGGTCTCAAACTTTTCTATGATTATTTGATTATCCGATACGCCCAATTTGGCGAAGCTGGCCAAATGTTCTTCGACAATATTTTTCAAATTCGGATTCTTTTGATTGTCAGATAGTGTCACACACAACACTTCGCTGTGACGGGCAATATGGTGAAGGAAAGCACCACAGCCTAATTCAATATCATCTGGATGAGCGCCAACAAAAAGAATTCGTTTTCCAAAAAATATCATTAAACACCTTTATTTTTAAGTAATATTTACGATGCCCGGAAAAAATGGATGGTCATTCGAGATCAATGCCGAGACCCCAAAGTCAATGCTAGCTTGGCTTTATGTTTTACCTGGTTATTTTGTTGCCAAAATGCCACCAACCACTTTCGTCATTACAAGTTTTCCGTCGCGTTCAAACCATTTCTGGGCCACTTTTTCAATTTTTTCGATCATCAAATTATATTCTTCTTTGCCGGTAAACATACTTTTCCACAATTTTCGATCTTCGCTCAGCGAAGCTTGAACATAATCCATAAAGGGGGTAACTTCAGGGAATGTAAGTGGATTTTCAAATGTAATGAGTTCTGTTTTGGAAAAAATGCTCCCGATTGTGTTGAAAATCTCGCTCTTAAACCTGCTCGAACCAGGCATCGGTGGAATGGTCTGGTTGGTTGCTTCCTTGATAATGTCGTAAAACATTTGTTTATTTTCTGGCAGGGGACCTGTTACGAACAGGCGACCGCCTGGTTTGATGACGCGATGTGCCTGACTGAATGTGAAGTTTAAATCTGTTGCGTAATAGATTGCGAATGCGCTGGAGACGAAATCGAAGGTGTTGTCGGTAAATTCAAATTGTTTATTAAAATCCAGGAATTGGAAATTAATATTTTTATCGCCTCGTTCAGCCTGTTTTGCGTGGGCTTTTGCGAGTAATTCGTCTGAGAAATCACCGCCTGTAATATCTGCAAGACCTTTAGTATAATCACTGTAAAGAAAGCACTGCTTACCTGCACCGCAACCTACGTCTAAAATTTTATATCCCGGTTGGGGATTGAGAACTTCGATATTCCACTTGTCAATATCTAGAAGGCCATATTTTTCGTGGATATCGATGCGCTTAAGCAAATCTTTGCTGGTTTCCTGGTAGTTAATTTGCATATTGTCTCCTTATTTGTTAGCACTGGGCTAAGACTGGCAAGTCATCGTAAAGATTATACCAAACCCGCTTCAAAATTCAGCTGTTGAATTTTGATTTTATCAGTCATTATCTGGAGTAGCAAATGGCATCTAAATCCACCATTCCATCTGTTAAAGGAACTCGCGAATTTTATCCTGAGGAGATGGCTCAGCGCAACTATATTTATTCAAACGTCCGCCAAGCTGCTCAAATGTTTGGCTATCAAGAATGGGATGCGCCATTTTTGGAGACCATTGATCTTTATGCTGCCAAGTCTGGTGAAGAATTGGTCAAAGAGCAGGCTTTTGTTTTTCCAGACCGCAGCGGAGATATGATTACTTTGCGCCCCGAACTAACCCCGAGTCTGGCACGAATGATTGCCCAAAAACAAGGGGAACTGACATTCCCTGTGCGCTGGTGGTCTTATGGACCGTTCTGGCGATACGAACGGCCTCAGCGCGGGCGATCTCGAGAATTTTTCCAGTGGAATGTTGATATGTTGGGTGTCAACTCTCCAGAAGCGGATGCAGAGCTGATTGCCATCGCTGCTACTTTTTTGAAGCTTAGCGGTTTGACCCCACAGACAGCAACGATTTTTGTTAATAATCGGCGTCTCATGGATTCTCAATTTAATATCTTGGGGATTCCATCTGAGAAACGGATGGAAGTTTCCAACGCTGTTGACCGGCGTGGAAAGATGGAAGCTGAAAAATGGGATAGTTTTGTCTTGGAGATAGGTCTTAGTCAGAATCAGTTAATCGGTTTGAAAAATATCCTGGCAAATTATGGTCTTTGGCAAGAATCGGATGAACTTGTTCGTTTATTTACGGCCTTGGATGCACTTGGTGTAAAAGAGTACGTCAAATTTGACCCCAATATCATGCGCGGATTGTTGTACTATACGGGAACCGTATTTGAGGCTTTCGATGTCTCTGGGAGTGTCCGTAGGGCGATCCTGGGTGGGGGACGGTATGATAACTTGTTGCGAGACGTTGGCGGAGATCCACTTTCTGGCGTTGGCTTTGCCATGGGAGATGTGGTAATCGGTATAATTTTACAGGAAAAGGGCTTAATTCCTACTTTTACACCCACGCCTGCACCTGTGCTAGTTACGATTTTCGATGCATCTTTATGGATGACTTCGTATTCTCTCGCTTCAGAATTGCGGGAAACAGGGTTGCGGGTAACAGTCTATCCGGAACCGGCCAAACTACCCAAACAGTTCAAATATGGAGATCGTATGGGGATGCAAGTTGTCGTTGTAATTGGACCGGATGAGGCTGCTTCTGGAAAAGTTACTGTAAAAGATTTGAAGAACGGAGTTCAGGAGACAGTATTGCGTTCTGAAGTTGGGAATTCGATCCGGAAAATCCTTGAAATTGGCTGATGCTGTGATACAATTTTGCGGCAATTAAATATGGCGGGAGTAGCTCAATGGCAGAGCGTCGCCCTGTGGAGGCGAATGTTGCGGGTTCGAAACCCGTCTCCCGCCCTGATAAAGCGCCCTTTAGCGAGGGCGTTTTATTTTTAATCTAAAACAATGATGAAGATTGTATGTTGTCACCCAATTGTCTGTTTTTAATTTTATGTTGTAAAATGAATAAGGAAATGTAGTCAGGTTACTGAGTTTATGAATCGATACATTGTTTCTAGCCTTATTCTTGTATTATTTTATAATTTGATCGCCTGTTCGGCGGACCAGAGTGGGTTGGCTACGGCTGTCTTGATCAGGAAAACCCCGGTACCGGTTTCGTCCGGCGAAACTTCACCTGAAGAAATTTTGGCTGCCCAGGCAGGTTTTTTGACGGAAGTGCCCGAAAATGTCAATTTGCAACCAGCCAACTTGAAAATTGTCTATGAAAAGACGGGTAATTTGTGGATTTCAAACCAGAATGGTATTTCACAACTTACTTTGGGTGGAAATGATTCTCGTCCCCAATTTTCAAAAGATGGCAATTTGGTAGCTTTTCAGCGAGGGAAAGAGCTTTGGGTAGCAAATTTATCTGCCGGAAAGGAACGAAAATTATTTGGGGAATTGGGATTAACGCCTCTTCAATTTGAGTTTTCTGATAAGAATAACAATATTGTTTTTACTTCGGGGACTATGGATGGAACACCACGATTTGACTTAAACATTGTCGATGCTGAAAATGGAGATTCTCGGAACTTACTGCCTGCTGGTTCGGGCGGGACGTTTACACATGATCTAACTTGGGAAACACTAACTCTTGTTCAGCCAGGGATGATATCGTCTTATGTGTTTGATGGCAGTGTGAAGCAGGAGATTTATAAATTTCAACCTGTTCTGAACGTCGATCCGGGTTATTTGCCCCAAATTGTTTGGTTGGAAAATGGCTATGGTTTTAATGCAGTTGTTCCTGCAGCCAGTGGGCTAGCTGCCCGTTTTATTTTCCTGGGTAAGACTGGTGGTATGACTGCCCAAATTGCAGAATTTGTTCCAATTTCATTGGAAACCAGTGGTTATAATATCTCTCCGGATGGTTCGAAAATTGTTTATCTGAAAAACTTGGGTGACAATTTCGAAATGCATGTCGTTGATGCCAGCACAGCAGATCAAACATACTTTTCGATGCCTCGCGGTAATTTAGGGATACTGGGTTGGTCTCCAGATTCGAAAAATATTATATATTGGCTTGAAGATCCCCGACATTTATGGATAACGTCTGGAAAAAATAATGCTCCGCTGGTTGATGTGGGTTCGGCTGAAAATGTTATGTGGTTAAGCAATAACTCTTTTCTTTTTTCGAACGAATCTGAATTACGTTTATTAAATCTAGGCCATCCAAGCAAATTGATTCTCACTGATATTACTGGTAATTATGATGCAATCTCACAACCGTAGTAGAAGAATCGTTGTTTCCATAGGCTTGGTTAGATTTTGTAAAAGATAATAATTTCTACCAGAGAAATTTTCCAGCAGGGGATCTTGTATATAAAAAGCAGGTACGCTTCATGACTAATTGGATTTGATGGGAAGCCCGCTTGAATACCCAGAATTTATTCTTCTGGGGCATGATTTCGGCTTCTTTAATTCCGGCTCCAGGGCTGATGGCCGATCCCGATATTCATCCCTTTTCACTTTAATGCCAGGCTGTTCTGCCAATGCGCCTGTATGTGCAAAATCTCTTGGTCGAAACTAAACCGTTTCGAGCGGCTGTGAATATAATTTTGGGTTTATCAATATTTTCGTATCAAAATATTGGGTTACATCCTGTTTTGTTCCCCGGCTTCTTTCCTTGGTAGCGTGGATTTTAGTAATAATGACAATAGGTCCTGTCGGATTAATATTCTTAAGGGTTTTTGTTGTAAAATAGGCTGATGACTAGTCCAGTGAAAATCCTTTTTTTAGCGTCTGAGGCGGATCCATACGTTAAGGTGGGTGGTTTGGGTGACGTTGGCGGTTCTTTGCCAAGCGCATTGCTCGACTTGAATACCAACCTGGATGTACGCCTTGTGATACCTTTTCATTCAGCCATTCGGATGGAGAATTTTGATATTCGGCGTGAATTAGTTTTTACAATTCCGCGGGCAGGTGGTGAAGTTCCGGTTCAGGTTTTCAGCACGGAATTACGCGGACTACCAGTTTACTTTATCTCTGGCGAGCCATTCAGTCACGCTACCAAGGTGTATGATACTGATGCGAAGGTTGATGGGGAAAAATTTATCTTTTTTTCCATGGCAGCGCTTGAGCTGGCAAAAAAACTGGATTGGCGTCCTGATATCGTTCATGCCAATGATTGGCATACGGCGAGTGCTTTATACGGGGTGCGTTTGATGCAAACCGATCCATTTTGGGCTGGAGTAAAAACTATATTTACGGTCCATAACCTGTGTTATATGGGAGCCGGATCTGATGCGGCATTAAGTGCTTATGGATTGCCAGCTATTGATGCCCCGGAATTACCCTGGTGGGGGCAGCAGACTCCGTTGCCATTAGGGTTGTGGTCCGCTGACGAGATTGTAGCAGTGTCCCCATCTTATGCAGAAGAGATACAATCTCCTGAATATGGTTGTGGGCTTGAATCATTCTTGCAATCCCGGCATGAACATGTGACTGGTATCGTAAACGGTATCGATACATTATCATGGGATCCGCGCAGCGATGATGTTTTGATTAATTCGTTTTCATCAGATCAACTTGGAGCACGTGCGGAAAACAAAAAATTTCTGCAAACACAATTTGGCCTTCAAGTAAACGCAACAATGCCACTTCTGGCAATGGTAACTCGGATGGATCAGCAAAAGGGAGTTGACATTGCTATTGCTGCATTGCGTATTATTTCGAAATTGGGTTGGCAGGCAATCTTATTAGGGTCTGGAAATCCCGAAATCGAATCGATGGCGCGACGGTTGGAGAGTGATTTTCCAAATCGAGTGTGTGCTGTGATTCGGTACGATGGTAAATTGTCTCGCCAAATTTATGGTGGTGCGGACATGTTACTGATGCCGTCTCGTTACGAACCATGTGGTTTGGCACAAATGATTGCAATGCGATATGGGGCTGTTCCGGTGGCCAGGGCAACTGGTGGTTTGCGCGATACGATAGCAGAAGGTTATTCCGGCTTTTTGTTTACAGATGCGTCGCCAAGCGTGATGGCTGGTGCCCTACGCCGCGCCATCGCAACCTTTAAAAAGCCTGGGGTCTGGGAAAAAATTCAACGCGCAGGCATGCGAGGCGATTATTCCTGGCAGGTTTCTGCCCGTCAATATGCCGATTTGTATTTCTTATTATTAACGAGGTGAGTATGGCTTTTGAGCGTAGCTCGGGCATTATTCTGCATCCAACCAGTTTACCTGGTCCATATGGAATTGGAGATCTAGGCCCTCAAGCCTACCTTTTCATCGATTTTTTGGTTGCATCGAATTGTAAATTATGGCAGATTCTTCCGCTTGGCCCGACTGGTTACGGGGATTCTCCTTACCAATGTTTCTCAGCTTTTGCGGGGAACCCATACCTGGTGAGCCCGGATTTATTGATTAAAGAACAACTTCTGACAATTGACGATCTTGCAGAAATGCCTTCCTGGGATCCTTCCCGCGTAGATTTTGGAGGCCTTTTTCATTGGAAGCCAGGACTTCTGGATAAGGCTTACGACCATTTTCGATCCATGCCGTTGGGTGCTATCCACGAAGAATTCGAAACGTTTTGTTTTCAAAACGCTTTTTGGCTAGATGATTTTGCCCTGTTTATGGGACTTAAAGATGCTAATGGTGGGATATCCTGGAATGAGTGGCCTAAAGAACAACGACAGCGGCAGGCAGCTGCCCTGGATAAAGCCCGGCAAGACTATTCCGAATCGATTGTTCGGCAAAAATTTCGCCAATTTTTGTTTTTTCGGCAATGGAATGATTTGCGAAATTATGTTCACACGCAGGGCATCCAGATTATTGGCGACATCCCAATTTTTGTAGCCATGGACTCTGCTGATGCCTGGTCCAATCCAGATTTATTCTTTCTAGACGATGCCGGAATGCCAACAGTTGTTGCCGGAGTGCCGCCAGATTATTTTTCGCTAACTGGCCAACTTTGGGGAAATCCGTTATATGATTGGGCCAAGCACGAAGAAACCGGGTATAAATGGTGGATCGAACGTATCCATGCGACGCTCAGCCTGGTTGATATTGTTCGAATTGATCACTTCCGAGGTTTTGCAGGTTATTGGGAAATTCCGGGTGATGCGCTGACGGCCGAACTTGGGCGATGGATGCCTGGCCCGGGTGCAAAACTGTTCCACGCTATTCGGGAAACCCTGGGAGACCTTCCTATTATCGCAGAAGACTTGGGAGAGATAACCCCTGATGTTGTAGAACTACGTGATTTGTTTAATTTGCCAGGGATGAAAATTTTGCAATTTGCATTTTCTGGTCCCGATAATCCCTTCCTGCCACATAAGTACGTTTCTAATTGCGTGGTATATACCGGTACACACGATAATGATACATCATTGGGCTGGTATAGGACTGCACTGCCAGAAGAGAGAGATTTTTACCATCGCTATATCAGTCCGGAAAATAATGATGTCCCAGGTGATATGTTGAAAGCAATTTGGGGTTCTGTGGCTATTTTTGCTGTTGCGCCGTTACAAGATTTTCTGCGTCTGGGTACTGATGCGCGAATGAATTTCCCGGGCAAGGTGGGCGGATTTTGGTCATGGCGAATAAATGAAGAGGCTTTTAGTCAGAGCCTCAATAAGTATATCCGTGAGTTGAACTGGGTCTTCCAGCGTTGAAATCCGAGAAAGGAGAATACTATGGCTAACAAAGAACAAAAAAATAAAGATAAAGATAAGAAGAAGAAAAAGAAAAAAGAAGTAACAAAGTAGTTTGTCTCATCTCGTTTCCACCGAAGGCACCAGTATCGAAAGGATACTGGTGCCTTCGATTTTGCGTCAAAGTATGTGAATATTATTCGTTAACAATAACTTCATCTGCGGCGATTCCACCTTGCTTGATGGATGCAATGTATATCCCAGCCAAAATAAAAACTGCCCCGAAAATTTTAAAAAAAGTAGGTGATTCTTTGAGGATGATGTATGCGAGGAAAGTTGAACCGATCGGTTCTCCCAGCAAGGTAACTGAAACTAAAGAAGCTGGGAGATATTTTAATGCCCAATTGAAGGTCGAATGGCCGAGTAATTGGGGAATAAGAGCCAATAACAGGAACCAGGCGTAGGTTGTTGGTGAGTAATCGAATAGAAGTTCACCAGAAAAAAGTAGGATGATTAACAAAACCAGGGCTGCCATTCCATATACAACAAATATATAAGGCACCAGAGACATCCTGGCACGCAGGCGGCGACCGATGATTATGTATCCTGCTGCCATCAATGCCCCGCAAAGGGCTAAAAAATCGCCGAAAAAGGCCGTACCGTGGATAAAGGTAGAAATTGGCGGGCAGACCAGATTAACCTGCCAGACGCATGTATCAGATAGCCCAACAATACATCCACCAACCAGGGCCAACAGCATGCCTATCATGACAGGTTTGCCGCTTGGTTCGTGTAGGATTATCGGCGATAATAATGCGACCCATAATGGTGTGGTTGTTACCAAGACAACAGAGCTGGCGACGCTTGTGTATTCGAGTGAAGAAATCCAGGTGGCGAAGTGCAGTGCAAGAAAAAAACCTGAAAGCAAGCCAAGTAGTCTTTCGCGGCGCGTGAGAGCGAGAATCTCCGTTCGGTAACGCGAGAGTGCTAATGGGGCGAGAATAATGATAGCGAAAGTTAGCCGGTAAGCCGCAATAACAAGTGATGGAGCTTCCTTATTTGCGAATCGGATAAAAATGGAGGAAGTGGAGACCGCAATAATCCCACCCAAAATTGCCAGTGTCACGAATAGTCTTGATGGCTGCTCAGACATCATTCTCCTATGGTGATACATCATCACCCTTTTTGTTACCTGAAATCGTCCGAATTGTGAATTGACCCTGCCTGTCGCCCGGGCTAAAATAAGAAAACTTACAAATAGTAAGGTACCTAATAAATCTAGTCAACCCCGTATCTCAAAGGAGACACTTATGGCTTTTACACTCGCACCACTTCCGTATGGTTATGACGCACTGGAACCGTTCGTCGATGCACAGACCATGACGATCCACCACGATAAACACCATGCAGCTTATGTAACAAATTTAAATGCAGCCCTGGACAAACATCCTGAGCTGGGCAGCTGGACATTGAACGATTTGGTTCAAAAGCTGAACGAAGTCCCTGAAGATATCCGAACTGCTGTTCGTAATCATGGTGGTGGGCATTATAACCATGATATGTTTTGGCAAATTATGGCTCCAAATGCTGGTGGAGAACCCAAGGGTGCACTTGCCAGTGCGATCACTGCTGATTTCGGTTCTTTTGTCAACTTCAAAGCCGAGTTTGAAAAAGCTGCAATGGGTCGCTTTGGTTCCGGTTGGGCATGGTTGGTCGTCAAAGGTGACAAGTTAGCTGTTGTCTCTACCGCAAACCAGGACAATCCTTTGACTGATGGTTTAACACCTCTTGCAGGTCTGGATGTTTGGGAACATGCTTATTATCTTAAGTATCAGAATCGCCGCGCAGAATATGTTTCTGCCTGGTGGAATATAATAAATTGGGAAGATGTCGCCAGACGTTTTGGAAAATAATTTCCAGTAACTTTTATCAAACAGTGACGACTAATAAATTGTCGTCACTGTTTTTATATCCTCAATCCGAATCATGGAAAACTATTTCTATAAGGAGTGTTGTCATGTCACATATTATCACCAGTTTGTGTCTGCGCGATGGCGGTTGCGTGGAAGTGTGCCCGGTGGAGTGTATTAGTCCTGGTAATCCAGTTGATAAACAACCGACTTATTTTATAGATCCGGGTTCATGTATCGATTGTGGCGCTTGCGTTCCTGAATGTCCATACAATGCAATTTTTCCTGAGGATGAAGTTCCTTTGGCCTATCGGGCCAAAGGGGGCGAGTTCATTAATCAAACCGGACTTACTGGTCAATACAATGGCGTTAACCATAAGGGCAAGGCTGTTACGCTGATAACTGTCCGGCAGCTTGTTAAGGGTGATGTTGTTGATCTAACCCCGAGTATTCAGTTAAACTATGATTATGCAAAATAGTTAATTGGGTTTGGATCCTGGACCAGATAGGCATTAAAGTTTCGATATCAATAGTTAATGAGAATACAAGATGGGTAAGCGGGATTTAGCCCACGTCTTGGTTGTTTTGACTGTTATTGGTGGCCAAGTTGTTTTGGCTAGAATGGGTTTTTGAATTTATTTTTCAAAATTGGCGGAAAATGTTTTATGGCGTTCTCAAGAAAGCTTGACAGCTAGACAAAAAGACCCTTCTCGGTAAAATTGGTGTCGCCAGACAACCAACAACCGAGGAGGATCGATATGGAGTATAGCACGCTCAAGCCGTGGCAGGAAATAAGTGAAAC
>JAPLGT010000004.1:0-10520 GCA_026390035.1 Chloroflexota bacterium
CCGCTTATGGTATAAATAGCTTACCTCCGTTTTTGGTTTTTTGGCTGTGAGAGCCGTTATTCTAAACCAAATTCGGAGTTTTTCTTTCTATTGCGCGTACCAAAAAAACCTACCCTTAAAAGGGGGGGCATACCCCCTGAAAGACTTGATTATGGAGTAATCCCGGGATTTTGTGGGATTGAAACACAAAGCCAACCTACTGTTACGGTTATCAGACGATGGTCGCCAAGGACTGCTGCTCTTCTAAGTCGAGCACCTTGCCGAGTTCCAATAATATGATCAAGCGGTTCTCCAGGCGTACTATGCCCTTCAAGAAAGCCGAATTGACCGTGCTGACCATCGGCGGTAATGGCCCGATGTTCTCATCCTGCACCCGCAGCACTTCCGAGACACCATCCACCACCACACCGACTTTGAGCGTGCCCATCGAGACAATAATGATGCGGGTCTGACGATTGACCTCCTGGGTTTCGAGACCAAAGCGCAACCGTAGGTCGATGACCGGCAGCACAGTTCCGCGTAAGTTCGTGACACCCTTGACGTAATAGGGAGCCTGGGGAAGCTGCGTGATAGATTGCATCTTTATGATGCTTTCCACAGCTGCGATATTAATGCCGTACGATTCTCCTGCCAAGTCAAAAACCACCAGTTGTTGTTCCATGAGTTATCTTATCTCCTTCAGTTCAAATTTTGGGAAAGTCCCTGCGCTTTATCCAGAAAATAATTTACTTTAACTGGAAACGGGCCACGATTTTCTGAAGGGATTCGGCCATTTCTGACAGGGATTCGGCGCTGGCAGTCACTTCCTCCACCTGCGCGCTCATCTCTTCGGCTGAGGCGCTAACTTCCTCGATCGAGGCGCTGCTTTCCTCGCTGATACTGGCAATAGTTTCAATCGACTTGGTAACTTCATTGGCTCCGGCTGCCATCTCTTCGGTTGAAGCCGTATTCTCTTCTATCACCGCTGAAACGGAATCGACTGCTGAGACCAGTTCATTGGCAGCTGCGCGCATTTGCAAAACACCCGCGGTGGCAAGTTCTGATTGCTTTAAAACGGCTTCCGCCACTTTTAGAATATCGGTCAGGGCTTCTCCGGCCGAGTTGGCCAATTTGACACCAGTTTCGACTTCGCTGGCGCCATCCTGCATGGCAGACACGGCTTCAGCGACAGTTTTCTGGATCTGTTTGATCAAACCACCAATTTCCTTGGTAGCGACGCTGGATCTCTCGGCCAGCTTTCGGCCTTCATCTGCTACCACCGCAAAGCCCTTACCGTGCTCTCCGGCCCGGGCGGCTTCGATGGCGGCATTCAGGGCCAGTAAGTTGGTTTGTGAAGCGATATCTTCAACGGTTTCGACGATCGCGCCGATCTGTTCAGAGCGGGTACCCATTTCCTGTACTTTTTGCGCTGACAGCCCGACCTTGGATTTGATATTTTGCATACCGCGAATGGTTTCTTCAACGGTTTTGCTGCCCGCTTTGGCAGCCCTGGTGGCTTCGCTCGAGTCTTTGGTGACCGCTTCGGCATTCCCAGCAACTTTTTGAATATTTTCATTTAACATAGCTGTGACTGTCGAAGCCTTGGTGATGCCCGCTGCCTGTTCTTGGGCACAGGCTGCCACCCCGCTGATGGCCCTGCCCATTTGTTCGACTGATGAAGCCGTCTGGCTGATGCTGGTAGACTGTTGGGTAATACCCTTGGCAACTTCCTGTACCGTGGTAGCGATTTGAGAAGTGGCTTGCCCGGCTTGCCCGGCGGCGGCGGCCAGCTGGCCGGAGGCTGTCGCTAAACTATGGGCGCTCTCAGCCACTTGCCCGACCGCATCTTTTAGACCTGCAACCATGTTGACAAAAGCGTGACCGACCTCGTCTTTGGCAGATTTGGGTGTCACCACCACGGTTAGATCGTTCTTGGATATTCTTGCTGCCACATCGCCCAGGGATTGCATGTACAGGATCACCTGGTCGAAGGCTCTGCCGATATCGCCGACTTCATCTTTTCTGAGCCTGACCGAATCTTTGACTTTTTCATCCAGGTCGCGTACCAGGTCACCAATCGAGACCGAGTTGGCGATTGTCACCAATAAACCCAGAGGTTTGCTGATGGAATTGCTGATGATGAATCCCAACGCGATGGCAAGCAAGAAGCCCCCGATCGCGATTATCAAGAGCGTTTTGACTGCATTGGCGAAAGTTACCTCCGCTGAAGTATTCAAATCCTCTCCAGCCTTGACATTGATGGCCAGCAGTTTTTCAGCAGATGTACCCACTGCCTTGCGAGCATTGGATGTTCGTCCGCCGGATTTGAGGCTGGCATGCGCATCCTTTTCATTTCCAGCCTTTATCCAGGCCAGAACTTCTGCAACTGCTGCTTTGTATTCGACCCAGGCCGGATCAAATATTGCCAATTCCTGTTTTTCAGAATCGAGCAGGGAAGTGGCTTTATACTTTGCCACCAGCGCGTCTATGTTTTTGATTTGCGCGGCAATCTCGGTTTCACTGGCGGTGGCTTCTTCTGGAACCGCCAGAATCTTAAAAACATCACCTCGGATGGTATAGAGACTCTGGCTTACTCCGCCCATGTCGCGACCGGCACAAGCCGGTCAAAATACATGGAGGTCATGCCGTCATTGATCGTTTTCATGTTGGCATAGCCCATGTAAGCAATCACTAGAGAGATCAGGGCAACAATTACAAAGCTTGCGATCAGTTCTTATGGTTCGGTCATTTTTTCGATGGTTTAAAACATTTGCTATCAAAACCCTGAAAAAGCGACATAGTGGCAAGACGATAATCAAAAACAGGATGCATAACTTCCTAAATTAGCCCTGATGGGAGCATCTGGCTGACCAAAAATCAGAAAAAAATCTGTGAAACCAATAATCTTCCAACGAGAAGACCCTTGTCTGTAAAATTTCTCTAAAAAATAGCTTTTCTGCTTATAAAAACGCCCGGAACTAATGGTCTGGGCTAAACAAGAACGCCCTTTGGCTGTTTTCGATGTTTTTTTGAGAAGTTGAATCTTTTATTCTCGGTTTTAAATGACCGAACCATGAGCAGTTTGACACTGGTTTTTAAATTATTCAACATGTTCATATTCGTTTTCTCCTCGTTTTATAGATATCTCAGACACCAGCCCCAAATGTCTATCAAAAATTGAAACGCTTGCACGGCGCATCCGGTCCCGGTTTTGGTTGTGGGAGGGCGTCAATCTTCTGCAGCGTATGACAATGGCTTGTAGTTTTTTTGCTGCTTATTAGTCAGATATAGATTTCCGCCAAGTATCTATTCTGATATTGTATATTTCAGTTCCCGATTGTGTATGTAAATATTCAATAAAATAGCCGAATTTTCGATAATTGGGATTAGCCAAATTTGAAATCCTGATGTCTTTTCCTGGAGAGCGAACAAGTAATGGTGTCAATTCCAACAATTTGCGCAGGTTCGCTTACATCCCACCAAGAAAATCATAGCTGACTTTCTTTTGAACCGCTGCGATCTGGGCAAAGGCTTGTTTTAACAATTCCTGCTGGATGTAGCCTAATTTTCCAGGCTGGATGATGTTGTGGGGAGACCGCCCGGCTTGCAAAGCCAAAAGCTGGTTTTGAAGACGTAGCTGCATCAAGAAATCATAAGAGGCAGTAATTTCATCGCGACTGGATGAAAGGATGACGTTTCTTTCGGTTAATGCTTCAATGCGTTCGAGGGTGTGCGTCTGGTTGATTTGATGTCGCAGCGCATATAGACGCGCAAAAGTGACCATCGGCAGCATGGCGTCTTTGAGATTAATTTCCCCGGCGTGCTCAGTCGCGCCGCCACTCAAATAGATATTACCCAGTAAGCGGAAGGGTGGTTTGAACATGAGGGCATTTTGAGCAAAAAGATGGAAAAAAGCAGGTTCATCCAGCAAGGCGGTGTGAATGTGCCGACGCAATTCATGAGTAAGTTCTGCATCCCCATAGACTGTGCGGAAATCGAAGAAAATACTGAGATCAATCATCTCCTGGGCCTGGGATTTTTGGACCCATTCGTCAAAACCTGAAAGCCAGTCGGGCAGAGAGCGGCACCAGCGTGGGTTACTGGCCATGACCTGGCCGCGGCAAAATGGGTATCCAGAGAGATTCAAACCGTCACAGACTTGCGTTCCAAGGCGCAGGAAGTAATCTATTATCAATTCCGGGTCGACATTTGCATTAGGAGCAAAAATGATACCGTTGTCCTGATCAGTCAACAGCGTTTGTTCCTGGCGTCCCTGGCTGCCCATGGCGATGAAGGCGAATAGGGCCGGCGGCGGGCCAAGTTCATCGACAGCCAGTTGAATCAAGCGTTCGGTGGCCGCATCACAAATGGAAGCCAACATATTGGTGACATGGCGTGGGCGCGCGCTGCTGGCCATGAGAGTCTTGACCAACGGAAAGGTGCGTTGACAGCACTGGGCCACAACGGCAGGCGTTTCAGCCCGGGTGATTTCGCGTGAAAGCACAATCGGGCCGTAACGTTGGAACTGGATCAGGGACTTGCTATCGATTACGCTGACAATTTGACCGTTCTGGTCTTCAACTGCCAGATGGCGCACACCTTTTTCTTCCATGCGCATGAGGGCTTCGTAAATAAGGGCATGTTCGGAGATTTTGGTCAGCGGCGCGCTCATAATGACATGGATGGGGGCATTCAAATCGATATTTTCGGCCAAGACGCGGGCACGCAGATCATGGTCAGTGACAATGCCGATGATGGCGGAGGTTTCACTGGCAACCAGAGAGGCTGTGACGTTGCGCGTGGTCATGAGCCGGGAAAGTTGTTCAATGCTGGCATCCATTCTACAAATAAGCACATCCCGTCCCAGGTTGGATAGTGGTTCATGTAAGAACAAAAGCGAGGCCTGCAATTTATCAATCAGCGCTTCACGCCCGGCTTCCAGCTTGCGAGCTGTGGTGACATCCTGCAGCAAGCCATCAATATAAAGCGGTTGGTGATGTTCATCGCGAACCAGGTGGGCTGAGAGCGAGATGAAGTGAGCGGTGGCTTCGCTGGTTTCGACATGCAGAATGTGATCCTTTAACTCCCCATCCGCGAGCAGGCTCTGGAAGAGCTGCTCGTATTCAGCAGGGTCGGTGAAGAAATCGGCCAGGGCGGGTTGGGCGATGTCGGAAGTTGATGGATGAGGAAGCAGGGAACGTCCGGCGGGATTGATCTCCAGGAAGGCGCCACGGCGCATGGCACGGGCACGGAAGAGGCCAACCGGCGCGGATTGGGCTGCCAGGCTCAGGGCATCAGGGCCCAGGGCCGCAGGCCGCCTGGCAACGTCTTTGGCTAATAAGATAAATCCATGTTGTCCGGCAAACAGGATGGGGTTGAGCGTCAGAACACATTCTGCCAGGCTGCCATCTCTGCGCGTCAGGCAACCTTCAAGCGCTTCGCCCAGCACGGGCAGTTCAGCATTCACGCCTTGGAAACGTTCCCAGATGGCTGCGTTATCGGGTGCGCGCGGTAGCAGGTCGGCCAGATCCAGAAATTCGAGTTGGCGCGCGCTGTAACCGAGCATGCTTAAAAAAGTGGGGTTGGCATAACGACAACGCTCATCCAGAACGAGGAGAGTACCTTCAGTGGTGGCTTCGACGAGGGTGTGGTAACGCTCGGTCGATTCGCGCAGGTTATCGACCACTTCCTGGCGTTCTTTTTCGATACTCAGGCTTTGTTGTATGACGAATAAGAGCAGCAAAACAATCGCGCCAGAAATTGCCAGGGAAGTATTGATCAGGCTTTGTTCAAGGCGCGCGATCTCCTGGTTGACATCGTCGATATACAGACCTGTTCCAATGATCCAGCCCCAGGGCGCAAAACCTTTTACATAAGATTCCTTCGGTTCGAGGCGTTGGGGATCATCTTTCCACTGCCAGACGTAATCAATGTAACCCTGACCTTCGCGTTTTACCAGCGCGGCAAACTCGACGAAAATGGGTACTCCGCGCGGGTCGGTAAAGCTGAGCAATTCCTGGCCGTTCAAATCTGCGCGGTACGGGTGCATGATCATGCGCGGCTGCATGTCTTGAATCCAGAAGTAATCCTTGCCTTCCGGGCCGTAACGCAAGGCCTGGATGCGCGTAATTGCCAGGGCCTGGGCTTGTTGGCGCGTCAACAGGCCATTTTGTTCATCACGCTGATACGAAGCGAGGATGCTCCAGGCAGAATTGGTCAATTCACGGATCATCTCGCGCTTGCGTTCGAGCAAGGTTTGTTTAAAAGAAGGCAAGATGAGGCCCCAGATAGCGGCCAGGAATAGGGAAATTGCGATCAGGGTGGGCAGAAAAATGCGCAAGGCAAAGGAGCGGCGTTGAAAGTGGTGCGCTTTTCCAGTTGGGCTGACCCTGGAAGCCTGGGTGATGGAGACTGATTTTTCTTCAGATGAAGTCTCGACTGCAAAAGATGAGCTGGAAAAGAAAGCCGCGCGAAAATTGATCCAGTCTTCGCGCGGCATTTCGATGGCGTAGGGCAAGCTGCCCTGGCCAGTGCTGATATGGAAATCGGTGCCAGCGCATAGGAGAAGATCATGCTTTTGGGCCAAAGAACGCAGGCTGGCTTGCTGTGTTTCAGAAAAGGAGGCGTAGATGGCTTCGATGCCATCCAGACCTTTCGATTTTAACTCCCCGATCAAAATTTCCAGTTGTTCGAGATCCGATTCGTAGACGAGTGGATGCGCCCAAAAGACGCGCCCACCGGCGCGATGGATCAGCGCAATGGCAGCTTCAATTTCCAGTTGGCCATGTGGGGCGGCGCTGACTGCGGAGGATTCATCTGTGCCATTGGGGCGACTGCTGCCAACCTTGCGTAATGCGCCGGCGATGCTGTGCACTTCCAGCCCACGCACCTGGCGCAGGGAAAGCAGCGTGGCAGCCAGCTCGGGATGCTGTGGGTCAAAACCATAAGCGAGCAGGTGGGCTTCGCGGTCGTCGAACTGGGTGGTCAATTCGAGACCTGGCAAAAATGCAATACCGCGTTTTTTGAGGGCATCCTGAAAACGCGGCAAGCCTTCGAGTGTGTCGTGGTCGGTGAGGGCAGCATAACGCACGCCGGCCGAGGCCAGATTTGCGGCCAGCACTTCGGGGGTTTGTTCGCCATCACTAAAGATGGAGTGGCAGTGAAAATTGACCAGGATGTTTTGGTTCATAAAGTTGTGCAAGGCTGGAGTATTTACTTACGAGGAGAGAAGAGGTTTTTTTGTGGATTTTTGGAGCGGAGGGCACGCTCCAAAAATCCACTTGCGGGGCAAACAACCGATTGGCTTTCGCCGCGCAGCTAATTTCTGCTGGGCGAAAATCAAAACAGAGCAAACTGTTAGTAGAGATACAGGCTGGATGTACGCAGCGGCACATCCAGCCTGTGATGATGGGGCTAGGCTTTGGCTGTTTCAGCCTTGGGGGTGAGGAGGGAGACTACGACGAGGGTGATAAAGCTCAATGGGATGGAGACAATGCCCGGGTTGTTGAGTGGGATGGGCGCATCCAAGGGGTTGAGGCCGTAGAGTGTGTAGAGTTCGGGCGAAAACGCGATCAAACTCAACGAAGCGACGATACCGACCACAATGGAGGCGGCAATGCCTTTGGCAGTGGTTTTCTTCCAGAAAAGCAGCATGAGAATGGCGGGCAGGTTGGCGGAAGCGGCGACGGCGAATGCCAGCCCCACCAGGAAAGTGACGTTCATGCCCTTGAACAGGATGCCCAGTAAAATGGCAATTCCACCGATAACAAAGGCCGAGATTTTTCCGGCGTTCACCTTTTGGCGGTCATCCATTTTGACATTCATGTAGCGATCCATCAAATCATGCGCGACCGCGCCAGAGGCGGCTACGATCAGGCCGCTGACGGTTCCCAAAACGGTGGCGAAGGCGATGGCTGAGATGACCGCGAAGAGCAGCTCGCCAAAGGAGCGCGCCAGCAGCGGTGCGGCCATGTTGCTATCGGCCGGGTTAACCACGCCGCTGGTCATGGCACCCAAACCCATGAAAAGTGTCAAAATATAGAAAAAGCCAATCGCGGCAATCGCGACGATGGTGGATTTGCGCGCGCTGGCCGGGCTGGGGACGGTGTAATAACGGATGAGAATATGCGGCAGGGCGGCGGTTCCGAGGAAGAGGGCCAGCATGAGCGAAAGGAAGTCCAAGCGTTCCAACCAGGTGCCTTCGACTTTGAACTTTAGCCCGGGACGCATGATCAGGTCGCCAGAGACAACCTTGGGGTAATAAACGGTTACCTTCTCGCCAATTCCATCTACAAAGTTGGCAGTTTTCCAGGTGCGGACGGAAGTATTTTTATCGGTCAGGATGGACAAATATTCAAAGATGGAAAGACTGCCGGTTGTAACACCGCTCTCGCCACGGATTTTTTCGAGGTTGCCGACCTGGCGCAGTTGGTTGGTGGCAGAAGCGAGCGCGCCGTTGATCCACTTGCCATCCGGCTTGGTAACGACGAATTGAGTCTCTTTGAGGGTGAGCGTTCCATCTGTTTCAGAGGCGTACCACCAGCTTTCTTTGGCATCGCGGCCAAGCTTGACGAAGAGTAAGCCGCCTTTGAGTTCTTTTTGCTCCAAGATATTCCAACCCAGGTCAGTGACCGTGATTTTATCGGCGACCTTGGTGGCTGCGAGATGGGAATAATCATAGTAGGGAACTGCGCCGCCCTGATCGGGGCTGGTGGTGAGACCACGCATTACCACGGCGCCCACCAAAACGGTGGAGAAAATAATCAGCAGAGAGCCTTTTAGAAACTGCACATAGGTGGTGGAGGCCATGCCAGCGGTGGCAACAATGGTGATCACGATCGCGCCGACCATGACGACACCCCAGGCGTGAGGAATGCCCAGCAAGGGTTCCACTAGAACGCCAGCACCTACCATCTGCGGGATAAGATAACAAATGGAGACAATCAGTGTGCTGATGGCAGCAGTTAGCTTTATGCCCTTCGAATTGTAGTTTGCATCGACTGCATCGGTAAATGTATACTTCCCCAGGCGTTTAAGTGGTTCGGCCACTACAAAGAGTGCCACAATCCAACCCGCCAGGTAGCCAATTGAATACAGGAATCCATCATAGCCGACCGTGGCAATCATGCCACAAATGCCCAGGAAGGATGCCGCCGAAAGATAATCCCCGGCAAAAGCAATGCCATTCACGCCCCAATGAATCTGACCGCCAGCCGCGTAGTAACCACTGGACGTTTTGGCCTTGCTACCGAGGAATAAGGAAAGGCCGATTACAAAAACTACAAAAATGATAAAAATGATAATCGCCATGGCTCAGGCCTTTCCTTTGGGGTTTGTTTTCGCTTTTTTCTTCATGCTTTTTGATTTTTCTGCCTGCACAAATTCGGCTTCTTTTTTCCGGCACATGGCATCATAGAGCAGTGCTTCGAGGAGCGCAACAATAATGAGCGCGAAGCCGTAGACGGTTGCCAGGTTTAGGCCTGCAACTACAATCACCCCCACCGTGATGGGACTAAGCAGGTTGATTGCCACAAAGCTGGCATAGAAAAGGGAATAAAAAATAAACATCCAGATGCCTAAGCGCATCTTGTATGGCCCGGCGGGGTCTTTTCCTGCTGGTGTTGCGGGTTGATGTAACATGACGGCGGCTCCTTGGCGATAGCGGGGAATGTGATAAGTAGATTATACGCGAAACATCATAAAGCGAACCCAATAATGTGAAATATCGCACTAAGCCAGTCGTCTTAGTTTTACTTGTGGTGATTATGGTTTTATAATGCTGGGATTGTTACATGTTATGGTACCAAAATCCGTACGATATCCGCGTGTGACTACTGGCATTGCCGTATATCGAAAAGCGAGATACAATTGAGTTGTGATAAGGTCATTTAAAGACGACGAAACCCGCAAAATTTTCAACCGCCTGTGGTCAAGCAAGTTGCCGAAAGATATGCAAAATACGGCCTATCGTAAGCTGGCAATGCTGCATTCCGCGAATGCGCTGGTGAATCTTCAATCCCCACCCGGCAATCGCCTGGAAAAATTGCGCGGTGATCGCATCGGGCAATATTCCATTCGAATTAATGACCGTTGGCGAATTTGTTTTGACTGGCGCGATGAAGATGCGCATAACGTGGAAATCGTGGATTATCATTCGTGAGGTGAGCTATGACAGACAACAAAATCCCCCCGGTTCATCCGGGTGAAGTATTGCTCGAAGAATTTTTGAAGCCCTGGAATATCAGCCAGAACAATCTGGCCCAGCACATGGGAATTACGACCACGCGGCTGAACGACATTGTGCGCGGTCGGCGCGGTATTTCTGGTGACACCGCTCTCCGGCTGGCGCGCGCCACCAATACAACCCCAGAATTCTGGTTGAACTTGCAAGCCCTTTATGATCTGGAAAGCGCCAAAGACATTTTAGGCGACCGGCTACAGCGAGAAGTGACGCCGTTGGCTGAAGCAGTTGCAAGATAACAAACAAACCGCCTCGTTCATGCTGAGAATAATATATCGAAACTACCCCATCACCGCCCTCA
>JAPLGT010000008.1:0-7079 GCA_026390035.1 Chloroflexota bacterium
CCCATAATTCTCACTTTCTTTCATAGCACATACGGACCAGGATGTTATTCTTGAGCACTAACGGGTGATAAAAGCTACTCTTGCAAGCAATGGTACCAGAATAAGCAAGTTTGGATCTATCAATTTTTGCAGCATCTACTCGCAGAGAACCTGAAATTCATTGACTGGACAGGGACCATTGATATCCAGCCTGATGACACCGAAAGCGATACATGCTTGACTACCATCGGCAGAATGCGTGCGGAGTGCTGTGGCGAACAATTGGCCAAAATGGTCTAAAAAAAATGTATTTTCCGTGCTGTAGACATACCCGGTATTCTTCAACAGCGTGTCCGCCAATAAGGCGGACACGCTGTCCAATTTTTTCATCTTCCCTTACAATTATTTTGCCACGGTGGTCAGGTACTCAATAACCTTATCAAATAGCAGGGTTTTGGCAGTCATGCCAGCGCCACTCGTCAGGCCGGCAGCGGCAGCTGTGGCACGCGAGGCAGCTTTTTCTTCTTCCGTTTTACTAGTACCCGGCACCTTGGTCACACCCGGGACTGGAGTAGGAAGAACCACCCCGAACTGGGCATAAAAAGTGTTCAATTCAGTGTTGGTGATTTTCATTGCTGCAATTGCCTGGATTTGAGCTGGGCTGATGGCCTGGGTAATCTGATCCTGGACTGCGGTCAACTCCTCGGTTGCAGTCGTATCGTCGCCACTGAGTGTAACCATGGCCTGCCAGAGCGGGACCAGGGTTTTGGCCTGTTCAGGGGTGATGACGTTTTGGCTATCTTTCAGTTTGATCATACCGTAAGCCAGTTGACTGCGCAGGCTGGCAGCATCCGCAAAGGTGATATCGATGGCTGCTGCGGCGGCAGACGTGGGTGCTGCCACGCTGGCAGCGGGAGCCGCCGGGGCACAGGCGGATAGGGTTAGAAAGACCAGGCTTATGGCTAGAAAAATGGTGCGAGTTTTCATGGTTACCTTTTTATTATTTTGAATGGTTAAGATATTTTAGGGCAGCGTTCGCAAAAGCAGCGATTGTGAAAAGGATAAGAAGGGTTGCATCTGTCATGGTCCTGGTCTCTGCGTGGGAAAGTGAACCCATTTATTTGAGTGATTGGAGGTATTTGATGGCTGCGCCAGTCAATGCCGCAGAGGCACCGTTACTTTGGCCACTCTCGCTTGTTTTGCCGTTTTCAGCCTGGCGGGTGGCGCGTGCTTCGGCCGACATACCCTGTCCTTGTCCTGGCTGTCCGGAACCGCTGCCGAGGGTTACCCCATTGGCGCTTGCCCAGCTGGTCATGTCAGTGAAGGTCATTTTCATGCCCTTGATGGCCGTTAGCTGCTCGGCGCTGAAGATGGCCTCGATTTGTCCGAGCAGGGCATTAACTTCGGCGCTGGCGCTGTTGCCAGAGCTGGTCATGCTTTGAAGTGCCTGCCAGAGTGGTAAAAATTTACTAGCTTGTTCCTGGGTGACAGGCGTGCCGGTTTCAGCCAGCTTGAGCGTGCCCAGCGAGAGCTGCATGCGGGCGGGTAGAGCATTTTCGTAGCCGGTGACCAGATTGGGGCTGGTATATGTGTCGGAGGTCGTGGCTGCAACCGCAGGAGCGGCACTTCCACAAGCGGAGATGGTTACGGCTAGAATGATGATCAGGGTCAGTAAAGATAAGCGCGACATATTTTTCCCTTTTTATGATTGAATATTTTATTCGTGGCGCAAGGCAACGATCGGATCGAGTTTGGCGGCCTGAGTGGCCGGATAGTAACCAAAGAAAATACCAATTGTGGCGGCGGCGCCGAAGGCCAATGGCACTGAGAGTGGCACGATCTGGGTGCGCATTTCGCCCAACATGCCGAATAGCAGTGAGCCACCCACCCCGATCAGGACCCCTACAAAACCACCTGCCAGGCTCAAGATGACAGCCTCCAGCAGAAACTGGGTCTGGACATCAACCGGGTGCGCGCCAAGTGCCATTCGCAGACCAATTTCACGGGTACGTTCGGTCACTGAAACCAGCATGATATTCATAATGCCGATGCCACCTACTAGCAGTGACACGCCTGCCACCCAGGCCAACAGATCGCGGAAGGCGGCTGTGGTGGCTTCTTGTGTGGAAATGATGTCCTGCTGGGTCTGTACACTGAAATCGGGTTTTGAGGCGTCCACATCATGTCGTTTTGCCAGCAGGCTGGTAATTTGAGTGGTGACGCTCTCAATCTTGTCCTGGTTGTCAACTTTGACATAGATCGTGCGCACCGCATCCGCGCCCATCAGTGATGTGGTCATGTATTTCTGAAAAACGACATTGATTGGCAAGTAGATGCGCCCGTCATAATCCACATCGGCTACCATGCCTTTGGAAGACATCACACCGATCACGGTTAGCTTGATTGAACCCACTGTAACTGTCTGACCGAGTGGGCTATCGGTGCCAAACAGGTCCTTGGCCAAACCAGAACCCAGCACTGCCACCTTCAGTTTACGGTCATTTTCGGCTGCCGTGAAGTAAACCCCTGCGGCTACCGGGTAATCGCGTACGTCCGGGAAATCCATACTGGTGCCAACGATGGCGATCGAGTCGAGTGTGACGCCATTGGCTTTGACAGTTTGTACGGCGGGAGATTGCTCGGCAGAAACGCCGGTAATTCCTACCACCTGTTCAGCGATGGCCAGGGCATCTTCGTAAAGCAGTGTTCGACCCGCGCCAGGCACACCACGCATGGGGGCTACTATCAGCAAATTTGCGCCCAGGGCATTGATTTGTTCGGCGATGGCAGCTTCAGCCCCAGAACTGACAGCCATCATGACGATGACAGAGGCTACACCGATAATGACGCCCAGGGTGGTGAGAAATGAGCGTACCTTGTTGAGCATCAGGCCTTCCCAGGCCACGCGAAAAATTTTATTTAGTTTCATGATGTTTTGTCCGAGCAGTGCCCAGCGGCAATAGTTTTGCCATCGCGCACACAGATGATGCGTCCGGCATGGCTGGCGATATCCGGTTCATGCGTAACCATCACAACGGTTACGCCCTGATTGTGTAGTTGGTGCAGTAAATCCATGATTTCTACACTGGCTTTTGAATCCAGGTTCCCCGTGGGTTCGTCAGCCAAAATCAGCGGTGGGCGGTTAACCAAGGCACGTGCAATGGCCACGCGTTGCTGCTGCCCACCAGAAAGCTGGTTTGGGTGGTGGTGGATGCGTTTTTCCAGGCCGACAGATTCGAGTGCTTCGATGGCGCGTGTGCGTTGTTCAGATTGGCTCAGGTCGTTGGAAATATCGTATAACATCGGCATCATCACATTTTCGAGGGCTGAAAGCCGTGGCAGCAAGTTGAAAGATTGGAAAACAAAGCCAATTTTCTGATTGCGAACATCTGCCAATTCATTCTTATTCAGCCGGCTGACATCACGCCCATCCAAAAAGTATGCGCCGGAGGTTGGCCGGTCCAGGCAGCCGAGAATATTCATCAAGGTTGATTTGCCCGAGCCGGAAGGTCCCATGATGGCGACAAACTCTCCACGTTGCACATTGGCGCTCAAATCGTTGAGCGCGTACACCATGGCATCCTGCTCTTCACCGTACACCTTGGTCAGATTTTGAACATCGATCAAATATTCACTCATGGCATGCGCCTTATTTGGTTTCAACTACACCGGTGCTGACAATATCCCCAGCCTTCAGGCCGCTCAAAATCTGGACGTTGGCGAGATCGCGTAGACCGATAGTGACAGGGGTCAGTTTCAGACTATTGTCGGCTTGGACAGAGAATACTGCGTAGGATCCGGCCGCTAGTTCGCGCAGCGCCTGTGCAGGCACCAGTACTGTGCTCTTTGCTTCGCCAGCCACAACTTCCACATCGGCTGTCATTCCGCTCAGGAAAAATCCCCCAGCGCTGCTGGTATCCAGGGTGGCCCAGGCGCTAACCGCCGGTGAGCCATCGATACTGGCCAGTTCAGGGTCAATGCGCTCAATGCTGCCTTTAAATTCCTGCTCAGGATAAGCGTCAAAAATGACTTTGATTGGTAAACCAATTTTCAATTGAGACAGGTCGGTTTCTTCAACGTAGAAATGCATGTATTTATCATTTGTTGAAATGGTTACCACAGGTGCTGTGCCCACCGATTGGCCCACGGCCACGGTCAGGTCTGCTACCATCCCAGCATTTGGTGCGATCAGATTCGCGCCATCCACGGTCAGCTGTGCAGTTTTTACATCCAGGCAGGCCTGGGAGAGTTTGGATGTCAGGGTGCCCAGAGCGCTCAGATCGGCGCAGGTGTCTTTGCTGCTCAGGCGTTCGAAATAGCCATTGGCATCTGCCAGCGCCAGTTCTGCTGTGCGAACTTTGGCGCGGGCAAGGCTGATGTCACCTGCGGAAGGCGGGATGACAGTCTCGATGGTTTCATTGGTTGTCAGGTCTTTATAGGTATACGGAAAGGTTACGAGAATATATTCAGCGCGATAGGTATATAAGGCCCCATCCAGCACACTTTGCGCGCGTTTAACATTGTTTTCAGCGATGGTAATTTCTGCGGCTGGGGCATTGGCGGTTTTCTTTTCATCCAGCGCGGTCTGCATTTTGGCGAGGGTCAGTTCGCTTGTGTAAACCGTTGGGCTGATCAAATATTGCAGGGTGGTGATGGCAGTGCTGAGAGTGTCTTGTGCGTTAAGTCTGGCTATTTCAGCTTCATTCAACGCGTCTGACGAGATCAATGCTTGCAGTGCCAATTCTTTTGTAGCGAGTTGCAAGCGGGCGGCGCTGTCGTCTAGCTTCACCAGCACCTGGCCTTCGCTGACGGTCTGACCGACCTGCGTATCAACGGCCATGACAGTTCCGCCGGTTCGAAAACCAAGGTCCACGCGTGAAGCAGCCACCAGGTTACCTGCGCCGCTGATCACGATCGAAAGATCACCAGTGCGGGCTTTGGCAGTTTGCAGGGGTGCGGCTTCAGCAGTTGGGGCTGGCATGCCCCAAACGTAATAAGCGCCCGCCGCTGCCAGAAATAGCACAATGACGATGCCGGCGATTTTCCATGGATTATTTTTTAGTTTGAACATGATCTTCTCCTTTTGAACGATTTATTGAAGGATATCAACAGCTTGTGAAGGTTGTGTAAAGAAAAGGGCAAGGTAGTGTCAAGAATAAATGACGCATCTGCTGAATACTTTTAGCTTGTCCATCTGACCAGGTTAGACAACTGCTGCAAGTGCGATATGTTTGGACCGTGTTTATCGATCCGACCTGTGTGACGAACAGGTTCGTGGTGTTGGTCTGTATTTGATGCAAGCCCGGACCGGCGGCTATTTTTGCAACGTTATGCCCGCCGTTACTGTTTGCGGTGCCTCCGTTGATGATGGTTTGGTGCAACTCCGGTGCGAGATACTGGGGTGTTTAGGTTTCACCAGTCTTACTGGTCAATGTGCTGGTGAAGCTTCTTAGATGTTTATATGAGCCGCTCATCAGATTTTTATAGACAAGCTGGATGTCGGCGTTATCAGTCTGAGCCAGATGGGTCTGCAGATCAAGGATGTCGATCTCTTCAATCGCGCCGCGAACTTTGAGAGCATCTCCAATTGTGAGTTTGCCCTGTGCCACAAGCCTGTCATGTAAATCCTGAAGTTTGACTTCTGTAAAAATACCCGGAGCCTGGGCAGGATCGCTCAGGTTGTAACGAGTTAACATCAGGGCGATTTCGTCCATGTGTTTCTGTTCGCTGCCAGCGATATTCTGAAAGAGGTTATTGTTCCAGGTAACGAAGAGTGAATTGTATACATCTCGAGCTAGTTTTTCTTCTTCCCGCGTATACAGCAGCGCAGCTTTTTCATCGACGCTCACTTCAGACGCAGGCAGACTGAGTACGCTTGCACTTGTTGTATTCTTGTCGCCTTCTGGTAAATAACCAGACAAGGGATAAAGGTCGGGTCAAGATCGTGGGTTACTTTTGTACCGAGTGGCACTTGTGACAATATTGTGAGCCTTGCTGGTCTGGGTTTTGCTCGCAGGTGGTACCCATTATCGGCTTGAAGGTGAACCTCTGATTGGTGACTTTGCTGATCATTTCATAGGTTCCGTCTGGCAGTACGCGCGTATTCCAGAGCAGCTCGCCTTTTTCAGTCATAAGCACAATCTCGCCAACCTTTAAGTCAACGACAGGGTTGAGAAAAGCTAGCTTTATAACAAGACAGGCACCTGCCTTGGCTAGATGCCTGTCTCAAGAACCCTGGTGCTTTTTTTTGTCTCATTATTTGAGGTAGTTCACCGGGGAATGACTTTATTCAGCGACTGTTTTTTCTCCTCTGAAATTTTAGCGATTTACACCTGCCTGACCTGCCCAGGATGGGCGTCCGCCGCCGGAGCCGCTGCCAGTGGTTGTACTGATGCTGGCCTGATACTGTTGCGTTGTCATATACTGCGGGGTGTAGACTGTACCGCTTTGAGATGCCAGTGTGTTGGTGAAAGCCTTCAGGTGGTTGAATGAGCCTTTCATCAGGTTGTTATAGACTTGCTGGATGTCGGCGTTATCAGTCTGAGCCAGGCGGGTCTGCAGATCAAGAATGTCGATCTCTTCAATCGCGCCGCCAACTTTGAGAGCATCTCCAATTGAGAGTTTGCCCTGTGCCACAAGTGTATTGTAAAGTTTCTGTAGCTGAACATTTGTAAAGACGCCCGGGGCCTGCGCCGGGTCGGTCAGGTTATAGCGGGTCAGCAGTAAACCGATTTCGTCCATGTGCTTCTGTTCGCTGGCGGAAATATTTTGAAAAGCAGGTAGATTCCAACTGGCGTATAGGGCGGTGTAGACATCCCGGGCCAGTTTTTCTTCTTCACGCATGAAAAGTAGTCCGGCTTCTTCTTCAGTGTTCAAATCTGAGGCCGGGATGGCTAATAGGTTTGTGTTTGACACATTGTTGCTTCCGGATGTTCCGAACCCTGCCGATGCGCCTCTACCCTGACCGCCGTAACCCGGGCCAGCTATGTTGGGGTTGCTTGCCCCTGCGGCTTGCGCGTTGATGAGGTTAAAAGCAGCGCTGCCAATGACTACAACCAGGATGGCTGTAATAAACCCGATAAAAATGTTCTTGTACATTA
>JAPLGT010000058.1:0-33492 GCA_026390035.1 Chloroflexota bacterium
ATTTTGAGTATTAGCATATTGGCTTGTAGTTTACCTGCTTTGGTTTCATCACAAACAGATATTAACATCGAACCAACACTCGAAACTCAAGCGGTCTTGTCGACCGAGACCCCCTCGCCACTGCCGATCCCAACCGAAACAACTCTACCCAGCCAGACCCCAACCCCAACCGCCAGCCAGACCCCCACCATTACCTTTACCCCCACCATTACTGAGACAAGCACACCCAGCGCCACACCGACTTTTGCCTTTCCATCCGTGACCGTAAACAAACAGGCACACTGCCGGTATGGGCCCAATATCGCTTACCTGCATGCCGCAGACTTATATGCGGGTGATGTTGGAAGCGTTCAGGGGCGCTTCGGTCTTAGCAAATGGCTGTACATCAAATTTGATAAGCTTAAATACTACTGTTGGGTGGCCCCATCGGTGGTGGATGTAGTGGGCGATATCAACACCATCCGGGTTATGGAGTTTACAGACAGGTTTCTACCCGGACCAAGTGTATTGTACACAGCTCCACACGGTGTCAGCGTAACCCGGGATGGTGGGAAAGTCCGCATCAGTTGGGAAGTTCTTCCGATGACAGACGATGATGATCGCGGATATTTTCTGGATATATTCGTATGCCAGGCAGGAGCTTACTTGTGGTACCCAGTGGCATTGGATAATCGCGATAAAACATCCTATACCATCAAAGACGAAGCTGGCTGCCCGGAACCTTCAGGCGGAAAACTTTACGGAGTGGAAAAGCACGGCTATACAAAGCCAGTCATCCTCAACTGGCCTCAGCAAGAAAAGTAACCAAGGGTCATCTCCCCTACAAATAAACCCTGGCGCTCGACTGAGCGCCAGGGTTTGTGTTTTCCTTCAAACTGCGATGTTACTTGTCTTCAGCGATGGTTTTGCCACTGAATTTAAGTGCAACCTGTCCGGCAGCCAGACGTGCGATCGGAACGCGGAAGGGCGAGCAGGAAACATAATTATTGCCGATGATGTGACACCATTCGATCGATTCGGGATCTCCACCATGTTCACCGCAGATACCAACTTCAAGATCGGGACGAGTCATGCGCCCATCGTTGATTGCAATCTGCATCAGGCGACCGACGCCATCGCGATCAAGAGTCTGGAATGGATTCTTCGGTAAAATGCCCTGTTCCACGTATGTAACCAGGAAGTTACGCTCAGCATCGTCACGCGAGTAGCCAAAGGTCATTTGGGTCAGGTCATTGGTACCGAAGGAGAAGAATTCGGCCAGCTTGGCAATTTCGCCAGCAGTCACTGCTGCGCGCGGAATCTCGATCATCGTGCCGAACTTGTAGTCAAGTTTGGCAACTTTCTTTTCAGCCAGAACTGTGGCGGCGATGCGGATCAGACGCGGCTGGATCCATTCAAGTTCCTTAACAGTGCCAGTCAGGGGGATCATCACTTCGGGCTTGACCACAATACCGCGCAAAGCGCAGTCAGCGGCAGCTTCAAAAATGGCGCGCACCTGCATTTCAACGATTTCAGGCATAGCGATGGAGAGGCGTACACCACGAAGACCCATCATTGGATTGGATTCATGCAAGCCTTTGATGGCGTTCAGAAGGTGTTCCTTCTCGGCCAGGCCAGCAGTCTCACCTTTAACGCGCATGGTGATAACTTCTTCGAGCAGTTTCTCTTCATCAGGCATAAATTCATGCAGCGGAGGATCGATCAGGCGGATGATGACGGGCAGACCGTCCATGGCTTCAAACAGGCCATCAAAATCCTTGCGCTGGGAGGGCAGAAGTAAATCAAGCTGCTTGGTACGTTCTTCGCTGGTATCGGCCAGGATCATCTTCTGAACGATCGGCAGACGTTCCGGTTCGAAGAACATATGTTCGGTACGGCATAAGCCAATCCCGAGAGCGCCATAAGAACGAGCACGCCTGGCATCTTTCGGATAATCGGCGTTGGCCCAAACCTGCAGACCACGGCTCTTGCGGCCATCGGGTAATACCCGAATGCCATCGCGGGCAGCGATTTCATCAGACCAGGTCAGCAGGGTCAAAAGTTCAGTCTGTTCTTCAAGTGTGGGAGTGCTGGTTGGGATCTTGCCAAGGAATACCTGGCCAGTCGTACCATCCACCGAGATCCACTCACCTTCCTTGATAACCACGTCACCGACAACCATGACACGTTTTTCAAGGTCAATCTTGATGGAATTCGCGCCGACCACGCACGGGATACCAAACTGTCGGGCAACAACTGCGGCATGCGAGGTGGCACCACCTTCACTGGTGAGCACGCCCTTGGACGCAATCATGCCGTGGACATCATCCGGCTTGGTAAACGGGCGCACCATAATGGTGTCCTGCTTTTCTTCCTTGGCCATCTTTTCGGCCTTATCAGCATCGAAATAAGCCTGACCAACAGCCGCGCCTGGGGAGGCATTCACGCCCTTGGCAAGGTACTTGCCAGCCTTCTCAGCGTCTTTTTTGGCGCTGCTGTCAAATTGCGGGTGCAACAATGCATCCACATCGTCAGGAGTAACCCGCAGGACAGCATCATCCTTGCTGATCAATCCTTCAATGGCCATATCAACCGCAATTTTAACGATGGCTTTTGCGGTACGCTTGCCGTTACGGGTCTGAAGCATCCACAGTTTGCCACGCTCGATGGTGAATTCAACATCCTGCATGTCTTTGTAGTGCTGCTCCAACTTGGCGGTGATATCCATGAACTGGTTGTAGACTTCCGGCATGGAATTGACCAGGTTTTCGATCTGTTCGGTGTTGCGGATACCCGCAACCACATCTTCGCCCTGGGCATTGAGCAGGTATTCGCCCATCATCTTCTTATCGCCAGTGGATGGGTTACGAGTAAAGGCAACACCAGTGCCAGAATCATCGCCCATATTACCGAAGACCATGGTCACAATATTGACAGCAGTTCCGAGGTCGTCAGAGATATTCGTAGCGCGGCGATAATCCACGGCGCGCTTGCCATTCCAGCTTTTGAAGACAGCTTCGGTGGAGAGCTCGAGCTGACGGTTGGCATCCTGGGGGAAATCGCCACCAGTTTTCTTTTTGAAAACTTCTTTGAAGATGGAAACAATCGCTTTCCAGTCTTCCGCTTTCATTTCGGTATCGAGTTTGTAACCTTTTTCTGCCTTGTAAGCTGCCATCGGGTGTTCAAAAGCTTCATCATCGATGTCCATGACCACAGTGCCAAACATTTCAACCAGGCGACGATAGGAATCCCACACGAAGCGCGGGTTTCCAGTCAGCTTGATCATGCCTTCGGCCGACTTGTCAGTCAACCCAATGTTCAGGATGGTATTCATCATGCCCGGCATCGAAAATTTCGCGCCAGACCGGCATGAAACCAATAACGGGTCGGAGGAATCGCCGAATTTTTTTCCAGTCAGCTTTTCAACTTCCACCAAAGCAGCCAATTCCTGATCCCACATACCTTCGGGGAATGTTCCGGCTTTGCGATAGGCATTGCATGCTTCGGTCGTCACGGTAAAACCTGGGGGCACAGGAACTCCTGCGCGTGTCATGTCAGCCAGACCAGAACCTTTACCGCCCAAGAGCGACCGCACTCCGTCCCATGAACCGGTATATTTTTCCGCATCTGCGACTTCTTCAAATAGATAAACCCATTTCTTCGTCATTTTAGCCTCCTAAAGAGATAGATATGATTGCGATAAGCGCGTAACATTGCAAGTTTACCACAAACAGCTTTGCCTTTGACGCATTTTTAGGCCACATGTATTTATTACATTTTCGGATTTGAAACCTTGCGATCGTCAATTTTTTCTTATACGCCCAAAGCCGTGCCATAAAACCTGAAATAATTCTACGCTAGTCACCCAAGGCAACTTGTTCAGACAAGTCTGTCCAGTTTGTTATTAACGTGTAAAGTCTGCGTAAAACAAAATCTGGGATAATCTTTCATGAGGATACAACATGACCCTAAAAGTACTGACAATTGACGACGACCCTTCCATGACTGAGCTCCTGGGTACATTGCTGCGCAACCATGGTATGGAAGTTCTTTCCTGCAAAAGCGGACCTCAATGTATCGAAATGGCACGCAACGAAAACCCTAACATCATTATTCTCGATCTATTAATCCCGGGAACCAGTGGCTGGGAAATTTGCAAAACCTTGCGCTCGTTCACGACAGCCCCCATTGCTATTCTATCTGCACTCGATGACCCAGGCACGATCTCCAAAGCTCTGGATGCAGGCGCAGATGATTTCATGACCAAACCAGTCCACAATAAGGTTTTGATCGCTCACATCAAAAACCTTGCCCGCCGGCATATGGTTGAAAACGGTTCAACCATCATGATCAGGGAGACTGGTTTGACCAATATCGCCATAAACTGCATTGATTCCCAGTAAAAACCTTTGCAGGCCTAACTGCCCAGAGTACAATAGTTAAAAATTCAGGAGTTCGGCCGTGCAAACATGCTCACGCTGCAATGCGTCTTCCCCCGATACAGCCACAAATTGTCCAAACTGTAATATTAAATTAAGCGAATTTTCCACCAGTGCGGTTGCTCTCAAGAAATTTCGGACCAACTCACGGGTGACAGCTGTGCGAATCACAGTTGCAAATGATGCTTGCCCGCTCTGTTATGAATCACGCGGGACCTTTCCAAAAGACGCCATTGCCACCCTACCGCACGAAGGTTGCTCCCACAATCACGGCTGCCGTTGCGCTTACGAACCAATTCTGAGTGAGGTCTACCCCTAGACTCAACCTACAAACCGGGGATGATAAAGTTTATCCCGGCTGCCATTTTATTAATGGACTTTTGAAGTCCAAGGTTTAGTATTCCGGTGAGCTGAACCAAAAACGGTACTGTCCGCAAATAATGGACAGTACCGTTTTTATTAAAAGCCGAATATCTTTTTACGATCGAGCCCGAGTGTAACGATCCGGAGGTATTTGACATCAATAATGGAAAAAGCATCGGGCGAAAAATAACTGATCCATCCGCGACCTACCATAATGATGCAGGTTATTTGCGTTTAGGGAATGCCGGTAGTTTGAAAGAACATTTCCGTAGGTGCAGAGTTGTAACTATCCAACCCTATCTGGCAAGCAGCTGCAGCAAAGCGAGCGCCGTCTGATCTGGAGCTTCCAGCATCGGGGAATGCCCGACTGCCTGCAACTCAGTCAAGAATGCTTGCGGAAGCAGGGTTTTCAATTCAGATGCGCGCGCAGGTGGAATTAGCGCATCCGCCAGACCATGCACCAGCACAATCGGAAAGTTGAATAAAGCCACAAATTGTGTGGCGTCCGGGCGGATTGCCAGCGCTTTGAGTGCGCCTATCACGCCAGCCGGTCGTTGTTGCAG
The DNA here is from genome assembly GCA_026390035.1 of Chloroflexota bacterium. Classification (GTDB taxonomy): domain Bacteria; phylum Chloroflexota; class Anaerolineae; order Anaerolineales; family Villigracilaceae; genus UBA5195. The sequence continues at coordinate 5,345 of JAPLGT010000058.1, forward strand.
GATAATAGCGCGGAAAATTGGCGCAAATTGTGGGCTCGCAGAGAGATTATCGGCCATACCAGCCACAACCTGGACCCCATTCACAGCAATCTGCTCTACCTGGGCAAACCGGATCGCCTTACGCTCTGACGAATCTGGCAGCGCCTGGGAACCGAGCAGACCAAGCCCTAATACACGATCCGGGTAAGCATGCGCAAATGCCAGGGCAACATATCCGCCCATGGAGTGACCAGCGATGTAAGTTTTTTGAATTTTCAAGACATCCAGCAGCTGGACAAGATCTGAAGCCATTTGCTCAATCGTATACTCACCAGCCGGTATATCAGACAAACCAAAACCGCGTAGATCTGGCATGATCACATCAAAATTGTCGACAAGGCGAACCGCCAGAGGCTCCCAGATCGTGTGGTCAAGAGGAAAACCATGGATAAGCAGCAAAGGCTCGCCCCTGCCCCGCCGGTCATACGCCAGCGTCATACCATTCACCCAAGCCTTTTGCATGTACATTGATCCTTGGAGGGTCTATTTGTTCGTTTAGCGCGGTTTGTTCTCAGCTGCCCGCCCAATTTCTCTCAGCTTTTCCAACCAACCGCGGGAAAATGCCAGCGCTTCTTCGCGGGTGGCTAAGTTGCCAGCCGCCTGGGTCTCGCGGATGGCTTCCAGAAGCTTGCCAATCTCTGGACCCGGTTTTAGCTTCAGTTCGGTGATCAGATCATCGCCATTGACCAACACTTTTGGCCGGATGATTTCTTCGGCTTTCTCGTACCATGCTTCGAGCAATTGGCGACATACATCCAGACAGGCTGCCCAATGCGCCTGAGTCAGGGTGTGGTCATAGGTTGCGCGGGTATCAGCCAGGGCCAACAAGATCAAATCAATCCCGGCCTCGCCTATATCCCGAAAAAACCGATATATGGCTTTACGGCTGATAGCCTGCCCGGCCTCTTGGCGACTGGTATGTGCATGCACGCGCATATGATGCTTGATAATCAGTTTAAGGCGTTCGAGTTCATCGTTGCTCAAATGCAGGGCTGCTGCGCGATTGGCAACCGTTTCAGCGCCAAGAACATCATGACCGAGAAATCGGATCCGGCCATTATCTTCAATGGTCCTGGTCTGCGGTTTGTTAATATCGTGAAATAAAGCCGCAAAAAACAATAATGACCGTGTTGAACGACCGGTAGTCAACGATGAACCAATATGATCCCCAATCTGTTGGCGATAACGCCCCAGTCGTAAAACCAGCAACCCATTCATCAAATCCGCGTTGGTTTTTTGCTCATTGTAACGAGGCGAGAGCAGAGCCAGGATATTTTCGAGATGACGCAATACAGCCAGAGTGTGTGACCAGACATCGTGGACATGCGGTGCCGATTGTTCAACACCTTTCAATGCAGCTAGTTCTGGTAATATCTGCGGAAAAACCCCCAATAACTCCAAGGCACGCATGGCCGCATCCGGACTGGGGCCTTCAAGTATTTTAAATAATTCATCCCGGATCCGTTCCGTCGAAATTTTCGGCAGCAGCTCAACGGCTGCTTTCATCAAACGGCGAGTCTCGGGATCAATGGAGAACTTATAAGCCGCCGCCTGGCGCACTGCGCGCAAGATCCGGATCGGATCATTACTTAACGCAGTCTCTGAGCAGGCACAGATACGTTTTGCGCGGATATCTTTGACCCCACCCAGGGGGTCAATAATTTCGCCGCTGTGAATGTCCATGGCAACAGCATTAATCGTAAAATCACGCCCGCGCAGATCTGCATCCAGTGAATCGCCACGATAACCGGCAAAATCAAGAACATCCCGGCTGCCATCCGGCTGCTGAAAGATGACCCGGGCCGTGTCAAAAGCTTCATCAAGGGGGAAAAAAGCTGCCGAAAGACCGTCAGCCACTTTACGGGCCAACTTAATCCCATGTGGACAGGCAAAATCGAGATCGTGGACGGCACGCCCAAGAACAGCATCACGTACAGCACCACCAACCAGGTAGATGGGCTCATCCAACGGGAGCAGTACACGCACCTCATCCAATAGTGGCGAAGATACAGGCGTTAACGGGATAAAACGAATTTCCGCTTCTTCCTTTCTACGAGACTGCCGGGCAGCATAAAAAACCTGGTCACGGGTTTCTCCTTGCGCAATGATCTTTCCGCGCAGCAGTGCAACCCAGCGTCCGGCATACGCAGTCGATTCGGAAGATAGACCATCATCCATCAGTATTATTTTCCTGGCTTTTTATATTTATCGAGATCGGCACTGGCAATGAACGGTAGATGTCTAAAATGCTCATCGATATCGATACCATAGCCGAAAATATATTTATCGGGCACATCAAACCCGACATAATCGGCATAGACTGGCACTTCTCTGCGCATTTTTTTATCGAGCAGTACACATACTTTTACACTCTTCGGATCACGTGTTTTTAACATCATCAATACATGCGCCAGGGTACGACCGCTATCAACAATATCTTCAACCAGCAAGACATTTCGACCTTCGATATTGGTCATGAGGTCCAAGTTTACGCGCACGTTCCCACTGGAAGCATAATGTCCGGTTCCATATGAAGAAAGCGACATGCAATCCAATTCGTGTGAAAGGGTAATAAAACGGGTCAGATCAGCAGTAAAGGTCAGACCACCGCGCAGCAAACAAACAACCAGGAGATCCTGTCCGGCATAATCACGGCTGATCTGCTCGCCAAGTTCACGAACACGCTTCTCAATAGCTGGCTGGTCGACAAGCACTTCATCAATAAATTCCTGGTACTCTTGCATTTGAATCCATCCTTACAGGCAGGAGAATTGCCTTACCCGTTGCTAACGTAACGATCAAGGTCAACGACACCAATAAAAGGCAGGTTACGATAGAATTCGTCGAGATCCAAGCCATAACCAAATACGAATTTATTCGCGATGGTAAACCCTTTATAGTCGATCGGCACATCAACCTCACGGCGGGAGCTTTTATCCAACAAAGCGCATACTTTAAGGGTTTTTGGTTTGCGGGTACGCAGCAACTCAATCACATGGGCGATTGTATGACCGCTATCAACGATATCTTCAACCAGGATGACATGCTTACCCAAAATATTGGTCTGTAGATCCAGAGTCATACGAACGTTGCCTGAAGAAGCCCGGGCGCCTTCGCCATAAGACGAAACCGCCATGCAATCAATCGCGTTTAGGACGCTCAGGTGGCGCATCAGGTCAACCATGAAAGGCAGAGCACCGCGCAAAACACAGATCAGCAAAATTTGCTCACCCGCATAATCCCGGTTAATCTCATCTGCCAGTTCTTTGACACGCTTTTGGAGGGTATTTTCGTCAATAAGAACTTCTGCCAAAATATCGAGATAATCTTGCATTTATGCTCCTATCAGTTTTCCAGACACAGTAAAAAGACAAAAGATCAGTTTCGTTATTTTCGAGGAACTTCATGATGCCGGCGACAACGCGCTTCATACATTTCAGAAGCGCCAACGATGACGACCGGGTCATCATAACGTGCTGGTTTGCCATTTACCAGCCTTTGGGTCCGGCTGGCGGGTTCTCCGCAGACCATGCAAATCGCCTGCAGCTTATCCACATGCTCGGCCTTGGACATCAGCATTGGCATGGGACCAAATGGGTCGCCGCGAAAATCCTGGTCCAGGCCAGCCACGAGTACACGAATACCCTGATCAGCCATCTTGGTTGTCACATCGAGAATACCATTATCAAAAAACTGTGCTTCATCCACCCCAACTACAGTCGTATCACGCTCCAGCCTGTCAAAAATATTAATCGCCTTTTCGACCGGAATGGCATCAAAATCTGCTCCGGCGTGCGAAGTAACTTTCTCAACAGCATAACGCACATCAATCGCGGGTTTGAACACCTGCACCTTCTGGCGTGCGATCACTGCGCGGCGCAGGCGACGGATAAGTTCATCTGTCTTTCCGCTGAACATGGACCCGCAAACAACTTCAATAGAACCATGCAAATGCTTCATAACCACTCCCAAATAAAATAATAACAGGCAGATGCCGGGCATCTGCCTGTTAAGTTTACCTGATATTTCGGTTTGTAGGGTCTGCTTTCCCTGACGGAAAATGCTCAGGCAGCAGCTTCGTTGGCGGCCTCGGGCAAATCATAGCCCAGGGCGCGAATTTTCTTCTTGCTGTCAATCAAAGCCTTTCGGCCAAAGCCTTCAACTGCCAGGGCAGCTTCGTCGCCTTCGCCAAGCTTCTGCATCAACTGGGCAATCGTTGTAATCCCAGCTTTTTCCAAAGCGCCAGTTACACGGATCCCGAGTTCGAGTTCAGTGACAGGCTTCGGAGGAGCCTTGCGGGCTTCTTCCTTGGCTTTCTGGGATTCAACGTAATCCTGGCGAACCTGGAGCTTCTTATAGAAGCGGTCCACCTGACCTTCCACGTCCAGAATGCGGGCCTGCTCACCAGAAAAGAACGGGTGGCATTTGGAGCAAACTTCGACGTGGATGCTTTTGCGAGTGGAACCGGTCGTCCACTTGCTGCCGCATGAAGCGCAGACAACTTGGGCGTCCGTATAATAGGTTGGATGAATTTTTTCTCTCATATCAATAGACCTCTGGTCTACTCAGCCACCGCGAAAGCCTCTTGCGGGAGGACATTCACACGCTTACGACCATGCACAACATCAAAAACGACCACGCCATCAATCGTGGCGAAGAGGGTGTCGTCTGTACCGGCGCCCACGTTCATACCAGGTTTGATATGCGTTCCACGCTGGCGAATGAGAATGTTGCCCGAAAGCACAAACTCACCAGCATACTTCTTCACGCCCAAACGCTGGGCATTACTATCACGACCGTTGCGGCTGGAACCGCCACCTTTTTTATGAGCCATAGTGAACCTCTCTTACTTCTCTTCAATCTTCTCGACAGAAAGGCGGGTGTAGGACTGACGGTGACCAGTCTTCTGACGAATGCGCTTCTTGGGCTTATAGTGGAAGTTGTATGTTTTCTCGCCCTTGAAATGTTCGACAACTGTGGCTATGACAGACGCGCCCGCTACCACCGGCGCACCAACGGTGATTACATCACCATTGACCAGCAAAAGCACTTCGTTTATTTCAATGCTTGTGCCCGGTAAAATATGCAACAGATCAACTTCGATCGTGCTGCCTTCGACGGCTTTATATTGTTTGCCGCCGCTTTCTAAAATAACGTATTTCATAAATCCTTTCTCCTGGTCTTCGCTTCACCACAGTCACCGCGTTTCGTTCAGGTTGCCGCCGTGCTGCGGGGAAGCCGGGAATACGACATGCAAACACCCCTAACCGGGGTATTGGCGAAAGAGCATTATACCCGCCCACCCAAAAACCGTCAACCATGAATTCAGAGCATAAATTTTAATAAAGGGTCTGGGCCAGCAGCGGCAGTATTTTCAACACATTGAATTCTCATTCTACCAGATCAACCTGCCCCAATCTCTAAATCCTAGATGAAATGCAGGTGAAAAAAGAAATTCATATTAAAATCATTGTCCGGCAGATCTTTTCCTGACAAATTTCTGGAGTGTAACCCTTGTGCATGATATGATCGAGGAATTAACTTGAGCATTTTTTCGCGCAAGAAACGGGTGGCTCACAAGGCAAAGGCACTCTAAAATGGTGATACGAAAGGAAAACAGCCATGTCCAGCCAAACAATGAATTACCAGCAACTCAGCGATGACTACCAGCGCATCGAAAAAGCCATTTATTATTTGGATGATAATTATCTACGCCAACCCGAGCTTAAAGAAATTGCCGAAAGCATCGGCTTGAGTGAATATCACTTTCAGCGTATATTTACCCGTTGGGCAGGTATCAGCCCCAAACGATTTCTGCAGTTCATCACCAAAGAAAACGCCAAGGAGCTGCTCAAGCACTCATCTGTACTGGATGCCACATATTCGGTCGGATTATCCAGCCCTAGTCGCCTGCACGATCTCTTCATCAACACGGAAGCCGTTACTCCCGGTGAGTACAAAACATTCGGCGCAGGTCTGTTGGTGCGCTACGGTTTCCACCCAACCCCTTTTGGCGAAGCATTGATCGGGATCACCGAAAGAGGAATTTGCCATCTTTCTTTCGTACAAACCAACCATGAAACTGCCCTATTGAATTTGAAAACGAACTGGAGCCAGGCAGAGATTTTGGAAGATTACCCGGCTACAGGCGCATTCATTGCACCCATCTTCTCTCTTGGAAACAATCCTACTCCGATCTCTTTGTTCCTGACCGGCACAAACTTTCAACTAAAAGTATGGGAAGCCCTGCTCAGGATTCCCAAGGGCAGCCTGACGACTTACGAGAAAATCGCTGAGCAAATCGGCCAACCCGGCGCTCTTCGCGCAGTTGGGACTGCGGTTGGGCACAACCCAATTGCGTATATCATTCCATGCCATCGGGTAATTCGCAAAATAGGCGAATTTGGTAATTACCGCTGGGGAGCAATCCGCAAAAAAGCCTTGATTGGCTGGGAAACAGCCACGAGCATCATGCCTGCCAACTCAGGCTAACAGGTATAAGCCTGAAAGGATCAAGTTGAAAACAAAAATCTGGGCCGCATTGCTGGCAGTTTACTTCGTCTGGGGTTCCACCTACTTAGGGATTCGCTTCGCAGTCGAAACTATTCCTCCCTTTCTCCAGGCGGGAGTACGCTTTCTAATCGCCGGAACTTTCTTATTCATCTGGCGGCGCTGGGCAGGTGACCCTGCTCCCAGCCTCAAACAATGGAAATCCGCATTCGTGGTTGGCAGTCTGCTGCTGTTAGGTGGAAATGGTTTGATCTCGCTTTCTGAGATCAGCATTCCAAGTGGGGTCGTCGCACTGTTGGTGGCTACCATCCCAATGTTCATGGTACTTGTGGAAGCCTTACGCCCTGGTGGTGTAAAACCCACTCCCGGACAGGTGCTTGGGTTGCTGATCGGTTTCAGCGGTGTAGCGCTCTTGATTGGCCCGGCAGAATTTGGTGGCGTGCGCGAATTCAGCCTGCTGAGCGGCGGGATTTGCCTTTTAGCTGCATTCTTATGGTCGCTGGGCTCCATCTATAACCGGAGCGCCGATCTGCCGAAATCGACACTGCTGTTCACCGGCATGGAGATGTTGATGGGCAGCTTGGGATTGATCATCGTCAGCGCCATGCGAGGCGAAATGGCTCATTTCCAGATCGCGGCTATTTCGACCCGCTCCTTGCTCGGAGCGCTATATTTGATCACGGTCGGATCGCTGGTCGGCTTTACATCTTACGCATGGCTGCTGCGCAATGCCCCGGTCTCGCTTGTTTCGACGTATGCGTATGTCAACCCGGTGGTGGCTGTTTTGCTGGGGAGCTTATTCGCTCATGAAAAGCTGTCTCCGCGTCTTTTGATCGCATCCCTGATCATTGTGGGCTCGGTTGTGATCGTAAGCCTGGCTAAAAAACCAATTCCACAAATGGCATCAAAAGAAACGGGCTAAAGCGCAAGGTCAAGCGACGGGCGGCAAGCTTGAATCGCGAAATTCGCTACCCCAAACAAACTCCATACGTTTTATAATCTTTGGCATGGACGCATCCTTCCCCGCTGATAGTCTACTTGATGGCCAGCTTTCTGAGTCTTCGACACAGGTACTGCTAAGTTCGCTCGGCTTTCGCGATTGGAAAGCCGCATTGCGCCATTTACAGCACATCGCAGCGCAAGGCGAAATGGTTCGGACCTTGTTAAAAACCTGGCTGCCGTATCTGCTAATGACCCTTTCGGCCTGTGCCGATCCGGACCAGGCTCTGATCAATCTAGAGCGGTTTTCAAGCGATGAGCATGTCAATGAAGTCTTTCAAGAACTTGGAAAAAACCCGCGAACCCTTGAAATACTGGTTACCATATTCGCAGGCAGTCAGTTTTTAACAGAGATTCTGCTGCGAGAACCGCGCCGGTTAGAGATGTTAACCGACCGAAAGCGCCTAGCGCGCCAAAAAAGCGCAGATGAGTTCCAACATGAAGCTTCCGATGCAATCAAAACCCTGGCACCCGCAGAACAACTCAATGCCTTGCGGCGTTACCAGAAAGGAGAGCTGCTTCGCATTGGGGCAAGTGACCTGCTCAGCCTATATGACCTACCAGCCGTTACAGGGCAGCTTTCCTATCTGGCCGATGGACTGGCGCGCACTTGCCTGGAATACGCAAGCACGCAAAGTGGCCTTGATCCCGAAGGATTTGTAATCTTAGGTATGGGCAAACTTGGAGGCGGAGAACTAAATTACAGCTCAGATATCGACCTGCTTTTCCTGTGTGCCGAAAATGGCAAAAATTATTTACGCCTGGGCCAGATACTGATCGAGGCTCTCGCCAATATGGGCGCAGAAGGCTTTCTTTATCGGGTGGACATGCGCTTGCGGCCGTGGGGACGCGATGGCGCATTGGTCAGCAGCATCCCAAGTTATCTCAATTACTTACATAAACATGCCAATCTATGGGAAAAGCAAGCCTTACTCAAAGCCCGCCCAATTGCAGGCGATATTGCCATGGGAGATGAATTTATCAAGCAGATAGAACCATTCATCTATGGCGAGAACCCGGAAACTCTGCGACTAAGTGTACATGCGATGAAGCAACGCACAGAGGAAATCCTGCGCTCCAAAGGCCGGGATTGGGGCGAGGTCAAGCTTGGAGAAGGCTCTATTCGGGATGTGGAGTTTGTGGTGCAGTATTTACAACTCGCTCATGGTGGTGCGAACATCAAGCTGCGCAAAAAGTCCACATTGCAAACTCTCAGGCGCTTGCTTAAATTCCAGCTTATCACTACCCTGGAAGCACGGGTTTTGACGGATGGATACATTTTCCAAAGGACGGTGGAACACTTTTTACAAATGATGCACTACCGCCAGACCTACAGCCTGCCATCCGACCCAGCTGCAATTTACTTGTTGGCTCGCCGGCTGGGATTCCCAACCCGCGAAGCTTTTCTGGAACGGTATCAACAGCACAGCCTTGCCATTCGTTCGGTTTATTCCAAGTACGTCGGAGGCATCCAGGTTCTGCCAATCCCCGAACCTGAAGCTCCACCTTCCAATCGCGACTTTATCCGCAAGCACCTGGCTCGCATGGATTCTTCTTATGCTTCGGCCTTCTCGCCAGAAGAAATCAGCCAGCATGCCAGCCTGGCAGAAGACCTGAATGAGCAGCAGCTGGTGCACGTCGAAGCCGTCTCAAGCGGCGGCGGACGCTGGCAGGTCAGTGTGGTCGCTTATGATTACCTGGGCGAGCTTTCACTGATCTGTGGGTTGATGTTCGTTTATGGGCTGGATATTCAATCTGGCGAAATATTCACTTACGAATCGCTTGAAAGCCCATCCGTAGCGTCGCCTGAAATCGCAAAAAAACAGCACCCACGTGCGGGAAAATGGTTGGTGCCGTCCAAAATCCAGACTTTACCAGCCAGCCTGTCCCGCCATAAAATTGTGGATGTGTTTAGCGTACAGGCGGTTGGCGCTGAACCAGACTGGGAAAAATACTCTGAAGATCTTCAGAGCATGATCAAAATGCTGCACATCGGGCAGCGTCGTGAAGCGCGCAGCGAACTTGCCAGGCGAGTGGGGGCTGTCTTTGCCGAAATGGACAGCGCAGTGAGGCCACTTTACCCTATCGAAATTACCATCGATAATAATTTATCGGAACGTTACACCGTACTGCATATCCAAACCATGGATACGGTTGGATTTTTATACGAATTCACCAATGCCTTATCGCTAACACATACCTATATAGCTCGCATGGTTGTCCAAACAAGCGGCAGGCGTGTGGATGATCTGTTGTATGTGACCGACGAGGCCGGAAAGAAGATCAGCGATCCTGAAAAATTGCGTGAACTACGCACAGCAGCCGTGTTGATTAAACACTTTACGCACCTGCTGCCGCGCTCCCCCAACCCGGCAACAGCCCTGCTGCATTTTCGCGAATTTTTGGCTCAGCTGTTTGAGCGCCCCAATTGGACTCAGGAATTGACATCTCTGGAAAACCCACAAGTAATGGATAATCTGGCGCGCCTGCTGGGTGTCAGTGATTTTCTGTGGGATGATTTTATGCGCATGCAGTATGCTAATTTATTTCCCGTGATCAGTGCCACCGGTGAACTGGCTACAGCAAAAAGTCGTGCTGATCTACAAGCCGAGCTGGCATTTGCATTAGCTCTTGTACACGTCGGGCCAGAATCGCCGCGCGAGGATGCGCCCTGGCGTATCACTTTGAATGCATTTAAAGATCGGGAAATGTTCCGGATCGATATGCGCCACATCCTTGGGCTCACTCAGGAATTTTGGGACTTTTCGGAGGAACTGACTGACCTGACCGAAGTGGTGGTAAACGCCGCCTTCCACCTAACCTGCGAAGATTTGCGCTCTATCCATGGGTCACCGCGCCTGCCCGATGGCCCTATCTCACAGATGGCGGTTGTGGCGTTGGGCAAATGCGGCGGTCGCGAATTGGGCTTTGCGTCTGATATTGAATTGATGTTCGTATATGCCGGCGAGGGTCGTACTGAAGGTCCGGATGTACTGGAAGCGTCCATCTATTACGAGAAAGTAGTCCAAAATTTTCTAAACGCCATCCGCGCCCGGCAGGAGGGCATTTTTCAAGTGGATTTACAGCTGCGCCCGTATGGAAAAACCGGAAGCATGGCTGTTTCATTAGATTCGTTCAAACACTATTATGCACCACAAGGACCTGCCTGGGCCTACGAACGCCAGGCGCTCGTCAAACTCCGGCCTATCGCCGGTGATGCGGAACTTGGCGATGCATTGGCCAACTTACGGGATGAATACACGTATAACGGTGCGGCGTTCGATGTAACCTCCATGCGCGCCATGCGCGAACGGCAGGTGCGTCATCTGGTCAGCGCCGGAAAATTCAATGCAAAATATAGCCCGGGTGGTTTGGTGGATATCGAGTATTTCATCCAGGGTCTACAAATTACACACGGTGCGGCAGATACAGCCTTACGCTTGACCAATATCCGCAAAGCCATGGCTGCCCTGAATACCCGCGGAATTCTTTCAGATGAAGACTATACCAAACTGCATAAGGCCCATACTTTCCTACGATGGTTGATTGATTCAATGCGCGTGGTCAGGGGAAATTCGAAGGATGTTACCGTACCCGTCTACGGCAGTGACGAATTCGCATTCCTGGCACGGCGCCTAAAATATGGCAACGATGTCCAAATACTACGTGATCACTTGCTGCAAGTTCAGGCGGATGTTGTCGAAATGAACCGACGCTTGTTAAAATAACGCCGAGTTTGGTAGCGAATAATGCGATCATAAAAACGGTCAATGAAGTTTTTTGGTGGTTGTTTATGCGCAGAATAGCACATCAACAACCACATGCTGGGCAAACCAGATACAAGTACCGTTAGTGAGCAAACCCTATCCTGCTTTACCCCAGTAAAGGGTAAGGTTATTTTTGTTTACCGGTGGAAAGGATTGAAATTTGTCCCGCGATCGTAGTAGTCTTCGCCTTCGGTCTTTTTGAAGAAATTGACCAGTATGTAAGTAAACGGAGTCATCAGTACCTCAATGACAGTCTTGAAAAGATAATTCGTCAGCACGAGCGTGAGGTATAGGCTCCAGGGAAAAACGCCAAAAAGGGAGGCCAGCCCCACAAAAACCAGCGAATCCACCAGCTCCCCCACCAAGGTACTGCCAATTGTTCGCATCCACAGATATTTTCCGTTGGTCAGGATTTTCATTTTGGCCAAAATGAACGAATTCGAGAATTCACCACTCCAGTAACCCGCCAACGAACCCAGAACAATTCCACCCGTCGACATTCCACCCAGGATGGCCAGATAAGCCGCATCGCCAGCATATTGCTGCCAGGTTGCTTCACCTGGCAGCAAGTTTATAAACCAGAAAAAAAGTGAAGCCAAACCCAGACAGAAAAAACCCGTCCAGATCACCCGGCGTGAGCGTTTATAGCCATATACTTCGGTCAGGATATCACCAAAGATATAACTCACCGGAAAAAGAACAGTACCCCCATCAAAAGCCAGCGGAATTCCCCAAAAACTTATCTTCAAATCCACTATTTTGGCAGAGGATGCGACATTACTCACCACCAGGACAGTCACAAAAACTGCCATGATGAGATCAAAATAACGAAATTGGTGGTCAGGTTTGGTCTGTATAGTTTGCATTGTGTCTGATTCTTTGGGCTAGCCCGCGTTAGTCGCGTTCAGGTCTACACCCGCTGCTTTTTCCATCAGGCGGCAAAACGAACACTTACCTTCATACATGGTCGGCTGTCCACAGGTTGGGCAGTTGAACAAAGGAGGCGTGACCTTCTCAACGTCACCGGTAAAAAAGCCGGTCTCACGCGCATCCAAATAATTCAAGTAAAAGGACAATTTGGCACCAGGGCGTACATTTTCCAACTGGTTCAATAATTCCTTATAATAAATCGAGGTTGACCCAACTGAAAATGGACATTCTTCGTAAATATATTCAATTCCGCGCAGCATGGCATAGGCTGTCATTTCTTTTTCGTAAAAACGACAGAGTGGCTTTACCTTACGTGCCAAACCGTCGTGTTCTAGTAAAACCGGCTTTTGCCGCAAAAGATATTCTTTTGACCAGGTGATGGTGTTACCAAAGAGCACAGCAGCTTCATCATCCAGGTTATGCCCGGTCGCCAGAACATCGTAGCCGAGATCATGGGCAATCCGGTTCATCTCATGCCGTTTGGCAAGCCCGCAAACAGAACAAGGGCGGCCGTACCCCCGACTGGTGATATTGGCAAGCACGGGTATGCTCTGACCATATTCTTTTTCAATATCCACAACATGCAGCTTCAGTCCATGTTCGACTGCAAATTTTTCAGCTAGCCGGTGTGACTCATCCGAATACCCAATGCCTTCATCGATGCCAAGACCAATGTAGAGACCATCAACCTTATACCCCAGCCGCTGAAGGATGTCCCACAAGGAGAGAGAATCTTTCCCACCTGAGACTGCCACCAGGATCTTTTCATCCGGACCAAACATCCAGTATTTTTTTATAAAACGGGCAGTTTGCTCAGGTATCCACTCGAGATAATGTTCTTTGCAAAGCGCCAATTTGTGCTGGCGCATATTAACAACCGCTTTTTGGCCACATGTTTTACACTTCATTGCTTTCCACCCGAAATAACAGCGATCAACTTGACGATATCTCCATCCTTCAAGATTTCATCATCAAGGATCATCTCTCCATCACGGGTGGCGATGACGCCTTCTGGTAGAATGCCGGTTTTTCTTAACGCATCGAGCAAATTCATACCCGCTTTCACTTCATATTCCTTGCCACGCAAGATAAGTTTTACTGTCATAAGGCTCCTTCTGAGCGGTCATTCTACCACGAGCTGTTTTGGGATCTTGGGCAGACGTGGTTTCGATTGTGCCAGTAACAGTGCTGTAATCAACTGGCGTGGTCAGGCAAAAATGAATGTCGCAATTGGCAGGATAGTTTAACAGCGCGACTATAACCTATCAGGAAAAGAGCATGGATGAGATTGAGTTACCTCGTAATTATAATGGCCACTGCACAGAGTGTGGCGCCGTCCTGACACCTGGCGCAAAATTCTGCACTAAATGCGGTCCAAAAGCAGCCGGATAATATATTTCGGCAAATAGAAGGAGCCGGGATGTGTGCACACATCCCGGCTCCTTCCAAAAAGCGCACGCTGTTTTACTTCACCGTATTGGCGATCAGCATGCTGATATGTCCCAGCATACGATCACCACGGAAACTACCATAGAGCACCCGCGCGGCAACTTCTTTATCAATTTTTTCGACTGCGCCAACCTGTTTGGCTATTTTTTGGAGAATACCCTTATCACATTTATCCAACAAGTCGGTGGAACGCACAACATCAGGCGTAAACATAACGCGCCGGTCCCACAATTTAACATCCACCGGATAATCATTACCTTCTTGATCAAACACAAAACAATAGGTGTGAAACAACTGGTGGGCAATCTCGGCAATATATGCGCCTGTAACATGAGGAGCGTTATCCTCAAAATGAGCGTGAACTTTATCCTTCAATTGGGTCAGGGAAAGTCCGCCGTTTTTTCCAAACTCATGAAATTTAAAAATGATCGCGGGCCGGTACTCATTGGGTGTCATCCGGATCTTATGACCAGCCAACACCTGCAGATATTGCTCCAAAACCGTTTCTGGTGATGGCAGCACTTCGGGGATCAACTGGGCTTCGAGCTGGTCGCCACTTGTTCGCAAGTTAATCATCTCGTGCTGGGCTTGCAAAAATTCTTTGAAACTGGAAAAATCATAGTTGCGTTCGTTGAAAGATGGATTCAGCCTGAGCATAGTCTTCTTCAATTCGGCAGCCAGCATCCATTCGCCTTCCCAGGCCCCCAAAACACGCCGTAACAACATGCGCGCTTCAGTGATATCAAATGACGGGGCGGGCGGCGCCTCAGGAGCGCCTTTCTTGGCAGGGCGCGGAGTTTGAGGTGTAACTGCAATCAGTTTATCGTAAAATATAAACTCGTCACAGGCATTCACAAGGTACTCTGCACTTGTGCCACTGACACCCACCCCAATGACCACTTTCCCAACACTTCGCAGGCGATGAACAAGTTCAGTAAAATCGCCATCGCCAGAAACCAACAGCACATGCGACACCTGACTATTGGAATTCTGGAGCATCTCGAGGGCATCGATCACAATCCGAATATCCGCGGCGTTCTTTCCGCGTTTACTGGAAACATGCACAAGATCGATCCCAAGGCTGAGCAGCTCACGCTGGGCTCCCGACTGAGCCGCCCAATCCGCATAGGCACGTCGGATTACAGTTCTGCCAGTGCGGCTGGCCATCTCCAAAATTTTCTTCCATTCAACTTCCACATCCTTGCCCAGCGTATCCGTGACACTGATTTCGATATTATCAAAATCGATAAAGACCGCCACTTGAGCATTATCGTTATTCATCGGCCCTCCTGTAATATTAGGTATGTCGAGTATATAATAAGCAACCGAGGATGGCAACCTCTCAAATTAAATATCCTGGTTTTTCAGGGATATTTATCTGCCAGAAGTCAAAAGTTTTCCGCTGCGGCTGGAAGCCGCTTTATGAACCACAATCAACTGATTGGAAAATGGGGCGAACAAGCCGCCGTTGAGTATCTTAAACAGAAAGGCTATACTATTTTGGAAACTAACACTCGCACGCCTTACGGTGAAATCGATATTATTGCATCGCTGCAGGGTGTATTTTTCTTTGTTGAAGTTAAGTCGCGAACATCTCGTACTTTTGGGTTGCCAGAAGAAGCACTAACACCCCGAAAACTGGCGCATATGCGTGCCTGTGCCGAATATTATGCTGCCAAGAATGAGCTTGAAACCTGGCAATGCGATGCAATTGCCGTGGAAGGTAATCCTGGTAAAACACCTCAGATTGAACACTTTGAAAATGTCACCTGCTAAGCCAAACCCACTACCCCTGGTTGTCATTATCGGTCCAACTGCTGTCGGGAAAACCGAGCTCGCCATCCAACTAGCCGAAAGACTGGACGGCGAGATCATTTCGGCTGATTCACGCTTGTTCTACCGCGGACTTGACATCGGAACAGCCAAGCCATCACCCCAGGAAATGGCACGGGTCCCTCACCATTTGATCGATGTGGCAAATCCCGATGAAACCTGGTCACTGGCCATTTTTCAACAAAAAGCCCGCGAGGTGATTGAAGAACTGCACCGCAGGCACAAATTGCCGTTCCTTGTCGGCGGCACCGGACAATATATTCGCGCCGTGACCGAAGGCTGGACTCCGCCAGAAGTACAACCGGACCAACGCCTGCGAACAGTTCTTGAAATGCTCGCAATTCAGAACTCAGCCACATGGCTGCATCAAAAACTTCGCATTCTGGATCCCATTTCCGCGGATAAAATTGACGCCCGTAATATTCGCAGAACCGTCCGCGCGCTGGAAGTCATCCTTTCAAGCGGCCGTCCTTTTTCGGCCCAACGCGGCGCGACCCTCTCCGACTATAGGCTGATCACGATCGGCTTGAAACGTCCACGCCCGCAGTTATATGCCAGGATCGATGAACGAATTGAGCTAATGTTTGAAAATGGCTTGCTGGATGAAGTCAAAAAGCTGCTAGCCCAGGGGTACAAACCTGATCTAACAAGTATGTCTGCGATTGGCTATCGTGAAGCTGTGGCAGTTACACAAAATTCAATGTCACTGGAAGATGCCAAAATCCTGATGAAACGCCTGACAAGAGTATTTGTCCGCCGGCAGGGTAATTGGTTTAAGGAAGATGATGAGCAAATTAAATGGTTTGACATGAATGCTGACAGCCTGACGAATACTGAAAATTATATCCAAACAAGCCTGGCATCCATCACTGACCCAAATGGATTGTGATATTTTTCTCACAATTGACATTTAACCTTTTTACCCTATACTTTAAAAAAGGGTTTGAAATCAAAAATAATGGAGAAGGAGATGCATATGGAATCACATCCGTGGCTTTCGCATTACGACAAAGGAGTTCCGCACAGCATTGATTATCCAAAAGAACCATTGTTTTATTTTTTAGAAGAAGCGGCCAAAAAATACCCGGATCGAGCCTGTACCATCTTTAAAGGAGCTGTCATCTCATATAAGAAAATGAATGCGATCACAGATAGAGTTGCAGGAGCATTAGCATCCCTGGGTGTAAAAAAAGGCGACCGTGTAGGCATCTTTATGCCAAACACGCCACAGTTTGTAATGGCGTATTTTGGTATTTTGAAAGCCGGAGGAGTGGTGGTTGCCACCAACCCGCTCTACACAGCATCAGAAATCGAACACCAAGTCAACGATGCTGGCATCGAAGTGATGTTTGTCATGTCAAACTTCTATAACACGATCAAGACCGCCCAACCCAAGACCAAATTAAAAACTCTGATTGTAACCAACCTCAAAGAAACCCTGCCGCCCATTCTAAGCGTTCTGTTTACTTTGGCAAAAGAGAAAAAAGGTGGTTTTCGCATCGAAGGCGGGCTGAAGGAAGGCGACCTTTGGATGAAAGACCTGGTCGCAAAATTTTCTCCATCTGACCGTCCCAAATTGAATATCACTCCAGATGATACAGCTTTATTCCAATATTCTGGGGGCACAACCGGCGTTTCAAAAGCAGCGGTAGCCATGCACCGGAATGTAGTTGCCAATACACTCCAAATCAAGAACTGGTTTAGTATCCTGACAGACGGCGAGGAAATTGTCTTGATGGCAATCCCATTATTCCATGTCTATGGGATGGTGGCGGGCATGAATTTCGCAATGTCTGGTGGCGCATCAATGGTCATGATCCCCAACGCCAGGGATATTCCTGACGTGCTTGAAAATATTGACAAGTACCAACCAACAGTTTTCCCAGGTGTTCCCACGCTCTACAATGCCATCAATAACCGTCCCGAGGTCGCCGCGGGAAAATATAAACTTCGCTCGATTAAGGCCTGCATCTCTGGATCTGCCCCACTGCTGCGTGAGACCAAGGAAAAATTCGAGGCGTTGACTGGCGGAGTTGTTTTTGAAGGCTTTGGTCTTTCTGAAGCGCCCACAGCCACCCACTGTAATCCATTGATCGGCCAAAACAAGACCGGATCGATTGGCATGCCGATGTCTGATGTGGAAAGCAAGATCATCAGCCTGGATGACGGCGTTACGGAGCTGGAATCTGGTGAAATTGGCGAATTAATTATCCGAGGCCCCCAGGTCATGAAGGGCTACCACAATATGCCAACCGAAACTGCCAACACCCTGCGCGATATGGGTGATGGCGGTGGCCCCTGGTTGTTCACAGGCGACATCGCCCGAATGGACGAAGATGGCTATTTCTATATTGTCGACCGGAAAAAAGAACTGATCAAACCGGGCGGTTACCAGGTCTGGCCACGTGAAGTGGAGGAGGTCATTATCACTCATCCCAAAGTAATGGACGTGGGTGTGGCTGGTATTCCTGATCCATATCGTGGCGAAACGGTAAAAGCCTGGATCGTTTTGAAACCGGGTGAAACAATTACAGAAGATGAGATCAAAATATTCTGCCGGGAAAAACTGGCAGCGTATAAAGTTCCAACCCACATCGAATTCCGCAATGAATTACCAAAGACCACTGTTGGGAAAATCTTGCGACGCGAGTTGGTACGTCAACACAAAGAAGCCGTAAAATAACCAGCCCAGACCGGCATAAACAAGCAATCACAATAAATAATCCGATAATAAAAATCCTCCCGAATTATCGGGAGGATTTTTATTATTATTTGGCAGTTTGGGGAGTTCCGCTCTTCTTAGGAGAAGGAGGCGGGAAAACTTTCTCAAATTCTTCGCGAGTTATGGTCTCTTTTTCAAGCAGAAGATTAGCAACATCATCCAGCTCTTTGCGATACTTCTTGAGAATAGCTTTTGCCTCACGATAAGCGTCGTCTACCAGCTTGCGAACTTCAGAATCAATTTGCTGAGCAACAGCTTCGGAATAATCACGCTGTTCTGATATTTCACGTCCCAGGAAAATTAGCTCTTCCTTCTGACCGTAGACCATATTCCCCAGTTTTTCACTCATTCCAAGGCGGGTAACCATGGTGCGGGCAATACGTGTCACCTGTTCAATATCATTGGAGGCACCTGAGGTAATATCATCGAACACTTCTTCTTCTGCCGCACGACCACCCAGGGCATATGTTAAATTCGCCAGGAATTTTTTGCGCGACATCAGAACACGATCTTCTTCAGGCCTGAACCAGGTCACACCACCAGCCTGGCCACGCCCAACAATAGTCACTTTTTGAACCGGATCAGCTTCCACAATTGCATTCCCAACCACGGCATGACCAGCCTCATGGTAGGCAATAATGCGCTTCTCTTCTTCACTAATCAGGCGGGACTTGCGTTCCGGCCCCATGACGACGCGCTCAATGGCTTCTTCCATTTCTGATTGGCCAATGCTTTTCTTATTGCGGCGGGCAGCCAGAATGGCGGCTTCATTGACCAGGTTTTCGAGATCGGCGCCAACAAAACCAGGTGTACCGCGGGCGACAGTTGAAAGATCAAGTTCAGGATCCAGGGGCTTACCCTTGGCATGCACTTTCAGAATGGCCTCTCGTCCACGCATATCAGGACGATCAAGTGTCACGCGCCGGTCAAAACGACCAGGGCGCATCAAAGCTGGGTCAAGAATGTCTGGGCGGTTGGTGGCAGCCATGACGATGACGTTTGTGTCAGTGTCAAAACCATCCATTTCAACCAGCATTTGGTTCAGGGTCTGTTCACGTTCATCGTGCGAACCGCCTAACCCAGCGCCGCGCTGGCGACCGACAGCATCAATTTCATCTACAAATATGATACAAGGTGAATGGCGCTTGGCCTGATCAAACAGATCACGCACACGGCTGGCGCCGACACCAACAAACATTTCCACGAATTCCGAACCAGAAATTGAGAAAAAAGGTACGCCGGCTTCACCCGAGACAGCCTTTGCTAATAAAGTTTTACCAGTTCCGGGAGGACCAACCAGAAGTACGCCTTTGGGGATACGTGCACCCAATTGGATAAATTTCTGAGGTTCTTTCAGAAACTCAACAACTTCCTTGAGCTCTTCTTTCGATTCATCCGCACCAGCGACATCATCAAAGGTCACCGTGGGATGTTCCCCGCTAAACATGCGCGCCCGGCTCTTGCCAAACGACATAGCCTGGTTGTTTGAGCCCTGCGCCTGGCGGAAAATCCACCAGAACAAGCCAAACATCAGGATGAACGGCAACACATAGCCAACCACACTCAAGATTGACAGCCAAGAGCTTGGTGGTTGAATTTCCACCTTGACTTTTTCTGGCACCAGTTGATCGGTGGTGACACCTAACTGGATCAACTGCTGGACTAACGATACCGCATCTTCCTTTTGAGCAGTTTTCTCAATATCGCCCTGCGCGCCACCTGGGTAGATGATGCGTAAACGATTATCCGACTCTACGACAATTCGCTTGACCTTACCCTGTTGAATATCAGAAGCCACCTGGTTGATGGTAAGCGTATCGTCCACATTTGGCTGTTGCTTGATTTGAAAAAACACCATCGCAACAATAGCAATAAACAGCAAAGCGTAGATTATTAATGACTGATTACGGGAATTATTCACAAAAGACCTCCTCTTAAGGCCAACCCGATTATATACCAACCAAACGTGGTTTCGTTTGACCTGAATAATAACTTATATGATTCTCTAATATAATACTGCCAAAAACAATCAAATTTAGCAGGAACAGGACCCTAATCGAGCACAAGCGTGACCGGACAGTGATCTGAACCCAAAACATCATCGTGGGTGATTACATCTCGTACACGTGGCACAAGCTTTTCAGATACGAGGAAATAATCGATCCTCCATCCAATATTGCGCTGCCGGGCAAGCAGGCGATAAGTCCACCAGGTATATTGAACCCGTTCCGGGTATAGGTGGCGATAAATATCCACAAAACCATGCTGTAGATATGTATCCACCCAGGCACGTTCCTCGGGCATAAAACCTGATGTATTCACATTTTCTTTTGGATTGCGCAAATCAATAGGCATGTGAGCGATATTGAAGTCGCCGGTGATGATAATATTTTCGCCACCCTTGTGTAAATTATCACAAACTTCCAACAGGCGGGCATAAAACTCAAGCTTATATTGCAGGCGTTCATGGCTGCGCTGCCCATTCGGGAAATAGATGTTAAACAGGGTAAAGTCTGGATGGCGAGTACAGATAACCCTGCCCTCCACATCGAAGCGCTTTTCATCCAACCCAAGTGTCACTTCAAAGGGTTCTGTTTTATAAAATGTAGCCACGCCACTGTACCCAGGTCGCTCGGCCGAATTCCAGATCACCGAATAACCGGGAAAATCCTTTTGTTCAGCGGTCAACTGTTCGTGGTTGGCTTTGATCTCCTGCAAGCAAAGCACATCAGGAGATTCTGCCGCCATCCATTCTTTGAAGCCTTTTCCCATGGCAGCACGGATTCCGTTTACGTTCCAGGTTGATATTCTCATAATCAGGTTGTTCAGTCACTTGTGGTAAACTTAACTTACTTCCTATCGTTTAAAAGGGTTTATTTACGTTATGTCTGATCAGCCGAAACATATATTATGTATCGAAGACAATCCAGAAATGATCGAGCTTTTAGAGATCATTTTGCGTAGAAAAGGATTCAAGGTCAGCCGAGCAACCGGTGGTGAAGAAGGTCTGCGAAAGGTCCGCGAAACGATACCCGATTTGGTCCTGCTTGATCTCATGATGGTCGACATGGGCGGGTGGGAAGTATACCAGCAAATGAAAGCTGATGAAACCACGAAGAATATCCCCGTAATCGTCGTAACCGCCAAAGTACAAAGTATTGATAAAGTCTTGGGACTGCATGTGGCAAAAGTCGATGACTATATTACAAAACCATTCAGCCCAGCAGACCTGGTGGAAAGCATAAACAGGGTACTCGCAAAACATCAACAAGGTTAATGAACCTACATTCAAGGGCGACATTCGTCGCCCTCTTTATTATCTCATGACTGAAAAAATTACCTACATTCGCAATTTGACAAACCCTGCCACTGCCCCCATACGAGCTCGTTGGTGCCAGTCTTTTTTATCGCGCCTGCGCGGGTTCACCTTTCGCTCCAGTCTGGAAAACGACGAAGGACTGGTACTCGTTGAATCGCGTGACAGCCGGCTGGATACAGCTATCCATATGTTTTTTGTTCCGATGGACCTGGCAATAGCCTGGGTAAATTCGGAAAACGAGGTGGTGGATACCGCAATTGCAAAAGCTTGGCGGCCGTATTATGCTTCAGCCAGGCCAGCCCGGTATGTCATCGAATACCAACCCAAACGTCACGGTGATTTCAAGGCCGGAGACCGAATTGCATTTGACCATGAATAAACGAGCTGGCTTTTTCTTTATTATTTTATTGCTATTGATGCCCAGCAGCCAGGTGCAGGCACAGACTTCCACACCGCCAGACGGACCTGTGTATATCATCCAAGCAGGAGATAGTCTCTTAAGTATTGCCAGCCGGTTTGGAGTCTCGCTAGACGATCTGATGTCAGCCAACAACATAACAGACCCCAACAACATCTCCTCTGGCGCTCAGGTGCTCATCCCAGGTCTGCAGGGTATCAGCGGCGTCCTGGTCACACAAACGATCGGTTACGGGGATACATTGAAAAGCCTCAGCCGTCAGTACCAGATCAATGAAGATTATTTACGAAAACTCAACCACATCACCAGCCCGGCCGAATTATATGCAGGTGTCGGATTGATCCTGCCTCAACAAGAGAATTTCACTCCACTCAGCAGCTCAATCGTATTGACCAAGGATGAGAGCTTGCTTGAAGCCGCTGTGCGCGAAAACAGCAACCCATGGGTTATTTCTCAAGTAAACGGCCTGGCTGGCACCTGGGATGGCAAACCTGGAGAGGTTATTTACAACCCAACCGGCAGCGCTCCCGAGAAAACGGTTGCCAGCGGTCTACCATCCGCTTTTCTTAAAGTAAATGTGAGCCCATTACCGATGACCCAGGGCGGAACAAGCTCGATAGTTGTGCTAACCTCGCCGGGTGTTATCCTGGGGGGCACCCTGGTAGACAAAACATTACACTTCTTTGCCATAGATGATGGTAGTTTCTCTGCCCTGCAAGGCGTCCACGCCATGCTCAATCCAGGCCCTTACCCGCTCATTCTGGAAGCGACCCTGCCGGACGGAACCAAACAGAGATTCGAGCAGATGGTCATCATTCAATCTGGTAACTACCCAAACGACCCGTTGTTGGTGGTCGATCCTCAAACCATCGATCCGTTGGTGACTGAACCAGAGTTGGAACAACTTAAAAACCTTACCATGCCAGCCACGCCAACTCGCTATTGGAATGGACAATTTCAATCGCCTTCATATTTTAATGATTGTTTTACATCACGGTATGGAAATCGTCGTACTTATATTGGATCAGGAACCGAAAATACGGTAGACTCTTTCCATAGTGGGCTGGATTTCTGCGGGGGTGTTGGGCTTCCCATCAGCGCACCCGCGGATGGTATCGTAGTATTCGCTGGACCATTAACCGTCCGCGGAAATGCCACCATCATCGATCACGGCTGGGGAGTTTATAGCGGCGTCTGGCATCAATCAGAAATCCTGGTTCAGGTTGGTCAAGTCGTAAAAAAAGGGGATGTAATCGGCAAGGTGGGTGGCACAGGCCGGGTTACTGGTGCGCACTTACATTGGGAAATATGGGTTGACGGTATTCAAGTAAACCCGATGGATTGGCTAAACAATACTTACCCGTAAGCTTTAAGCGAGAATCTGATCAAAGCCGATAATTACCTGGTGATTTATGGAAACAGCAAGGCTCGTGATTATTACTTTTTCCGTCTACCAAACCCGGAAGAATTTTATTTGGACAACCAGCCACTCGATTTTTTGATTTTTCCATCGAATAACGCACCAAACAAGATCAGTATTTACTCACGGGGTGCCAGTTTGGGCTTGCCCCGATAACCCATCCCCCTGCCCCTTCCCAAAAACGGGAAGGGGTGAATGAGCCTTTTTTGTGGAGTTTTGCGCCAGAAACAGGCGCAAAAACTCCACTGGCGGGGCAAACCGGCGATTATTATTCGCCCGAGCAGCAAAACCAGGTTGGTTAAGTGCTAGACGAGGAGCTCGTGAGTAAATACCAAGATCATGTAGTTATTCTGCACCAGGAGCATCTTAGAATCAGAACATTCACATTATCGAATGGCACAGAATAACTCTGATTTGGACATCACCTCTGTCCAAAAATCCAACTCAAGCTCCAATTTAGTACTCGCGTAAACAATCGCGAGTACTGCCTCTTTTTGTAGCCAGACGGGTAAAAGTCTGCATGTATTCAGATTATTATTGCCCATTTCCAGACAGCGTCAGTAATTGTTGCCCAATTTGCGCCCCAATTACTGATCAATGCAAAACGAAAATAGTTTACTGTGAGGTAAAGCATGAGCGAACTGGTCACTTTTCTCAAACAAAGTGATGTTTTCTACCAATTCACACAAACCCAGCTCGAACTGGTTGCGAATTTATGCCAGGAAAAAACCTATTTTCCTGGAGAAACAATTTTTGAAGAGAACAGTAATAGTAAAGAATTATTTATCATCGTCCAGGGAGAGATAGACATTCTGATCGACCCTGGGCTGGTGGGCGCCAAAGAAAAACAAGAAAAAGTCAGTATTACCACGCTGCGCCGGGGCCAATCTTTCGGCGAAATTGCCCTGGTAGACGAGGGCTTGCGTTCTGCCACCGCGCGCGTGAAAGCCAAGGAGGCACGCCTGCTGATAATTTCACGCGAAAAACTGATTATGTTGTGCGAAACTTACCCACAATTAGGTTACCGGTTGATGTATAACCTGGCTGCTGACCTGGCCATGAAGATGCGCAATACCGATTTACGTGTGCGAGAAAAATTATTGTACATCCGCCAGAAATAGAATTATGATTTATAATTGTTCGTTAGTAATTTTCTTCACAAAGTTAGTTACAAAAAATAAGGTGACGTGACAGAATTTTTTATTTTCTAACATGTTGGGTAACCAGTCACCCTGGGTACCCCAGGCTGACAATTTTTATTAGTTGAGAAACAACTATATTCCAAATCCGGGGCAGAAATTTTTTTCCAAAAGTGAATATCCCAATCTGTCACTACATTTTATTAGTACGGGAAGAGCATCCGCATGGAAGAGAAATACTGCGGATTCTGCTAGAGCACAACCTGGTCCCAAGTGTGATCATTCAGGAAGTCTCTGCAATCGGCGACCTTGAACGCGAAAATTTTCTAAAGCGCCTCGCCGGTCAGCTTGTTCGCCCACGTTTGACTGGGCTTGCCACTGGCAAAAAGATACCAATTTATTGAGTTGCCAATCATAACGACAAAATCAGCAAGAAATTTCTTAAAACAAACAAACCGGAAATTTTGGTCCTGGGCAGAATCAGAATCATCGCTCTACAAATTTATAAACAAACCAGCGGCTGGTCGCTTTTCTCACTTCACCGACTAATCTTCGTATCCATCAAAAGGTTGTACGATTAATGAGCACTAACCTCTCGCGCGAATACGCTCAGGTCCTGGATCAAAATGATGAGTTGGCTGCTTATCGTAAGAATTTTTTGATTTCAGATGCAGAGCTTGTTTATATGGACGGTAATTCGCTCGGACGGCTGCCCCTGGCCGCAATTGAACGTGTAGAAAAAGTCGTAAACACTGAATGGGGCGAAAATTTAATCCGCTCCTGGGGTATTAATTGGTTTCAGGCGCCCATCCAGGTGGGTGAAAAAATTGCCAGATTAATTGGGGCTGGTCCTGGACAGGTGGTTGTCAGCGATTCCACCACAATTAACCTTTATAAACTGGCCATGTCAGCTTTAATGCTAAGGCCAGAACGCACCAAAATTATCACAGATACGCTGAATTTCCCATCGGATCTGTATATGTTGCAAGGCTGCAGCCATATCCTGGGTGGTAAACATCACATCCAGATGCTGGAGCCAGCCGACGGAATTCGTGTGGATACACAAACAGTGTTGAACGCCATCGATTCAAACACGGCGCTAGTGACCCTCTCGCACGTGGTCTTTAAAAGTGGATACATGTACGACGCCAAAATCATTACAGAATACGCCCATGAAATGGGCGCATTGGTGTTATGGGATCTAAGCCATGCCGTTGGCTCTGTTCCAGTGGAATTGGATGACTGGGGTGCAGATTTTGCAGCAGGCTGCACCTATAAATATCTCAATGGTGGGCCCGGCGCACCGTCTTTTCTGTATGTGCGCCACGACCTGCAGAAAGAAGCCATTTCTCCCATCTGGGGCTGGTTTGGTGAACGCGCACCCTTCAGCTTTGAACTCGAATACAGTCCGGCAGATGGCATCCAACGGTTTTTATGCGGCACTCCACCGGTGCTATCCGTCTTGAGCATGGAACCCGGTGTAGACCTGCTCCTGGAAGTTGGCATTCCGCGCCTGCGCAAGAAATCCATTCAGCTGGCCAATTATCTAATCGACCTTTTCGATGCACGCCTTGTACAATTGGGTTTTAGCCTGGGGACACCACGCGAACCAGAACAACGTGGTTCACATGTCAGCCTGCGACACCCGGATGGGTACCGCATCAACCGCGCTTTGATCGAAGAGATGAATGTCATTCCTGACTTCCGCGAACCGGATAATATCCGCCTGGGATTAACACCCATGTACACATCCTACCGGGATGTGTGGGAGAGTATCGATCGTATCCAGCGTGTTATTGCCGAGAAACGCCATCTGCACTTCCCGGCAACCCGCCTGTCCGTCACTTGAGCCTGGCCCATCTGATGCAGTGGCAACAACAAAGGGCACTTTGAAAGAAAAATAAATGGGTAGAGTAATTTATCTTCACGAAAACCAATAAGTTAGCGCTCTATTTTCATATAATCGCCGTTAAATTTTCAGCGATCGATGCAAATATTTTACGAGAATTTTACGTACTCTTGACCTTTTCAACAATTGACTGTACTATTTTTGTTTAATTCAAAAAACGCGCAGCTGAACTGATCAATGCTAGTGCAGTTTCGTGCTTTGCGAATATAATATTTTGTTTCACTATTTTTCCTTAAGGAGGAAAAGAATGTCTAAAAGATCGTTTTTTGTTCTCTCGCTCGTGATTGTTGCCAGCATGTTGCTGGCCGCCTGCGGTGCCCCGGCAACCGAGGCACCTGCCGCCCCTGCCGCAACTGATGTCCCGGCTGCCCCTGCCGCAACCGAGGCACCAGCCGCAACTGCAGCGCCTGCTGCTTATGTATGCAGCGATGCCATTGGCTGTGCAGTTTTTGAACCCGGCCAAACCATCAAAATCGGTATGGGCGCGCCCATGACTGGTGATAACGCGGCTTTCGGCCAGGATATCTCACAGGCCGCTAAAATTGCAATTACTGATGCGGGTCAATTCCAGGGTTTTTCTTTTGAACTGGTCGCAGAAGATGACGGAGGCTCACCAGAAGGTGGTGCAGCTGTCGCTAACAAATTCGTAGCAGACTCGCAAGTTGTCGCCATCGCCGGTCATATTTTCTCCGGCGCAACCGCAGCTGCCATGCCAATTTACGAAACAGCTGGCTTACCAATGATGTCACCTTCAGCTACCAATCCGACTCTGACCCAGGGTAAATCCAAAGTCTTTAACCGCTGCGTCTTCACAGATGCTGCCCAGGGCAAATTTGCTTCAGCATATCTTTTTAACAAGCTCGGCATCAAAAACCTGGCGATCGTGCACGATGGTCAGTCCTACGGACAGGGCCTTGCACAGGTTGTCAGTGACCAATTCACTGCCCTTGGCGGTACCGTGGTTGCCTTCCAGGCTATCACCCCTGGTGAATCTGACTACAGCGCTGCCTTGGCTGATATTGCATCCAAAAAACCAGAAGCTCTCTTTTTTGGCGGATACACGGCTGAAGGTGTGGTCATTGTCAACCAGATGAAACAAGCTGGGCTTACAGGAGTCATTTTCTTTGGTGATGATGGTACCTTTGGACAGGATTTCCTCGACCGGACTGGGGCAAATGGGGAAGGCGCTTATTCTACATCTCTCATTCCACCCGCTTCGGATAGCAAAGCCAAGTTTGACGCAGCTTACCTGGCAGCCTACAGTCAACCGGCTGGGAAACTTTCTCCCTACAGCTGGACTGCCTACGACTCAGCTGCCACACTCATCAAATCGATTGAGTCTGTTGCAGTACTTGATGGCGGCAAGCTCTACATTCCACGCGCAGCTTTGATCGCAGCGGTGCGTGCAACCAAAGATTATCAAGGTCTCTCAGGCGTCGTCACCTGCGATGCAACCGGTGAGTGCTCAGCTTCAGGCCCTGTATTTAATGTCGATAAGGGCGGTAAATGGGTTGAAGCCGCTAAGTAAATCCTTGCGCAATATTTCAGCGCTCCGATTTTTCAAATGAAAAGATAGCGGGGTAAGCCTCGCTTGCCTCGCTATCTTTTTTTTTCACCGCTCTAACACTGAGGAGAAGGGCTATGCCCAATCCAAAATCGCCTGCTAAGCGGGTTACCACTTATCGAATTGTGCA
>JAPLGT010000079.1:0-8731 GCA_026390035.1 Chloroflexota bacterium
CATCGGTAGATGATCTAAAACGCAAAGTTCTGGCCTTCATCGAATATTACAACCTGACAATGGCCAAACCATTCAAGTGGACTTACCAGGGCAAGGCCTTGAATGCCTAGCATATCCACTATTTACGCCTAACTGTACTAGTAAAAAGAAACAGGCATTGGAGCGAAAGACCGACCCTGGTCAAGCTGCGGGCCTCAGTAAAAGTGTTTTTTCACCTGATCAATTATCCCTTTTTTCGGCGATTTGCAACAAACAGCAGAGTTGCCCCAAGCGCAGTACTGATTGCCCCGTTGTAAGCCCATTTGATCTGCCCAGTCATGAAGCTGCCCGGGAGAATATTGACACCCTGTAATATCCAGATAATGCCCATTAATACTAATAAAGTACCCAGAACGTTCAGTGCGATCTTCATAATTTCTCTCCTTTATCAATCCTGCAAAAAAACTTCAACCAGTCTGCTTGCTAGCACCATACCGACCCAAGCAGTCGCACGCACCAGCGTTTCGAAGAATTTTTGGATCTTAGCCGCGTAACTCGTTGACCGGTCTGTAAGCGGCCAGCCATTCGGCACGCCTGCGAAATAGGTCTGGCACGGCCAGGTTCGCAGCGTCAATCAATGAACGCAGATCGGCGGTGACAAGTTGACCGCCTTCAACAACAATCTGGCCCGCAACCATGGTCATATCAACATCACCACCCTGGACCGCATGCACCAGATTGTGGTGCAGGTTGCCATCGGGTCCGGTCAGGAAGGGGGTCATGCGCGGTGTATCTGTGCGAACCGCGATCAAATCAGCCTGTTTACCAATCTCAATTGACCCAACCTCAGAATCCAGCCCCAAGGCGCGCGCGCCACCGATGGTTGCCATCCGGCAAACAGACCAGGCATCCAGGGCAGCCGCGTTAAGCCCGGAGAGTTTCGCCAGCAGCGATGAGACCTTCATCTCCTCAAACATATCCAGGTTATTATTTTCCTTTTCTCCGTCAGTCCCCAGCCCAACAGCGATACCGCTAGCCAGCATATCTACGACACGCGCCGCACCGCTGGCGAGCTTCATATTGCTGATGGGATTATGGGCTACACCAACCCGGTGCTGCGCCAACAGCTCAATCTCGTGATCCGAGAGCCAAACACAATGAGCCAATAACACACGCGGCGCTTCTAGCAAACCGAAATTCTTGAGGGCTTCGATCGGTCGCTGTCCATAACGCCGCTGGGTTTCATCCACGTCAAAGCGGCTTTCGTTACTATGTGTATGAAAACCAACCTGGTAACGCTGACTCATTTCAATGGCACGCTTCCAGGCTTCAGGCGAGGCATAAAACATATGCTCAAGACCAACCCAGACCTGGATACGGCCGTTTGCGCCACCGTGCCATTTCTGGATCAGGGCTTCATTGGTGTTAAGGGTTTCAAAATAATTATGGTCTGGATGTTCGGCCACATAAGGCACCAGCACGGCACGAATACCCAATTTTTCGGCAGCCTGGGCACTGCCGTGCATGAACCGCCACATATCCACGATGGTAGTGGTACCTGAAAGCAGCGCTTCGGCATAACACAGATAAGAAGCGATCTCTGCTTCACGGGCGGTAATGACACGATGCATCGGGTCGATAAACTGTTGCAGCCATTCCCAGACGGGCAGACCTTCGGCAGTGCCACGCAAGAGACCTGAATGGGCATGAGCATTGACCAAACCCGGCATCAACAATCGATCGACGAGGCGCTTCACTTCAACACCTGGGTTGGCAGCCAACAAATCCACGGCCGGGCCAACGGCATGGATGCGACCATCCGAGCCGACTAGGGCAGCCCCATCCGGAATGATCGTATTTTCAGTAGTCATTGGTATTACAACGTCAGCATGCAGTATGATTGGTTTCATGGTTTTTAAGTATTTGAATGTGTTTCATGGGTAAGTGACAGCTTACAATCAGACTGTCCAAGGCAAAGACTGAAGCCATTATATCGCCACATGATCCCAGAAATCTGTACTTCACCAACAACATAACGGCTTTGCACATATCTGGTTTGAGATCATCGCCAAACGATACCAGCATCAGCGTTCTTTCACAAGGAACATAAAACTAGCAAATACAAAGATTTATGTGTGCAGCACAAGCTACAAGATTAATATTATATTTAGACTATTATGATATTCTTTCCCATATAAACATTTGGATAATTATAGTTTACTAGGAGTCCGATTATGACAGAAAAATACATATCTTCCGGGATCAAATCATCCGAAATCACCACAAAGCAGGCTTATCTATCGCGCCGCGACTTTATCAAGGCCACCGGGCTCATTGCCGGATCGATAGCCCTGGCGGCCTGCGCACCCCAGGCCACCGCGACCGCCAGCCCGGCACTGCCCACGCCAGCCAACCCGGCTCTCAGCAAAAAAACGGACGAGTTGGGAGACCTGGTAAACACATTTGATGACATCACTAATTACAACAACTATTACGAATTCACCACAGATAAGGGCGGTGTGGCATCCATGGCCGGCAAGTTCAAGACTACACCCTGGGATGTGGAAGTCTACGGCCTGGTGAATAAGCCTCAAAAGTATGCGCTCGAAGATCTGATCCTGCGTGGAAGCCTGGAGCATGGTCATCCCGTGGGTGGGCTTCCCAATCTCCAAACTGCTCAAGGCCGTGGAACCAACTTCTGCCGCAAAATATGTCCGCTTTGAAACAGTCACCCGCCCGAATGAAATGCCCGGTCAAAATGACAGTAGTTACCCATGGCCTTACCAGGAAGGTCTGCGCCTGGACGAAGCTATGCACGACCTGGCCATCCTGGCGACGGGCATGTACGGTGGCGAACTGCCGGCCCAGAACGGCGGCGGCATGCGGCTGGTTGTACCCTGGAAATATGGCTTTAAATCCATTAAAGCCGTCATCAAGATTGAATTAGTCAGCGAGCAGCCTGCCAGCATGTGGAGCAGCATCGCTCCAAATGAATATGGTTTTTACTCGAATGTCAACCCGCAGGTAGATCACCCGCGCTGGTCGCAAGGCAGTGAAAGACGCATCGGTGAAGTTCAGCGCCGGGACACCCTGATGTTTAATGGTTACGCGGATCAGGTGGCATCGCTCTACACCGGCATGGATTTAAAGGCAAATTACTAAATCTATGAAAAAACCGGGTTTGTTGCAAGTTATCGTGCATGTAGGCGGCTGGATACCTCTGGCACAGATCATTTACGATTATTTCAATCACCATCTGACCGCCAACCCCATCCAGGCCATCGAACAGCGCACCGGCATCCAGGCGCTAACCTTCTTACTGCTTTCGTTGGCCTGCACACCACTCAGCTCCATCCTGGGGTGGAAGAAACTGACCCAAAGGCGCAAAGCCCTGGGGGTTTACGGTTTCCTGTATGCCGTCATCCACCTGGGAACTTTTATAGGACTGGATTACGGTTTCAACTTCAAATCCATTCTGCGCGACGTAGGCACCAAGTGGTATATCATCATTGGGCTGCTGGCTTTCATCCTGCTGCTGCCGCTGGCAATTACATCTTTCAAATATTGGATGAAGCGTCTCGGCAAAAACTGGAAGCGCCTGCACAAACTGGTTTATATTATTTCGCCGCTGGTGGCTTTTCACTTTTTACTCTCGGTTAAAGGCGACATCACCCGCCTTCAAGGTAATATCGCCCAACCACTATTGTATGGTTCTATCGCTTTCTTTTTACTCATTCTGCGCATACCAGCCGTGAAATTAACGCTGATGGAACTACGCTCACGCTTGTTATATTCGCAACGGGATGCATAAATCAATAAAATGGGAATATGACGGCGTGTTTGTCTTTATGGGTCTGACGCCATCAACCAATTTTTAAAAGATCAGGCCGACCTGGATCGACCAAATAACCGGCATCCGCTGCCCAGCGATGGCACCAATGCCGCCTTGATGATCCGACAGTATTTGAGAGATACAGGCTGATTTAGAACCGCCGCTGGCTTTAGCGGCGGTTTTTATTTTGGGGTGAAAAATAATTTAGACAGCAAATCAACTTGCCGTCGCTAATAACCAGGATACCTTTTTGCCCATTCAGAATCTTCTTCAAAAGAGTCATCATTAACGCGAACAAAAAGATCACTTGCGATTTCTTCAACCAGATCTGCCTGCTTGAGATTTTCAACCCATTCAGCCGGGACGGCCTGCTTCCCAAGCGTTGCACCCAAAATATTACCCGTAACGGCACCAGTGCTGTCGCTATCACCACTGTGGTTAATGGCAGCCAGAACCCCACCACGAAAATCATTCTGAAAGTGCAGCGCACAGAACAGCGCAATCGAAAGAGTCTCTTCACCAACCCAGGCCCCGCCCAATGATTCGATGTTTTCGGGAGTTGGCGGCACACTCTTATAGAGTGCGACTGCCTTTTCCATGGCAACCAGGCACTCTTCATGATTTTTCCTTGTACGCAAAGTAGCGATAGTTGTTTCAATCGCCGCCATTAAATCCTGTCCACCAAGGACACAAGCAATAATGGAGGCCAGGCAGCCCGCAGAAAGGTATCCGCTGGGATGACCATGGGTGATTGCAGCGGCATCGCAAGCGGATCCAAAGGCCTTTTGACTATCCATATGATAGAAAAGCCCGTGTGGGGCAACACGCATGATCCCACCGCAGCCCTTGCTATCATTGATCGGTTCGCGGATCGTGCCGCATTTGCCGCTCTCCAAGGCCGATAAACAGGTTATGCCAGGAGCTTTACGCACAAACAGGTCTCGATGCGTGATCAGCCAGCCACTATTGAGATCATACAAACCAAATCCTTCCGGAATCCTGGCGGGACGGCTGCCCTGGGTATGCAGCCAGCGCAAATAGGATTGGTAAATAATCGCAGTCTCTGCGCCATCAATACCTTTCTGTAGATCGCGATGATTTGCCCGCAAGATACCCTCAGCGGTAAAGAGGGTCATTTGAGTATCATCGGTAAAAACACCGCTGCTGCCCAATCCTTCGATGTAATGATCAAGCCCATCAGGGCCAAACTTTCGCTGTATTTCGCGTGTGCCGAAAAATTCGATGGGCGCCCCCAGCGCGTCGCCTACTGCGCCACCCAATAAACATCCTGTGTACCTATCCATCAAAACCGTTTTCATGTTTCCCTCCTCACCAAAGTTCTTTATTTTCTAAACTGTTGTGATTGAGTTATTTGCACAAGCTGCACCTGATTGCCACCTGTTTTCTGCAATCATCAGGTGCTCGCGGAAAAACCACTATACAAATGAAAAGCTGGTAATAAATGTAAAATCTGGCCATCAGTGCTGAGTAATCATTATCGGCACTCACTACTCGCTATCCAACGTTGCAGAACCGGTTGTGCTAAAAAATACCTCTCAAGACGAGTAACATCCCGATAATAGCCAGTGGGATACCAATAATGGCACCAATAAGGGTCAGACTGATGAGCACACCAACCAGGATCAGCACCAGGCCAAGCACCATGGCAACAAAACGCCCTACCATCTCCACGATGGTGGAAATCAGCATCCAAATCGCCCAAAACGGCCACAGAAACCAGGGTATGTGATGTTTTTCTTGTGTTGTCATTTTATTATGTCTCCTTACAGGGATATACGCCCTGATTAGAAAAAAGATGCGAATTTCAAGGACAGACGCCGATAATGGTCAGCCTATCTGCGAAAACCTGGCTGCGACCTAGGATGTTTCCTTGCCTATCTGTGGCGACAAGCTGGTATTGCAGCCAGGCGGCCGTTTCTTTGAATTTATTAAACTCTTTTATGTTTACAGCCTGTAGATCATAGACAAAAACCCCAGCCAACGGTTTCATTACCAGGCCTGCGTTCCATGCAGTCTGTTCACCGCTCGCTTTGTAACGCAGGCGGTAGAATAGAACCACACTAAAGACATCCTGCCGAGCTGAGGTTGCCTCGAAGCGGACAACTTTCGGGTCGCAGACAGATGAAATCACTTGCGTGGACAAAGTCACTGCACTTAAAAGTGCTTCCAAGGTGGCTGTCGGGGTTAAGGTATTTGGCTCTGGCGTGAAAGATGGCGTGATCGTCGCAACGGGTGTCTGGCTAGCTTCTGGAGTGACAGCGCGTGTTGCAGATGGCTCGGCCAGGACAAACGCAGGAGTAATAATTTCCTGTACTGCAGTTGCCAAAGGCGGTAATTGTGTGCTTGTTCCAGTTTCAGCAGGCTGGACACGTGGAGTGATGGGTAAATTACAGGCAGCCTGGACCAGAGTCAGAATCAGAAAAGCTAACATCAATTTATTGATCTTCACAGCGTATTTCCCTTCTTGTTTAATGATAACATTTTGAGCCGCTGAAAACAATCGGGTTATAATGCAGATATGGACGAGATAAAACCCAACTTAAATTCAGATGATGTTTCTGCTGCTACAGATCAAAACATCGCCAGCCCAAAAGCCGTGCCAGCACCATCCGGCCGTACTCCGATTAGGCGTTCTGTCAGACGGCCTACCCCCATTAGAGCGAGCACCCTGTCGCTCTGGTTAGCCCTGCCACTCGTTTTCCTGGTCGGTCTTGGCTCAGGCTGGCTCTTATGGGGACAGAACACCATATCGAACCCGGGCAACACCCAGGTAAAAGTAAATGAAGATGTCAAGCGATTTAACGTCGTCACCGATAACGATCCGACGCAAGGCCCCGAGAACGCGAAAGTTACTATCATTGAATTTAGTGATTACCAATGCCCATACTGCATTAGCTGGTATCAGGATGTATATACGCGACTGATGGCAGATTACGAAGGAAAAATCCGCTTTGTATACCGGGATTTTCCGCTATATTCTATTCACCCAGAAGCTGGATCTGCCGCCGAAGCTGCCAACTGCGCGGGAGCACAAGATGCTTACTGGCAGTATCATGACGCGCTTTTCGGACAGAAAAACGGATTGGGTGAAACGGCATATTCTCAATACGCCAGTGATTTGGGATTAAATGTTGAAGAGTTCAATAAGTGCGTTAGCGAACATAGGTACAAGAGCGAAGTAGACGCGGATTACAAATACGCATCCAGCCTGGGTGTCAGTTCAACGCCGACTTTCTTTGTGAATGGGCTGGCGGTCGTTGGCGCTCAACCCTACGAGGTCTTTCAACAAATCATCGACAAGGAATTAGCCGGGGAAATTCCAAAATAATCCGAGGTAATCGCGGTATGCCAGTATCTGGAAACCGTGTCAGGGAAGTTTATGAAAAAGTTTGTTGCGATTGCAGGAAATATCGGGGTGGGGAAATCCACCCTGGTTGATCTGTTATGTACAAAAATGGGCTGGGAACCTTTCTACGAGCCCGTAACCGAAAACCCATACCTGGCAGATTTTTACAAAGATATGTCTGCCTGGGCCTTTCACTCACAAGTTTTTTTCCTGACCCACCGTCTAAGAGCCCACCACCTGATCGCGAGCCATCCGACATCGGTCATCCAGGACCGCAGCGTTTACGAAGACGCGGAGATATTCGCACAGAACCTGTTTTTGCAGGGTTACATCCAACCGCGCGATTATGCCACTTATCGAGAACTGTACGATATGGTCTTGCAATTTCTGCCGCCACCCGATCTGGTCATTTATCTACGCGCCTCAGTGCCGACGCTCTTATGCCGAATTTCAGGTCGAGGTCGAGATTACGAACGTTCGATTACACCAGGCTATTTGAGCGGTCTGAACTTGCTGTATGAGAACTGGATCAATGGTTTCACTCTATGCCCAGTACTCACAGTTCCAGCAGACGATGTGGATTATGTGGCCCACACCGGTCACCTTAACTTAATCGTCAGAAAGGTAGCTGAGAAACTAACTGGAAGAGAGGAAGTTATCTTCGAAGCGGATGAAGTCGCCAGGGCAAGCGAAGATTAGTTGGTTTCTGGTTATCTTAAAAAACAAAGAGCACAGGATAATTTTATCTCCTGTGCTCTTTGCTAATAGTGATCTGATCAAAATATTAATCTGTAAACAAGGGCAAATGACCAAGAGCAATGATATGCAGCCACTGTGATTTTTCGCCCTCAGTCATGATGGCAGTCTCAGCGACTACTTTGGCCCCGGCTTTATCCATGATCATCCGCATACCCTGCAGGGTTGAACCGGTGCTAATGACATCATCAACAATGATGACCTTTTTACCGCTCACCAGAAATTTGTCTTTTTCATCCAAGATCAAGGTCTGAGGCTGACCAGTGGTAATGGACAACGTCTCGGCCTGAATGGCTTCACCCATGTATGGTTTGTAAGATTTTCGCAGAACCACATATGGTTTTTTCGTTTCTACAGAGAGTGCGTAAGCCAGGGGGATGGACTTGGCTTCAGCGGTAACAAGGATGTCATAATCCAGACCCTCAAGTTTTTCAGCCAACGCAATACCGCAGGCCTGCACAAGCTCGGTATCTCCCAGGATATTCAAAATGGCAATTTTCAATCCGGGCGCAATTTGGAACATGCGCAGTTCACGTTTAAGACCTGCGATTTCAACAGAATAGGTTTCTTTAGTCATATCTTTCCTCCAAACAGAAATCAAAACATTTAATTTTATCATAACTTTATCAGTCATTCGGAATGTGTATTGTGTTTTCCAGCAATTCTCAGTATGGTTTTGGGGCACAAAAGATCTATGCAAATTGATGAGACAATGCTAAAGTGGTGAGAAAATCTTATCTTGCCTGTCAAAAGACGAGGCCAGGCGGTGTAAATATGTACGAAGAATTGAGTCCGGA